>DQIA01000097.1 GCA_003525905.1 Clostridiales bacterium
TCGTTTTCATTTTCCGGTTCCCAACTTGCAAGGATTCGAAGCGGGCCGCCGGAGACAGGACGCGTAACAAATGCCGACGCAGTATCATCGTTATAGTAGATCATAGCATAGAAATTGCCCCGATACTCTGCAAACCCGGAGATCACCCCGCCGAAATTCGCCGTGCAGGACTCGTCATTGTGCTTGCAGCCCGCCTGATAGCAGGGAAAATAGGCCGTTTTCGTCGTCGGGTCATAGGCCTGGATCGTTTTTGCATTGAACACTGCGCATGTCCAAAAGCCGCCGGTCGAGGGAGACGGAACATATATGGAATCCGCCCGTACATTTTCCTCTGGAAGCACATAAGTCCTGATCTCTACGGATTCCTCTGTTCCGCTGCCGGAACCCAACTGCGCAGTCTGCGCGGACGATGCAGTCGAGGGGCCATCCTTCTTAGCAGAATAGCATCCCGTAAAGGAAGCCAGCAGCACTGCCATGCAAACCATAAAGGCCAAAAAGCGTCTCTTCATATGTTCCGCCTCCCATTCAACTAGACTATACCAGATGGGAGCCAACAGCGAACGATTTCTTCTCTGCCGCTCCCGCCTCTATTCGACCATTGGAATCACCGTTGCCTTTCGTACAGAATTCCCACTGCAGAGGTCTCCGCAGAATTTTCATCTCTTGATACATTTTGTAGCCTGAGTATATCACTTCTGAATTTTCAGTGCAAGAGGTCTTGGCGAAATTATCCACAAATTTTTGTAGATTTTGTTGGAAACGTTTACGTTATTGTCTTAAATCTTGTATATTTTAACGAATATTCATTGCAGCCTGTCAGCGGAACGCTCCGTCATAATTGCTTCGGTAAAAGTCTTCTTTGCTGATATGACACAGCTCGTAATTTCCGGGCGAATTGCTCAGCAAACCGGCGAAATACCCGTCGCACTCATAATGCGCAGAGAACGGCATCGCGTTCTCGCCGCGGGTATCCAGCTCGATCACGGAGCCGTCCGCAAGGTCGACCGCCCAGGCATTACAGGCGTTCTCCGTTCCGCACAGGACGATCGCATGGCCGTCCAGAAGCAGATAGTTGTAGAATTTCCGTTCCTGCTCGTGGGTGAAGAGCTTTTTGGTCTCCTGTGTCTCCATGTCGTAGACATAAACGCTGCGACCGACCTGATACACGGCATATTTTCCCCAGCTCCTATGCGGATCCGCCGACCAGACAAAAGGCTCCGACCCGTCCACGATCGTCGTTTCCACCCCGGTTCTCAGGTCCCGCGAAAGGATGCGATAGCGGATATAGAGCCGCTCGTACTCGTCCCACGAGGCCTCCTCCGGCTGCTGCGCGGCCCAGTCCGCAAAGTCCGGCGCGCCCTCTGCCGTTTCCTGCACCTGAAAAACGGCGCAGTCGCCCCAGACGCCGTACAGGTCATAATTTTCGGCATGTTCGAGGATCGTCGCCTCCTCTCCCGTCTGCAGATCAACGGAGACAAGGCGGTTTTCCTGCTCGTCCCGCGTCAGCTGGCCGTCTTCCGGCAGATAGGCGGCTCTGGTCACGGTGAGATAGGCCTTCCCGAAGGAAATACAGCGCAGCGTGCAGCGGTATTCCTCGCCCTCGTTCTCCGGCTCCCAGCTTGCAAGGACCCGGAGCGCCCCGCCGGAGAGCGGCCGCGAGACGAGCGACGCTGCTGACTCGCCGTCCTGCTGGACGAGCGCATAGAGGCTGTCCCGATATTCTGCCAGCGCGCTCAGGTTGCCGAAGCAGGCGCTGCAGGTGCTGTCATTGTGCCGGCAGCCGCTTTGATAACACGGAACATAGGCTGTGCGGGTCACAGGATCGTAGGCCTCAATATAGGGATGGAGCATCATATCCCACTGCCAGAACCCGCCGGTCGACGGCGAATCGGCCATGTTGATGGAGACCAGAAGATTTTCCTCCGGGACCGGGTAAGTCGTGATGGCGGTCTCCGCCGCGGGCGGCTGAGTTGGCTGCGCGCTCTCCGGCGGCGTGCTCCCCTGCCGGACGCTTTCAGCCGCAGGCGCGGCATAGCAGCCGGTCAGAAGCAGAACGCCAGACAGGAGCAGAGCCAGCCGTTTTCCGATCGATGTGTTCATCTGTTTTCCCTCCCTTTTTTGCAGCCTGAGTATACCATTTCCGCCCCGGCAGAACAAGGGAGATACCCGTAAGGATTTCTTAAGATTTGTTTAATTTGAATAAAAATATACAGAATTATTTTTCACATTTATTCACTATTTTGCTGAGGGGTACAAAAAAGCGGAAGCCGGGCGGCTTCCGCTTTAGGAGACAGTATTACTCAGTCAACGAGGCGCTCGAGCCAGGTGATGTAGGAATCGGAATTCAGCATGATGGGATAGTCCAGCACGATGCAGTCGTTCACGCCCTGTTCCTTCGCAAAGGCGGCCAGGTCGAGGCTGGGCTTGCCGTCGCGGTTGAATTCGCGCGGATCGATGGCGATGATCTTGCTGTAGTGGCTCGTGAGCCACGGCGTGAAGGCGTTGCCGTAGGACTCCTTGAGGATCATGCACACCGGGCCGTCGACATTTGTCTTGATGACGGTGATGGGATGGTCGCCGCCGAGGAATGTCAGGTATTTGTTCGACGTGTCGTCCACCTTGCAAAGCGTGCCGCCGAAATATTCCATAGAGAACTCCGCATCCGGGTACCACTTCGTGTCCAGATCGACGAACGGGCGCCAGAACTGCACAGTGTCCGGGTTGTCCGCAAGGGCCTGACTCTGGGGATAGGCCTTAATGGCGCTGTAGAGCGAGCCGAGGAAGCCGGTGTATTCGCCGCTTTCAAACTTGCTCAGCGGCTCGGCCTTGAGGCCCGCGCTCTCGCAGAAGGCTGTGTAGGCATAATAGGCGCCGAGGGCCGTCCAGTGGTGGTCCGAACGGAAGTAGAGGTATTCGTCCTTGTGTGCCTCAAGCTTGCTGTAGGCATCGACCGCGATCGCCGTGCTCTTGAGCTCCTTCAGGCGGTCATAGCACGCCGCGATCATGTCCGTCTGCAGCATGTGCTGGTTCTCCGCCGGGGCGTAGAACGCGGCCGCATTCGGCACGGCGATGGAGAACGTGCGCACGCTGCTGCCAAGCTTCGCAGCAATGTCGTTCACCGCATCGGCATAGGAGCGGATGGTGTCCTTGTCGCCATAGGGGACCTCCATGGCGCGGTCGCCCACGACGAGCACGGAGCCGAGCTCCTCTGCAGCAGCGTCGGGATCCTGCGTCTGGGTGGGCTGAGTCGGCTCCGTCGGCTCGGTGGAGTCGGTGGCCGTCCCGCTCGTCCCGCTGGGCTGGGTCGAGGACGAGGGCGTCGTATCGTCCGTCGACGGCAGGGCTTCGCCGTGGTTGGCTGCGCCGCCGTTCATATTGATGACGAGCTGCGCGCCGTCCTTCGAGCCGCCGCTGAAGTAATAGAAGCCGTTGAGCGAGCGGTTCGCATTCATCAGCTTTTCGCGGTTCGGAAACGTATCGGCAAAATAGTCGCGGTAATCCGAGGCGTAGCTGCCGTCGAGCATGGCGGAGAACGTCAGCTTCGGGCGGGTCTTCAGCTTGCGCCGCTCGGATTCGGAATAGGTCGCATCCTTGTCCAGCAGGGCATACAGGCCGATGCAGAGCATGCCGGCCAGCAGCAGGCAGGACAGGATGGTGTAGATTCGTTTCATGCAGAGCACCTCCGGGAGTCAGAATTGCGCATACATGGACGGCGAACTCGTCGAACCGACAAGGGACACCGTGCACAGCCACAGCAGCAGGATGAGGAACAGAAAGACGCTGGCAAGGTAAATGCCCTTTTTCACCGTCACGGCGCCGCGGCGGTCGGAACGCCCCATGCCGAACAGGCCGCTCCAGATAAAGCCGAACCAGCGCGGAAGCACGGACGAACCGATGAGGCAGGTCAGGAGCAGCGGCAGCGAGTTTTTGAGCTGCAGCGAAACACCTGAGCCAGCAAAGCTCGTTCCGCCGCCGAACATGGCGGCAAATGCCGAGCCGATGCCGGAGAGCGACGTATTCATGAACAGCACCCAGCCGATGAGCACAAAGAACATCGTCACGAGGTTGCGCACGATAAACGGGAGCGTTTCCAGCTTCGGGGCGATCTGCTTTTCGATGGACAGCAGCACGAAGAAATACAGGCCCCACAGCACAAAGTTCCAGCTTGCGCCGTGCCACAGGCCCGTCAGTGCCCAGACAGCCAGCAGATTGAGGATCTGGCGAGCCTTGCCGCGGCGGTTGCCGCCGAGCGGGATGTAGACATAATCGCGGAAGAAGCTGCCGAGCGACATATGCCAGCGGCGCCAGAACTCCGTGATGGATGTGGAGATGTACGGCAAGTCAAAGTTCTCGCAGTAGCGGAAGCCGAAGATGCGGCCAAGGCCAATGGCCATATCGGAATAGCCGGAGAAATCGAAATAGATCTGGAACATGAACATCAGCGCAGCGAGCCATGCGCCGACGAACGTGCCGTTCCCGCCGCCGGTACTCAGCGACGCAACGACCTTGCCCGCATAATCGGCAAGCAGGACCTTCTTGGCAAGGCCAATGATAAAGCGCTGTGCGCCCTCGAAGGCCGCGCGCGGCGTGGTGCGGCGGTCCATGAGCTGCCGGGCAACCTGCTCATAGCGCACAATGGGGCCCTGCATCATCTTCGGGAACATAGAGAGGTAGAGCAGCTGATTGAAGAACGAACGCTCCGCCTTGACCTTACCGCGATAGACATCCGCCACATAGGAGATAACCTGGAAGGCATAGAACGACAGGCCGAGGGGCAGGGCGCTCGTCGGCGACCGGAAGGCGAAGCCGATGGAATTCAGGCCGTTCGTAATGCCGCGCAGCGCGGCAAGCATCACGCCGCCGTCCGCGACGGTGATGCCGAAGATGCCGAGGAAGAAGTCCAGATATTTGAACAGGCCCAGCACCGCCAGATTGACGACGACCGGTAGGAGGAGCGTATTACGCTTCCCCGGACGGATCCGCCGGGCCATGGCGAAGTTTGCATAGGAAAGGCCAACGAGCAGCAGCACATAGACCGGCTGCCCCATGGCATAGAACAGCAGGCTGGCCGCCAGCAGGACGATATTCTTCAGCCGCAGGCCGGGCACCAGAAAATAGACCAGCAGCGTCAGCGGCAGAAACAGATAGAGGAAATACAGGCTTGAAAATTCCATAGGCAGTCCACCTCTTTCGACAGTTTTTTCTCTCTCATTCTATCAGAATTCCGGCGGATTGCAAGCACTAATTTACATAATTACGTTTTTCCCGCAGGACGCCTGCTCCCTTCGACGACCTGTCTCCAGAGCAGCAGCAGGGCCGTGAGATTCGGCAGGGCCATGCACGCATTGAGGATATCTGCCAGTTCCCACGCCGCCTTCACGGACAAAAGCGGCGCAGTGCAGAGCGCGGCAAGATAGCACCATCGGTACAGGCGCTGCGCCCGCTGCGAGCCGCCCGTCAGGTAGCGCAGGCACTGCTCGCCATAAAAATTCCAACCGATGATCGTGGAGAATGCAAAGAAGACCAGGCAGGCCAGCAGCAGGAACGACGACAGCCCCGCAGGCCATGGCAGCGCCGCGCGCCACGCCTGCTCCGTGATGCGGAAGCCTGCGAGCCCCGGCGCACACCACGCACCTGTCACGACCAAGCACAGGCCGGTCAAGGAGCAGATGACGATGGTGTCGAGGAACGTCCCCGTCATGGTCACAAGACCCTGCCGGACCGGATCCTCGTTGCTGGAGCAGGCCGCTGCGATCGGCGTGGAGCCGAGGCCAGCCTCATTCGTAAAAACGCCGCGGCCGATCCCCATGCGCAGGATGCGCCGCATTGTCAGCCCGCCCGCTGCGCCGGCGGCAGCGCGCGGAGAAAATGCTGAGACCGCGATCAGACGCAGCGCCGCCGGGATCTGCGCCCGGCAGCGCACAAGGATGAGCACAGAGCAGAGGACATACACGGCGGACATCAGCGGAACGACGAGCGAGCACACACGCGAGATGCGGTCCGCTCCGCCGAGCAGCACCATGGCGGAGAACAGGACCGTCAGACCGCCCGCGATGACAGCCGCCCAGGTCACGGCGTTCCCGCCGGCCGTCATGGCGACGCTGCGCTTCAGCGGGTCGAAAAAGCCCTCGACCGCCGTCGTGATGCTGTTGACCTGCGCCACTGTGCCCACGCCGAGCAGGCCGACCGCCGCCCCGACGACCGCGAACGTCACGGCGAGCCAGCGCCAGCCCAGCCCCTGCTCGATGTAGCAGAATGGCCCGCCGAGCCATTTCCCGCCCTGCCGCCTGCGGTAGCGCACCGCAAGATAGCCCTCGGCATACTGCGTCGCCATGCCGAACAGCGCCGCGACCATCATCCACAGCAGAGCGCCCGGCCCGCCCGCGGCCAGCGCCGTGGCCACGCCGACGATATTGCCCGTGCCGATCGTGGCGGCAAGGGCCGTGCACAGCGCGGCATAGGGCGAGATGCCGTCCGCGCTCTCCCCGCCGCGGAAGATCGCGCGCAGTGCCTGCCCGAGCCGCCGCAGCGGCAGGCCGCGCAGGCGAAGCATGTACCAGATGCCCGTCCCCAGAAACAGTGCCATCATCGGCCAGCCCCACACAGCCTCGCCCACGCGCGCCAGAAGCGAATCCTGCATAATTTCTCCCCCGATTCTGAACAATCCGTGAATTTTGGCCGCGCGGTTTGCCTTTTCCCCGGGCGGCCGGTATAATAATATGATGTATTCTATGGGAAGGGTATCATAATTTATGCTGGAACTCCAAGCGATCACAAAGGATTACCGCAGCGGCACAGAGTGCGTGCACGCGCTCCGCGGCGTGAGCCTGCGCTTTCGCGACAATGAATTTGTCTCCATTCTCGGTCCGTCCGGCTGCGGCAAGACGACGTTGCTGAACATCATCGGCGGTCTGGACCGCTATACGGCAGGCGACCTGCTCATCAACGGTGTCTCCACAAAGCAGTACCGCGACCGGGACTGGGACGCCTACCGCAACCACACCATCGGCTTTGTTTTTCAGAGCTACAATCTCATCCCGCACCAGAGTGTGCTGGCAAACGTCGAGCTGGCTCTGACGCTCTCCGGCGTTTCCCGCAAGGAGCGCCGTGCCCGCGCCATTGCCGTGCTGGAGAAGGTCGGCCTCGGCGATCAGCTGCACAAGCGGCCAAACCAGATGTCCGGCGGCCAGATGCAGCGCGTCGCCATCGCCCGCGCCCTCATCAACGACCCGGACATTCTGCTGGCGGACGAGCCGACCGGCGCGCTGGACTCCGAGACGAGCGTGCAGGTCATGGAAATTCTCAAGGAGGTCGCGCGCGACCGCCTCGTCATCATGGTCACGCACAATCCGGAGCTGGCCGAGCGCTATTCCACCCGCATCATCCGTCTGCTGGACGGCAGTGTCGTGGATGACACGCAGCCCTGCACGGCAGACGAACCGCAGGCTCCGCGCCCGGCCCGCACGGGCAGGACGTCCATGTCGTTCCTGACGGCGCTGTCGCTGAGCCTTCACAACCTGATGACGAAGAAGGCCCGCACGATCCTCATTGCCTTTGCAGGCTCCATCGGCATCATCGGCATCGCGCTCATTCTGTCGCTCTCAAGCGGCGTGCAGTCGCTCATCGACCGCATGGAGCGCGAGACGCTCTCGTCCTATCCCCTGACGATCCAGAAAAACACCGTGGACTTTTCGTCCATGATGAACATGCAGGCCGATGTTGAGCAGAGCATCGACGGGCAGGACCCCGATCGGCTTTATTCCGTCAGCGTCATGGGGAGCATGATGGACTCCATGATCCAGGGCTCCAAGACGAACAACCTGGCCGACTTCAAGGCCTGGCTCGACTCCGGCGAGAGCGGCATGGAGGAGCTGACGACGGACATCACCTATACCTACTCCACGCCCCTGACGATCTACCGCACGGACAACGGCCTGCAGAAGGTCAATCCCAGCACGCTGTTCTCCGACCTCGGCGTCATACCCGCCGATACCTCCGGCACACTGCTTGGCCAGAGCATGCAGATGGACGTCTGGACGCAGCTCACGGGCAACGAAGACCTGCTGAAGGCGCAGTATGACGTCGTCGCGGGCCGCCTGCCGGAGCAGTACAACGAGGTCGTGCTTCTCGTGAACGAGGACAACCGCATCACGGACTACACGCTCTATACGCTTGGCCTGCTCGATGCGCAGGCCCTGCAGGACGCCGTGGAGGCCGCGGCCCGCGGTGAGGATGTCAGCATCGACACCGCGGTGCACAGCTATTCCTATGACGACATTCTGTCGCTGCGCTTCCGTCTGCTGACAAACACGGACTGCTTCGTCCGGCAGGACGGACAGTGGGTGGATAAGTCGGACGACGAAGCCTATCTTCTGAATGTGCTGAACAGCTCAGACGAAATCGCCGTTGTCGGCATTCTCCGCCCGGCCGAGGGCGCGACGACCAGCGGCCAGAGCGGCGTGATCGGCTACCGCGCCGACCTGATGACACATCTGCTGGACAAGGTCACCAGCGCGGAGATTGTCCGCGAGCAGAAGGCAGACCCCACAGTGGACGTCTTCACCGGTCTGCCCTTTGAGCAGGAGGAGCTGAAGGACGCCTACACCATGGAGGAGCTGCTGGCCTATGCCGCGCAGCTTCCCGCAGAGGCGCAGCAGGAGCTCATGGGCTATGTCAGCTCCATGCAGGCCGCCGGGATGGACGACGGCACGATCGCCACGCAGCTCATGCGCGCCGCGCTCTCGCAGTCCGACGGCGCGACCTACACCGGCAACCTCAAACGCCTCGGTGTCTCCGACCCGGACGACCCAGAGGCCATCAACCTCTTCCCGAAGGATTTCGAGGCAAAGGACCGGATCGCCGACCGCATCGCGGAATACAACAAAACCCTGCCCGAGGACGCGCAGTTGGCCTACACGGACTATATCGGCCTGATGATCTCGTCCATCACGACGATCATCAACGCCATCAGCTACATTCTCATTGCCTTTGTCGCCGTTTCGCTCGTCGTCTCGTCGATCATGATCGGCATCATCACCTATATCTCCGTGCTGGAGCGGACACGCGAGATCGGCGTTCTGCGCTCCATCGGCGCTTCCCGCCGCGACATCTCCCGCGTCTTCAACGCCGAGACGCTGACCATCGGCTTTGCGGCAGGCGCCATCGGCATCGGCATCACACTGCTGCTCATCCTGCCGCTCAATGCGATCATCCACCATCTGAGCGGTCTGAGCGGAGTGGCCGCCCTCCCGGCCGGGGCCGCTGTTATCCTCGTGGCGATCAGTATGCTGCTGACATTCCTCGCAGGCCTCATCCCGTCGCGCATTGCCGCGAAAAAGGACCCCGTCATCGCTCTGCGGAGCGAATGATCAATATACGAAAGGCAGGCTGCGCGGCATAAACCACGCAGCCTGCTTTATTTTCACTTTTGGGCATATTTTGAGACACGGCTGGATTTACCGCGTGATCAGTGCAGCATACCAGTGATCCGCCAGACGGCAGACAGCTTCGCCGTAACCGATTTTCCCCTCGTCTGCATCGTCCGCCCGCCAGTACACAATGGTCGGGTCCCATGAATACTCACTTTCATCTTTGAGATGGAATCGAACTGCCTCCTGCGAGAAGGAGATGGATTCAATATCAACGTTTTCCATCAACGCAAGCGCCGCTTCAGCGATATGCCGCAGCTCCGTATCCGACATTTCGCGCTGCAAATGGATGTGAAGCCCGTCAGCTTCCATAAGCTTGCAGCCGGAATCGCCGCACTCCGTTTCCTGCCCTTCCGCATCTGGCTTGTGGATATAGCCGCTGTTTTCACCAACTGCCGAGACCGCAACATTTTCAAAAGTGCTCTTGTGCCTTTGGAATGCCCTGCCGATCTCCTCATTACTATGATAGGTCGTCTCGGAACAGGCGGTGCACAGTTGGAGGAGTATCAACAGCAGGGCAAGAACGAGCTTCTTCATAAAATTTTTTCCTTTCGCAACGCAGTCACTGTGCTGCACAGGAGCCGCTTTCTTTCATCCAGCTCCCGCTGTGAAAGCGTGGGCAGTTCCTCCACGATGCCATCCGGGTATCCGATCAGATGGATATCCGCCGTCCAGCTCAGGAAAATCCGCCACATTTCTTCGCACAGTCCCGGCGTGGAGCGTGTGTGCAGCTCCAGCCCATTGTCAAAAATCACATGCAGCAGATACGCCTCGTCATAGGAAAGCCTTTCCAGCCGGAATGCGTCTCCGGATGCCAGCAGAGCCGCCGCTTTTTGATCGAACTCGCACACGCCATACGGCATATCATCGTTGATCTCAGCCGAGGATGTATACGCCACGCCGTTCAGCAGGATCGACACGCCCGTATCGATATGGATCTGATACTCCGGCTCATCCTCCGCACGCGAGAGCAGCGTGATTGAGATCATCGCACCCGCTCTGCCGAGGAAACCCAGTGTGCGCCCTATGCCGTTTTGCAGCAGCTCCACTCCGGTCATTTCAGGGCTCCGTCCTCCGCAAAGCAGTCATAGTCCAGCCTGCCATAACGCGCCTGCACATACGGCAGGATCTTGTCGGCATTGCGCACATCGGTCAGGCGGATGACAAACCGGTCTCCCCTGATCCAGCCGGGCACAAACTGCGGATAGAACAGCTTTGACCCGGCGAAGGCATCCTCGCGCAGGACCTTTGCGCCCTTCCGCGTAATGACGAGCACCTGCTCCTTTCCCTGCGTGCGCTGCGGATGCCTGCTACGCATCACATCGCCGATCTCGTCCCACTGCGTCGTGCGGTAGCGAATGCCGAGGAACTTGTGCTCGATGCCCTGATCTGTCAGGACATAGTACTTCCCGAGCGCCCAGACGTTCAGCAGCGCCATGCATTCGCACAGCGCGAACACGATGTAGGCCGGCACCGGATAGACGAAAAGGCCCTTCCCCGGGAAAAGCACCAGAGCGCCAGTGAACACGGCAAGCGTCACGACCGCCGGGATCATGTCCGAAAACTTCGATACGCGCATCATTTGCCTCCTTTTGTCCATTTGATTCTGTGTTTCATTATAAGGGAGGCACGGGATGATTGTCAAGATGTTCTCCGCGCTCCCCGGGGCAGTCGGCGCTTTTCCGGAAGCTGCCGCGGCTTCCCGCCGCAGCGGCAAAATTGCAAAACAATTGCAAAATTTGATTTTGCAATTTTGAGGCGGCCTGTCGAAAAAAGCCTGAAGGGCCTTCTCGGCAAGCTGCTATATCGTCCATCCAGCGCCGCTTTTCGAAATATAATTTATAGAATAGCCGTCCCACCCGTTGATGCAATGAATTAAAGTTGCATTTGATGTAATTGCAATCTGCCAAAGTTCCGGCGCCCCCATAAACTCAGAAAGATCGTGATTGGAAATTTTCATAATCAGCGAATCAATATCCGATGTGGCTGCAAAGAACACAAGGGAATAGGCGTACTGCGGAAACATCTGAAAGGCTGTCTGCGCTGTATGTTGCGGGAGCAAAAACAGACCGATTCGTTTTTCCCTACTGTGTGCGTTAAATTCATAAACACACGTTGCATCAAGCCAGCCATATAAGCGCCTCACAACAGAAGCGGGGGGGAGCCGCTTCTGCAATGCAGACACACTGACAGAGAGCAGACAATATACTGGTGCAATTTGCGGAAGAACATCAACTTTAACTGGTTCTCCTGTTCTGAAGAGAAAAGTCTGACAATCGGCAGATCGATCTTCGACCCCATAGTACACGAGGACGGAGGCGTTATTGCGTTCCATTTCCAATTTCATGATTAATCCTTAGGAGTTTTTCGCGCTCATAGCGATACGCTTTCTTCAGCTTCAGTTGCTATCGGCATGTTTTCCACAGATAGCTACGTCAATCCGTTGGCAATACAGGCGGAAGCGAATGTGATTTGCTAAAAGAACGCTTAACACCACCACACCATCCTCGAGCCGTCTTTCGTCCCACTGTGAGGAATGTGGGTATGCTTTACATAGGGATTGCAGGAAGGTATCCTGAGAGCGGATCACGTCGGACCAAGGCATATTCCGGCATTCCGCCTGGAGAATGATTTGATCATCCCAGATACATAAATCTGTCATACCTATGAAGCCTTTGCATTGCACAATGACCTTGCAATTTGTGTTGCAATTCCAGATAATCAACTCCGCGACATCATAGCAAATTCTGATCTGCTCCAAGGAACTGTCCGGCCAGAAAAAGTCAGAAAATTTCATGATTGACCTCGCCATCACTAACAACAAGACACGTGCCTTAATAATACTGCTCCACGGTACGTTCTTCACCGGTGTCTACATCCCGGAAGCGCAGCTCTACCAGTTCTCCGTCCCGGCGCTGACCAAGATACTCCATGGGCGAATTCTTGCCCATAGGCCAATCGGCCTCCTGCGCCCAGCGAGGAAATTTCCGATCCTTGATGTGAAAAGCTTTCCAGAGTGCTTCTTTACCGGCCTTTATACGGTCTATCGTTTTCATTGTTTCTCCAAATTGCTTTAAAATTGCAAATGCATAGTCTGCAACTTCTTTACCGCCGATTGATTGTCCCATTGCTTTTGTGAGGTATTCATGGTCCTTTTTATATCGTTTTGTCCGCTTAATATGAGGAAACGCAGCCACGACAGCTGTTTCAACTAAGCTGAATAGATAATACCGTTGGTTCATATCCATTAAGCCATTTTTCATCGCTGCGTAGTCGGCAGAAATAAATTGGCTTATATGTCCATGATAGTCGCTTTGCACGGTACGGTAAATTCCAAGAAGCATAATATCCTTACATATTTGCGGAGGCGGTTCTTGACTGAAATCAGCAATACCGTCCAACCACTTTCCAATTTTGAGGTCGGCACAATAGGCGTCCCAAAATTCATCGAAGGGAATATCTCCGGCGATGAAGTCAAATACGATCTGCATAGTACCTCCTACATAATGCCCATTTTTAATATATTGGGGAAGTTCTTGTACCCGTATGTCTTATGAAATGCCTGATGCGCCGACTGCGTCATTTCGATAAAATCATACATATTGTTTGCCTTCCCTTGCACATGGTGCAAATTGATTGGTTTGTTATTGATGTCAAGGGGTGCACGCCCGAGCTTCATTCTGTCAATGTTTTCTGTTGTCCGTTTATATAGCTGGCTTCCTGACGGATTCGCGGCTTGATTCTTCCAATATCGACTTCTTACCGTATCCCACGAGGGCGTCTTTCCTGCACTGGTGAGATTGGAAATATCGTCTCCGACTTTCCAGCCTTTCTTCGCCGATTGGCCAGCATCAACAACGTTGTCTACCGCCTTTGCCGTATCGTAGACATCATCAATAACATTTGCAGCATCCGCAACAGCACCTGCGGCTTTGGTAAGTTCTCCGACGCCGGTAACAAACGGGATGAGGTCAATCACGTCACCGACCAGTCCGGCCCAGGCCCAGGGGTCAGACGGATTCTGGATGACATCCGCAATACTGAAGCCCAGAGAAACGATATCAAAAACCGTATCCCAGAACTCGCCATCGGCATCGGTGCGGTTTACAGGATCATTTCCGCAGTAAGCAAAGGTGTTGTAGCCAAGGTAGCTCTGGCCGGTAGAGGCGTAGCTGTCCGCATTGATGAAGCGGCAGATCTCCGGGTCGTAATACCGGGACTGGAGGTAGTAGAACCCCGTCTCGGAATCGTGGTAATAGCTGCGATACTGCAAGGGATTGACCGCCGCCATTTCACCGGTTGCGGCTCAGGCTTCATCCGGGATCATCATAGCATAGTCCATCGAGCAAGTCAAATACATTGGACGCTCCGAGCTTACAAAACTGTCCATGTACAGCAAAAATCCCGCCGATCGTGATCGATCAGCAGGATTTTTTGGTCGGAGTGTCGGGATTCGAACCCGAGGCCTCTTGGTCCCGAACCAAGCGCGATACCAAACTTCGCCACACCCCGAAAGCATGAATATTATACGCACATTTTTCCCATTTGTCAAGACCCAAAGTATAATTTCCGGAAAACTTCATATAATTTTCTGGGAAGGGGGCGTGGCCATGCTGCGGCGTATGCGAAGAAACGTTCGGATCTGCCTGCTTCTGGTCTGCGCCGCGCTGGCGCTCAAGCTGTTCCTGCCGGAAGCCGGGCGGCGCATCGGGGCATGGATCTCCGGCGAGCCGGGCAATGAGATCAGCCGCGCCGTTTCCGGACTGCTCGGCACGCTATCGGGCGGCGGCAGCCTCGGAGAGGCCGTGGAGGTGTTCTGTGAAAATCTCGAAGCTTCCGCTCCGGATTGAGCCGGGGCTCGTCGCGCTGCTGTGCGCGTGGTTCTATTTCGACCCCGCCGGGACCTTCCTCCCCTTCGTCTGCGCGGCCGCGCTGCATGAGGCCGGGCATCTGGCCATGCTGCTCTGGCTGCGGCAGCCGGTACATAGTCTCTGCCTCGGCTTGCAGGGCGCGGTGCTGCGGACGGGGCCGCTGCGCTACCGGGACGAGCTGCTCGCCGCTGCGGCCGGACCGGCGATGAATCTGGCCCTGCTGCTGGCCTTCTCGCGCACACTGCCGCGCTTTGCGCTGGTCAATTTCTGCCTGCTGGCCTATAACCTGC
This sequence comes from Clostridiales bacterium, assembly GCA_003525905.1. Taxonomy (GTDB): domain Bacteria; phylum Bacillota; class Clostridia; order Oscillospirales; family Oscillospiraceae; genus JAZOXB01. Next base: position 14,590 of record DQIA01000097.1, read on the forward strand.
TCCCCTTCTACCCGCTCGACGGCGGACGGCTGCTGCGCGCCGTGCTGCGGACGCTGCTGCCGCTGCGTGCAGCGGTCTGGGCCGAGCGCGGCGTCTGCCTCCTCTGCGGCGCGCTCCTGCTGGCATGCGCCGGATATCTGACGCTCTGCTGGCACGCCGGGCCGTGGCCTCTGCTGGTGTGCCTGCTGCTTGGGCTGCGCTGCTGCCGGAACGAGGAAATTTGACAGATTTATCTTGACAAATAGCGCACGGCATGGTAGAATAATCGAGCTTAATGATTCGGAGAGATGTCCGAGCGGTTTAAGGAGCTGGTCTTGAAAACCAGTGACGCAGCAATGCGCCGTGGGTTCGAATCCCACTCTCTCCGCCAGATTCTCCTCTCTGCATTCGACCTGGAGTGATACCCAAGAGGCCGAAGGGGCTCCCCTGCTAAGGGAGTAGGCGTGTAAAAAGCGCGCGAGAGTTCAAATCTCTCTCACTCCGCCAAGAAAAACGCACTTGCTTTTCGCAAGTGCGTTTTTCAGTAAAATCCACCTTTCCGTTGGGTGAAATACCGCTGCTCCGGCTTGTGATATCGCCGCGGCGGCGGGAACTCACGCATGCACCAGGGCTTCCTTTCCATATAGCATCCTGCCAAAACACCCGGCAGGATTTTTTCGTTTTTATCACACTTCCATGCAGGGAGGCACGATCGATGGAGATCAGACAGCTTGACCCGGCAGTCTACGCCGGGCAAAAATTCACGACCCGCTACCGGACAACGGGCTACTACGACATCTGCGCTGCGGAGGACGGATTCCGGTTCCGTTACGTCCCGTTGGATGCGCCGATGGAGAAGTCCTTTGACGACGAATTCTTCGGCGAATGGCTCGAGGAGCCGACAGCATTCGGCGCATTTGAAGGAGACCGCCTGCTCGGCTATGTGGAGGGCTCCCCGGAGAGCTGGAACAACCGGTACCGCATCAGCAACATCTGCATTTTTGAGGAGAACGCACGCGGCAAGGGACTCGGCACGCTCCTGATGCAGACCATCCAGAGAGCAGCAGAGGCCGCAGGCGCACGGATGATCGTTCTGGAGACGCAGACCTGCAACGAAAACGCGATCGCGTTTTACAAGCGGAACGGCTTCTCGATCATCGGGTTCGACCTGTATTCCTACTCCAACGACGACCCGGAGCGCCATGAGGTCCGCATTGAAATGGGAAAGAAGCTGAAATAGGAGCCGAAAGATGAACGAAGCGGAAATTCTTGACTATCTGACCACGCAGGGCATCGACTATGAATATCAGCGTCATCCCGCCGTGCTGACCATGGACGAAGCCGAACGGCTTGCCCTCCCCCACCCGGAATGCGAGGCACGGAATCTGTTTGTGCGCGAGAGCCGGACGCACCGGTATTTCCTGCTGACGGCGCATGCGCGCGTGGACCTGAAAGCATTCTCGCGCCAGCAGGGGCTGCGCTCCCTGTCCTTTGCCTCGGCGGACGAGCTGCGCGAGATCCTGTGGCTGGAGACAGGAGCCGTCACGCCGCTGGCCCTGCTGAACGCGCCCGATGTCACGCTCTATCTGGACGAAGCTCTGCTGGGCGGGCGCATCGCGGTCCACCCGAACACCAACACCGCCACGGTGTGGCTGCAGACGGCCGATCTTGTCCATCTGCTCCACGCACGGGGCGTGCCTGTAACGGTCGTTCCCTTTCCCTGTCTGTCCTGATAGATCCCCCATAATGTCAAACGCCGGAGCGCAGCAAGCTGCGCCCCGGCGATTTTGCATAGTGTTGACTTAGAAAATACCCTGCTCCATCATGGCATTGGCGACCTTCTGGAAGCCCGCGATGTTCGCACCGGCGACCAGGTTGTAGCCCAGGCCATACTCCTCAGCAGCCTCAGCGGAGACCTTGTGGATGTTGACCATCATCTTATGGAGCTGTGCATCGACCTCTTCCGCCGTCCAGACGAGACGCTCGGAGTTCTGGCTCATTTCCAGAGCAGAGACGCCGACGCCGCCTGCGTTGACAGCCTTGGACGGAGCAACGACCATGTTCTTCTGGCTCATCAGATAGTACAGGGCGTCGTTCGTCGTGGGCATGTTGGCGACTTCGATGTAATACTTCACGCCGTTGGCGACGATCTTCTGGGCAGACTCCATGTTGACGTCGTTCTGCATGGCAGACGGCATGATCACGTCGGCCTTGACGCCCCACGGCTTCTCGCCGGGGAAGAACGGGACACCGAACTTGTCGGCATAGTCCTGCACGCGGTTGCGGCCGGAGGCGCGCATCTCGAGCAGGTAGTTGACCTTCTCCTCGCTGGAGGAGACGCCTTCTTCATCATAGATGTAGCCGTCAGGACCGGACAGAGTAACGACCTTCGCGCCCAGATGCAGGGCCTTCTTGCAGATGCCCCACGTCACGTTGCCGAAGCCGGCGCAGGCGATGGTCTTGCCCTGGATCTCTTCGCCCTCGTGCTTGAGGACTTCCTGCAGATAATACATGGCGCCGTAGCCGGTCGCCTCCGGACGGGTCAGGCTGCCGCCGTAGCTGAAGCCCTTGCCGGTGAGGACACCGTTCTCGAACGTGCCCTTCAGGCGGCGATACTGGCCGAACAGGTAGCCGATCTCGCGGCCGCCAACGCCCATATCACCGGCGGGAACGTCGATGTCCGGCCCGATGTAGCGGTACAGAGCCGTCATATAGCTCTGGCAGAAACGCATAACCTCGGCATCGGACTTGCCGGCCGGGTCAAAGTCGGAACCGCCCTTGCCGCCGCCGATGGGAAGGCCAGTCAGGGAGTTCTTGAAGATCTGCTCAAAGCCGAGGAACTTGATGATGCCGGGATAAACGTTCTTCTGGAAGCGCAGGCCGCCCTTGTACGGACCGATCGCGCCGTTGAACTGGCAGCGATAGCCGATGTTGGTGTGATATGCGCCATTGTCGTCCATCCAGACCACGCGGAAGGTGAACATACGCTCCGGCTCGACGATGCGGCCCAGCAGGTCAGCCTTCTCATACTCGGGATGCTTATCGATCACAGGGGAAAGCGAGGAGAGCACTTCCTCAACGGTCTGAACAAATTCGGGCTCATTGCCGTGCTTCTGGCGAACAGATTCGATGACGCGCTCAACATAGGCATTCATGTGCATTCATACTCCCTTAAATATTTTAATTTAGCGGGCTTCCGGCCCGGGGGTCACAGATTATCGATGATGGAGACGATCTCCATGCCGATGCGCTTCTGCGCTTCCTTCGTGGCAGCGCCGATGTGCGGCGTGCAGGAGACGTTCGGATGGTTCAGCAGGGCCTCGTTCTTCGCTGGCTCCTCGGCATAGACATCCAGACCGGCGCCGCGGATCTTGCCGGAGTTCAGGCCCTCCAGCAGGGCCTCCTCATCGACATTGTTGCCGCGGGACGTGTTGACAAAGATGACGCCGTCCTTCATCTTCGCGATGTTCTCGCGGTTGATGAGGGGCTTGCCGTCGATGGCGGGCGTGTGCAGCGAAATAAAGTCGGACTGCGCCAGCAGCTCGTCCATCGTGACATAGTGCATGGTCTCGCACTCGATGCCTTCGACATGGTAGATATCATAGGCAACGACATTCATGCCGAGGCCCTGCGCCATGCGGCCCAGCGCCTGACCGATGCGGCCGTAGCCGATGACGCCGAGAGTCTTGCCGCCCAGCTCGACGCCCTTGCCATAGGCCTTCTTCTCCCACTTGCCCTCGCGCATGGTGTGACCGGCGATGGACACAAAGCGTGCACAGGAGAGCATATGGGCCAGCGCCAGCTCCGCAACGGAGTTGGAGGAGGCACGCGGGGTATTCTTCACGGCGATGCCGTTTGCCTCGGCATAGGCCACGTCGATGTTGTCGACGCCGACGCCGCCGCGGATGATGAGCTTCAGGCGGGAGCCCTTCGCAGCATCGATGTGATTGGCGCGCACCTTGGTGGCAGAGCGGACGACCACGACGTCAAAGTCGCGGATGGCCTCGCCCAGCTCCTCGGGCGCGTAGAACTGCTCGACCACTTCGTGGCCCTTCGCGCGCAGGGTCTCCAGCGCGGTCTTATCCATTCCATCAGTAACGAGAATACGCATGGCAGGTTCTCCTTTCAAAGCGGCCGATCAGTGCTCGGCTTCAAATTTCTTCAGGCATTCCACGAGGGCCTCCACGCCTTCCTTCGGCATGGCATTGTAGGTGGAAGCGCGCAGGCCTCCGACCGACTTGTGGCCCTTGAGGTTCTCAAATCCGGCTGCCTTGGTGTAGGCAACGACCTCAGCATCGAGGTCCTTATCACCGGTGACGAACGGGATGTTCATCAGGCTGCGGAACTCAGGATCGACAGCGCCGCGGAACATCTTGGAGGAATCGAGGAAGTCATACATGACCTTTGCCTTCTCCTCGTTGATGTGCTGCATGGCAGTCAGGCCGCCGAGGCTCTTGAGGTACTTGAAGACCTTGCCGCAGACATAGATGGCCCAGCAGTTCGGCGTGTTATACATGGAGCCCGCGTCCGCATGGGTCTTGTACATCATGTAGATCGGCGTCTTGGGATCGAGGTCCTCGCGGATCAGGTCCTCACGGATGATCGCAATGACCATACCGGCAGGGCCGACGTTTTTCTGCACACCGGCATAGATCATGCCGTAATCCGAGACGTTGCACGGCTTGGAAAGGAACATGGAGGACTGGTCGGAGACTAGGGGCTTGCCCTTCGTATCCGGCAGCTTCTGCCACGTCGTGCCATGGATGGTCTCATTCTCGCAGATATAGACATAGTCCGTATCCTCTTCGACCGGCAGATCGGAGCAGTCGGGAATGTAAGCATAGTTGCGATCCTTGGAGGAAGCGGCGACATTGACCTCGCCGTATTTCTTCGCCTCGGCAATGGCCTTCTTGGACCATGCGCCGGTTTCGATATAGATCGCCTTGCCATTCTTCATCAGATTCATTGGGATCATGGCAAACTGCAGCGTTGCGCCGCCCTGAATGAAGAGAACCTTATAGTTATCGGGGATCCCCATCAGATCACGCAGATCCTGCTCAGCCTCGTCGATGATGGTCTGGAAAACCTTCGAACGGTGCGACATCTCCATAACGCCCATACCGGCGCCGCGGTAGTTCAGCAGCTCGTCGCGGATCTCTTCCAACACCGGAACAGGCATGGTCGCGGGACCGGCGGAGAAATTATAAGTACGGTTGTACATCGTGGTACCTCCTGTCATTGCTCGGGCGTGCCCGGCTGTCCTAAGTATACGCCATGGAATGAAAATAATCAACCATAATTATCAAAAATTTATGTTCGGAATACCAATTTTTTTCAGGTTTTCACCAAAATCAGCAGTTTATACAATGTGTCTTGTGAAAAACTGTGCACAACGACGTAGCGTTAATCGCCGAAACGCGGACATAGAAAAACCGCTGCAGGATGTCTTGCATTCTGCAGCGGTAGACCGGTATTCTCTTACACCAGCTCGATAATGGCCATCTCGGCAGCGTCGCCGCGGCGAACACCGATGCGGGTCACTCTCGTGTAGCCGCCATTGCGGTCGGCATACTTCGGAGCGAGTTCCTTGAAGACCTTGTGCGCGACATCTTCCTTCGTGATGAAGGCCAGAGCCTGACGGTAGGCGGCGAGGTCGCCCTTCTTACCAAGGGTGATCATCTTCTCCGCGACCGGCTGGACTTCCTTCGCACGGCAGAAGGTCGTCTCGAGCTTGCCGTTCTCCAGCAGATCGGTGGTCAGCTGGCGGAGCATCGCCTTGCGCTGATCGCTCGTTCTGCCGAGCTTACGGGTTCCAAACATTCGTATTTCCTCCTTTTAAAAGGTAAAGACAGCGGATCGGTCGGGCCGATTCCTTAGCTATTTGTGGTAGGCGTTTCCTCCGTCGCGAGCGACAGGCCCATCATGGCCAGCTTGTTCTGCACCTCGTCGAGCGACTTCTTGCCCATGTTGCGGACCTTCATCATCTCTTCCGGCGTTCTGGAGATCAGATCGCGGACGGTATTGATGTTGGCGCGCTTCAGGCAGTTGAAGCTGCGGACGGACAGATCGAGCTCTTCAATGGTGAGCTTCAGAGCGGTCGGCTCGGTGGAAACATCCTTTTCACGAACGATCGACTGGCTGGCGACCGTCTCGGAGAGATCGGTGAACAGGGCCAGATGCTCCGTCAGGATCTTGGCGGCGATGGACACGGCGTCCTTGGCCGTCGTAGTGGAATCCGTCCAGACCTCCAGCGTCAGCTTGTCGAAATCGGTCATGTTGCCGACACGCGTATTCTCGACCGTATAATTGGCCTTATACACCGGGGAATACAGCGAGTCGACAGGGATCACACCAATGGGCGTCTGCGGCGTCTTGTTCCGATCTGCCGGAACATAGCCGCGGCCGCGGCTCATGGTGATCTCCATGTTCAGCATGGCATCGGGTCCGAGCGAGCAGATGTGCAGGTCCTTATTCAGGATCTCCACATCGTCGTCGGTCTTGATGTCGCCGGCCGTGACTTCGCACTCGCCGGAGGCATCAATATAAACCGTCTTCACGCCGTCACAGTTCATCTTAAAGATGATGCGCTTGATGTTCAGGACGATCTCAGTGACATCCTCCTTCACACCGGGGATAGTGGAAAACTCATGCTGGACGCCCGCGATCTTGATGGAGGTCGCAGCGGTACCAGGCAGAGAGGAAAGCAGAATCCTTCTCAGTGAGTTGCCCAGAGTCGTACCGTAGCCCCGCTCAAGCGGTTCCACGATAAAAATGCCATGGGCGGGATCTTCCGGAGAGTCGATGCACTCAATACGCGGCTTGTCAATTTCTACCATATAACAGATACCCTCCTTATGAATCTGCAAAACACAGGTTTTGCGGCGTAATCCAGCTTACCAATAAACGAGGGTGCAGCGTTACTTGGAGTACAGCTCGACGATGAGATGCTCGGCGATTTCGAAGTCGATATCATCTCTGGCCGGAAGCGCAAGGACCTTGCCGGACAGCGTGTTCTTGTCGCGGTCAAGCCACTTCGGAGCGGCGACGAAAGCGTCGTCTTCCTTCAGCTTCTTGAAGCGGTTGTTGGAGCAGCTCTTCTCGCTGACAGCGATGACGTCGCCCGTCTTCACAAGATAGGACGGGATGTTGACGCGCTTGCCGTTGACGGTGTAGTGGCCATGGTTCACGAGCTGACGGGCCTCGCGGCGGGTCGCGGCAAAGCCAAGGCGATAGATCACGTTGTCGAGACGGCGCTCGATAAGGCTCAGAAGGACCTCACCGGTGTTGCCCTCAGCGCGGGCAGCCTTCTCATAATACATCCGGAACTGCTTCTCCAGGATGCCGTAAACAAACTTGACCTTCTGCTTCTCGGTGAGCTGCAGAGCATATTCGGACTTCTTAGCTCTTCTCTGACCGCCGGGATTCTTATTGGAAGTCTTGGAATAACCCATGACGGCAGGAGAAACGCCAAGCGTTCTGCAACGCTTCAGAACGGGCTGAGTATTTTTCGCCATTCTATGATTTCCTCCTTAACGAATTAGACGCGACGTCTCTTGGGCGGACGGCAGCCATTGTGGGGAATGGGGGTGACGTCCTTGATCATGACAACTTCCAGACCCGCGGACTGCAGTGCGCGGATGGCAGCCTCACGACCTTGGCCCGGGCCCTTGACGTAGACCTCGACGGTCTTCAGGCCATGCTCCATGGCTGCCTTGGCGGCAGTCTCGGCGCACATCTGTGCGGCATAGGGCGTGGACTTACGGGAGCCACGGAAGCCGAGTCCGCCGGAGGAGGCCCAGGAAAGGGCGTTGCCCTGCAGATCGGTGATGGTCACCATGGTGTTGTTGAAGGAGGAACGAATATGAACGGCGCCCTTCTCAACATTTTTGCGCTCGCGGCGGCGCTTGACAACTTTCTTTGCAGTAGCCTTAGCCATTATTCAGTTCCCTCCTTACTTCTTCTTATTTGCAATGGTCTTCTTCGGGCCCTTGCGGGTGCGCGCGTTGGTCTTGGTGCGCTGACCTCTGACCGGCAGGCCTCTTCTGTGGCGCATGCCGCGGTAGCAGCCAATTTCCGTCAGGCGCTTGATGTTCAGAGCAACTTCACGGCGGAGGTCGCCCTCGATGGTGTAGTTCTTATCGATGACATCACGCAGCGCAGCCTCCTGATCCTCGGTGAGATCCTTCACACGGGTGTCAGGGTTCACATTGGCCAGCTTCAGAATGTCGTTCGCGCTTTTTCTGCCAATACCGAAAATATAAGTCAGAGCGATCTCGACTCTCTTTTCGCGGGGCAGGTCAATACCAGCAATACGTGCCATATACTCTCGAGCACCTCCTATTAACCTTGTCTCTGCTTATGCTTGGGATTTTCGCAAATTACCATGACGCGACCCTTGCGCTTGATAATCTTACATTTTTCGCACATGGGCTTCACGGACGGTCTAACCTTCATACTGTTTAACCTCCATATGAGAACAATGTCTCTTGTTTACTTGCTTCTCCAGGTGATCCGACCCTGAGTCAGATCATACGGAGACATCTGAACAGTTACCTTGTCACCGGGCAAGATCTTGATATAGTTCATTCTGAGCTTGCCGGAAATGTGTGCCAGAATCGTATGCCCGCCGCCAATATTGACTTTGAACATTGCATTCGGCAGTGCATCAGTCACGATGCCCTCAAGTTCGATTACGTCGTCTTTTGCCAAGTTTCTGAACCCTCCTTGGTTGAAACGTTGAATTCCCGGCCGAGTACGGCCAGTTCCCTTCGTAATTCGCTGTTGAGCAGTTTGTCGCCTGCGATGAGCTTCGCTGCGACGGTCGAATCTGGCCGAAGGACTTTGCGGACATGTTTGGCCTTCTTCCGCTTGGGGTTTTCCAGCTTTCTCTCCTTCCCGTTGACCAGGGAAACGTACACACCGTCTGTGTCAACCACAAAGAACAGCATTCCCTGATCACGACCGGCAAGGGAGAGCACCACATCCGATTTGGATAGTTCCATGCTTAGAGTCCCTCGGCGACGGTGAGAATTTCCGGCTCGCCGTCGGTAATGAGCACAGTATTTTCGTAGTGGGCCGACAGGCTTCCGTCGGCGGTGACGGTCGTCCAGCCGTCCTTCAGCACCCGCACCTCAAAGGTACCGGCGTTGATCATCGGCTCGATGGCGATCACCATACCGCGGATCAGTCTGGGGCCTCTGCCGGGCTTGCCATAGTTCGGGACCTCAGGCTCCTCGTGCAGATGCTCACCGACACCGTGGCCGACGAAGTCACGGACGACTCCGCAGCCGAACGATTCGGCATAGGTCTGCACGGCATGCCCGATATCCGAGATCCGGCATCCCTGGCGCGCGAATTTCACGCCCTCGAAAAAGCTCTGCTTCGTGACATCAATAAGCCTCTGCGCTTCGGGAGAGATTTTCCCGCAGGCATAGGTTGCGGCGCAGTCCCCATGGAATCCCTGCCATTTGGCTCCGACATCGACGGAGACAATGTCACCCTCCTGCAGCACGCGGCCGTCCGGAATGCCGTGAATGACGGTATTGTTCACGGAAATACAGACGCTCGCGGGGAAGCCAGAGTAGTGCAAGAAGGACGGTGTTGCACCTTGTGACACGATGAAATCGTGGACAGCTTTGTCGATCGCCTTTGTGGTCACGCCGGGTCTTACCATTTCCCCTGCCAGAGCACGGGCTGCCGCGGTAATTTTACAGGCCCTGCGCATCACTGCGATCTCACGTTCATTTTTAATAGGGATCATTTTGATACACCCAATGCCGCCAGAATATCACGAGTAGCATCCTCGATGGGCTGATTTCCCTCGATAAGCCGGAGCTTGCCGATCTTTTCATAGAAGCCCTTGAGCGCCTCGGTCTCCTTGTGGTAAACGGCCAGACGGCTGCGCACCGTTTCCGGCACGTCATCCGGCCGCGTGACCAGCTCGGAGCCGCACGCATTACAGATGCCCTCAATTTTGGGCGGATTCGCCGTGACATGGTAGCTGGAGCCGCAGCTGCCGCAGACGCGGCGGCCGGTCATCCGCTGCTCGATCACAGCGTCGTCAATTTCAATGGAGATCACACAGTCGATCTCAATGCCGGCATTCACAAGGGCCTCGGCCTGCGGGATCGTGCGGGGCATACCGTCGAGGATATACCCGTTTGCACAATCCGGCTCGGCCAGGCGGTCCCGGACGATGCCGATGATGACCTCGTCCGGAACCAGCTTGCCCTGGTCCATGAATGCCTTCGCTTTGAGACCGGTCTCCGTGCGATTCCGGATTGCTTCTCGGAGGATGTTCCCGGTGGAAATGGTCGGGATCCCGAGCCGCTTGGACAGGATCTCTGCCTGCGTGCCCTTCCCCGCGCCGGGAGCTCCCAGCAGGATCAGTCTCATGTCCAGCCTCCTGTTATTTCTCGAGGAAGCCGGAGTAGTTGCGCATCAGCATCTGTGCCTCGATGGCTGCGACGGTCTCCAGAGCAACGCTGACCACGATGATGATGGACGTGCCGCCAAAGGAGAATCTCGTGTTGCTCATGATCGTGCCGAGAAGAACCGGCAGGACCGCGATGATGCCGAGATAGATCGCGCCGAAGAGGGTAACCTTGTTGATGACCTTGCGGATGAAGTCAGCGGTCGGACGGCCCGGACGGAAGCCGGGAATGAAGCCGCCGTTCTTCTTCAGGTTGTTGGCCACCTCAACAGGGTTGTACTGAATGGTCGCATAGAAGTAGCTGAAGCCCACGATCAGGATCAGATAGATGACCGTATAGATCACACTGGTGCTCGTGAACATATGCTTGTAAGCCCAGTTGCTCGTCCAGCCGCCGAATGCGCAGATCGTGGCGGGCAGGCTCGCGATGGACTGTGCGAAGATGATAGGCATAACGCCGGACATGTTGACCTTGATGGGCAGGTGCGTGTTCTGGCCACCATAGACCTTACGGCCGACAACGCGCTTGGCGTACTGGACCGGGATGCGGCGCTCAGCCTGGGAAACGAAAACGATGAAGACGATGATCGCGAGCATGGCGACGATCAGCAGCAGAGCCCAGTACCAGAAGCCGCCGAAGTTGGACTTCAGGTTGTTGAAGATCGGCGTGATGATGCCGGACGGGATGCGCGCGATGATGTTGGCGAACAGGATCATAGAGATGCCGTTGCCGATGCCGTGCTCGGAGATCTGATCACCCAGCCACATGACCAGCGTGGAGCCGGCCGTGAAGGTCAGGATGATGACGAGAGCAGTCAGGAAGCCGGTGCTCGTGAGGAGCATGTTGCTGTACTGGCTGTTGTAGTTGCTGAGCATGACGTAATAGGCAAAGCCCATCAGGACGCCCAGACCAACCGTCGTGTAGCGCGTGATCTTCGTAAGCTTCTTCTTACCCTCTTCGCCGCCCTCTTTGCTCAGACGCTCGAGAGCAGGAATGGCGATGGTAAGAAGCTGAATGATGATGGACGCGTTGATATACGGCTGAATCGACAGTGCGAAGATGGTGGCCTGCGAGAAGGCAGAGCCGGACATCATATCGAACAGGCCGAAGATGGTGTTGCTCAGCTGCTGGCTGAACATCAGGGACATCTGCTGCACGTTGACACCGGGAACGGGAATGACGTTGCCGATGCGGTACAGAAGGATGATCACGAGCGTGAAGAGGAGCTTTCTGCGCAGCTCAGGGATCTTCCAGGCATTGCGGATGGTAGTAAGCACTTACACCACCTCAGCCTTTCCACCTGCCTCTTCGATTTTCGTTTTGGCAGATCCGGAAAACGCTGCTGCTTTCACAGTGAGCTTCTTAGTGAGATTGCCATTGGAGAGGACCTTCAGGCCGTACTTGCAGTCACGGATGATGCCCTTCTCCGTCAGGGCAGCGGCGTCGACCACTGCACCGTCCTCAAAGACGTTGAGCTGGCCGAGGTTCACGGCCGTCAGCGGCTTTGCAAAGATGTTATTGAAACCACGCTTCGGGATGCGTCTTGCCAGAGGCATCTGGCCGCCTTCGAAGCCGACACGGATCTTACCGCCGGAACGGGCCTTCTGACCCTTGTGACCGCGACCAGCCGTCTTGCCGTTGCCGGTGCCGGTGCCGCGACCCTTGCGCTTGCCAACCTGGGTAGAACCCGCGATGGGAGCAAGTTCATGTAACTCCATTCTTGTCTCCTCCTTATTCTACTTCGGTGACCTCGAGAAGATAGCCGATCTTGGCAATCTTGCCGCGGGTCTGTTCGTTATCGGGCTGGATGGTCTCCTGGCCGATCTTGCGCAGGCCGAGGGACTCAGCCGTCGCAATGTGCTTCTGGATACGACCGCTGATGCTCTTGACCAGCTTGATCTTTAACTGTGCCATGTCCGTATCCTCCTTAACCAACGATTTCTTCGACGCTCTTGCCGCGGATGCGAGCGACCTCTTCCGGTCCACGCAGGCTCAGCAGGCCCTGCATCGTTGCCTTGACAACGTTCTGCGGGTTGTTGGAGCGCAGGCACTTGGCGCGAATGTTGCTGATACCGGCAGCTTCCATGACAGCACGGACAGCGCCGCCGGCCAGAACGCCGGTACCGACAGGAGCCGGCTTCAGCAGGACCTTACCGGCGCCAAAGATGCCGATGACTTCGTGGGGGATCGTGGTCTCCGCGAGAACGACCTTCTGCAGGTTCTTCTTCGCGTTGGCAATGCCCTTCAGGATCGCCTCGGAAACCTCGGCTGCCTTGCCCAGGCCATAGCCCACGGTGCCCTTGCCGTCGCCGACGACGACGAGAGCGGAGAACTTCATAACGCGGCCGCCCTTGACCGTCTTGGAAACACGGTTCAGGTAGACGACGCGCTCAATCATCTCGGGAGCATTGTCCTTTTCGGACGCTCTGTTATAAGCCATTTCTCGTTCCTCCTCTTAGAATTTGAGGCCGCCCTCGCGCGCGCCTTCGGCGAGTGCCGCTACACGACCGTGGTAGACATAGCCGCCGCGGTCAAAAACGACTTCCTCGATCTCCTTGGCCTTCGCACGCTCGGCGAGGAGCAGGCCGACCTTCTTGGCAGCTTCGCAGTTGCCGGTCGCACCCTCAAACTCCTTCTCCACGGTAGAAGCGGAAACCAGAGTGGCTCCATTGACATCATCAATGATCTGCGCATAGATGTTGGCGTTGCTTCTGAAAACATTCAGGCGGGGTCTGCACGGTGTGCCGGAGATCTTGCCGCGAACGCGAACATGGCGCTTCAGGCGCATGGCCTTCTTATCGGTCTTCTTAATCATTTACGCACACCTCCTGTTATTTCTTACCGCCGGTCTTGCCTTCCTTATGGCGAAGAACCTCGGTCGTATACTTGATGCCCTTGCCCTTGTAAGGCTCAGGCGGTCTCTTGCCGCGGACCTCAGCAGCGAACTGGCCGACCTTCTGCTTGTCGATGCCGCTGATGACGATCTTGTTCTGGGCAGGAACGTCGATGGTGATGCCGTCGATCTCATCGACAACAACAGGATGGGAGTAGCCAAGGTTCATGATGAGCTGCTTGCCCTGCTTCTGTGCACGGTAGCCGACACCATTGACCTCAAGCTCCTTCGTGTAACCCTTCTCGACGCCGACGATCATGTTGTGCAGCAGCGTGCGGGTCAGGCCATGCAGGCTCTTGTGCTCGTGCTCCTCATCCGGGCGGGAGACGGTCAGAACAGCGCCCTCCTGCTTGATGATCATATCATGATGGAATTTGCTGGTCAGAGTACCCTTCGGGCCCTTGACGGTGACGAGATTGCCGTCCGCGATGGTCACTTCAACGCCTGCCGGTACAGTGATAGGCATTTTGCCGATTCTGGACATAATGTTACCTCCTTACCAGACGAACGCAAGGACTTCGCCGCCGATATGTGCTGCGCGAGCAGCCTTATCGGTCATGACGCCCTTGGAAGTGGAAATGATGGCGATGCCAAGGCCCTTGAGAACCTTCGGCAGCTCCGCAGCGCCGGCGTAGATACGCAGGCCCGGCTTGGAGACGCGGCGAAGACCGGAAATGACCTTCTCCTTGTTGCCCAGGTACTTCAGGGTGATGTGGATCACGCCCTGCTTGCCGTCCTCCTCAACGGAGTATGCCTTGATATAGCCCTCGTCGAGCAGGATCTTGGCAATGTCCTTCTTGAGGTTGGAAGCGGGGACATCCACAGTTTCGTGCTTTGCAGAGTTCGCATTCCGGATTCGGGTGAGCATATCTGCTACGGGATCGGTGATTTGCATGTGATTGACCTCCTTTAGAAGTTACGGGCTGAACCCGTTAAGACGTCAGAGTATCAGAGGAATGTGAGCCGCAAGCGGCTCCATGTTCCCCTGACTTCTGATGCCTGTTTTCCATTTGAATCACGCAAAGATGCGTATTCGCGCACACGCGCGGGAATGAAAAGTTACCAGCTTGCCTTCTTGACGCCGGGGATCTCGCCCTTGTAGGCGAGCTCGCGGAAGCAGATACGGCAAACGCCGTAGTCGCGGAGGTAGGCATGGGGTCTGCCGCAGATCTTGCAGCGGTTGTAGCGGCGGGTGGAGAACTTGTTTCCAGCCTGCTGCTTCAGGATCATTGCTTTTCTAGCCATTGTGTTCTTCCTCCCAATTAAGCGTGGAACGGAGCGCCGACCATGGTCAGCAGTTCCTTGGCTTCCTCGTCGGTCGTCGCGGTGGTGCAGATGCAGATGTCCATGCCGCGGATCTTGTCGACCTTGTCATACTCGATTTCGGGGAAGATAAGCTGCTCCTTCAGGCCCATGGCATAGTTGCCGCGGCCGTCGAAAGCATTGGGGTTGATGCCGCGGAAGTCGCGGACACGGGGCAGAGCCACATTGAACAGGCGGTCGAGGAATTCCCACATCTTGTCGCCGCGCAGCGTGACCTTCACGCCGACGGTCTCGCCCTCACGGACCTTGAAGTTTGCGACGGACTTGCGAGCCTTCGTCGTAATGGGCTTCTGGCCGGTGATGGTGGCGATATCCTTGCAGATAGCCTCGATCTCCTTCGCGTTGTTCTTGCTCTCGCCGCAGCCGACGTTCACAATGACCTTCGCGATCTGGGGGATCTGCATGACGCTCTTATACTGGAACTTCTTCATGAGAGCGGGAGCGATTTCTTCGGTATACTTCACTTTCAGTCTAGCCATAATCTCGTCCCTCCTCCTCAGATTTCCTTGCCGCACTTCTTGCAGACGCGGACCTTCTTGTCGCCGTCGAGCTTGAAGCCGACGCGAACGCCCTTCTTGCAGGTGCTGCAGTAGAGCTGGACCTTATCCGCACGAATGGGGATCTCACGCTTGATGATGCCGCTGGTCTCGTTCTGCTTGCGGGCCTTGACATGGCAGGTAGCCACGTTGACGCCCTCGACGAGCAGCTTGTTCTCCTTGGGCATGGCGGTGAGCACCTTGCCCTTCTTGCCCTTGGACTTGCCGGAAAGGACAATGACGGTATCGTTCTTCTTAATGTTCATTGACTGGTCCCCCCATTAAATGACTTCCGGGGCCAGGGAGAGGATCTTCATGTATTCCTTGTCACGAAGCTCTCTGGCGACCGGCCCAAAAATACGGGTGCCGCGGGGATTCTTGTCGTCCTTGATCAGGACGGCAGCGTTCTCGTCGAAACGGACATAGGTGCCGTCGGCGCGGCGAACGCCCTTGCAGGTACGCACGATGACAGCGCGAACGACTTCGCCCTTCTTCACGGTGCCGCCCGGGGTAGCCTTACGGACGGAAGCGACGATGACGTCGCCGATGTTGCCGAACTTACGCTTGGAGCCGCCAAGCACACGGATGCACTTGATCTCCTTTGCGCCGGTGTTGTCGGCAACCTTCAGATAAGATTCCTGCTGGATCATAAGTTGTCGACCTCCTTACTCAGCCTTCTTGATGATTTCAACGAGACGCCATCTCTTGTCCTTGGACAGGGGGCGGCACTCCATCACCTTCACGGTATCGCCGACGCCGCACTCGTTGTTCTCGTCGTGCGCCTTCAGCTTGTAGGTTCTCTTCACGATCTTCTTATACAGCTTGTGCTGTACGCTGTCCTCAATTGCAACCACGATGGTCTTGTCCATCTTATCGGAGACGACCTGACCAACTCTGGTTTTGCGGAAAGCTCTTGTAGTTTCACTCATAATTGCTTACCTCCTCAGATTGCGGTCTCTTTCTCACGAATAATAGTCTTGATGCGGGCAATGTCTTTCTTGACAGCAGCGATTTTGACGGGGTTATCGAGCTGGTTGGTCGCGTGCTGCATCCGCAGGAAGAACAGATCCTTCTTCAGATCGGCAGCCTTCGCCTCCAGATCAGCGACGGACATCGCTCTCAGTTCTTTTGCCTTCATCATTATTCACCACCATTCTCAGATACTGCATCTTCACGGGCGATGATCTTGGTCTTGATGGGCAGCTTGTGCTGTGCCAGACGGAGAGCCTCGCGGGCATCTTCCTCGGACACGCCGCCGATCTCGAACATGACCTTCTGCGCCTTGACGACTGCAACCCAGTATTCCGGAGCGCCCTTACCGGAGCCCATACGGACGCCGAGCGCCTTCTTGGAAACAGGCTTGTCGGGGAAAATCTTGATCCAGACCTGGCCGCTACGCTTGGTGTAACGGGTCATGGCG
The DNA here is from genome assembly GCA_003525905.1 of Clostridiales bacterium. Taxonomy (GTDB): domain Bacteria; phylum Bacillota; class Clostridia; order Oscillospirales; family Oscillospiraceae; genus JAZOXB01. Next base: position 31,174 of record DQIA01000097.1, read on the forward strand.
ATACGGGCCGCCTCGATCTGGTTGCCGGTGATCCAGCCGGGCTCCATGGCCTGGATGCCGAACTCACCGTAGGAAACCTTATTGCCGCGGGAGGCAGCGCCCTTCATACGGCCGCGCTGAACCTTGCGGAACTTTGTTCTCTTGGGCATTAACATCAGCGGTTGCCTCCTTCCCTGCGATCATCGCGGCGGCGATCCCCATAGGGTCTGCCGGAACCGCGGCGGTCACCGCCACGGCGATCATCGCGGCGACGGTCATTGTTGCGGCGCTCACGGCGCGGGGCCTCGGGAGCGGTCTGACGGAGCGTGGAGTTCAGGACTTCGCCCTTGTAGATCCAGACCTTGCAGCCGATCTTGCCGTAAGTGGTGTTGGCCTCAGCGAAGCCGTAGTCGATGTCAGCGCGCAGAGTCTGCAGGGGGATGGTGCCCTCATGATAGGACTCGCTGCGGGCGATCTCGGCGCCGCCCAGACGGCCGCCGCAGGCGCACTTGATGCCCTTTGCGCCCAGACGGGTCGCACGCTGCATCGCCTGCTTCATGGCGCGGCGGAAGGAAATGCGCTTCTCGAGCTGCGCGGCGATGTTCTCAGCCACGAGCTGGGCGTTGAGGTCCGGGCTGCGGATCTCGACGATGTTCAGAGAAACGGCCTTGCCGAGCTTCTGCTCGAGCTCCAGACGGAGCTTTTCGATCTCCTGGCCGCCCTTGCCGATAACGACGCCCGGACGGGAGCAGTGCAGGTTGATCTTAACGCGGGCATTGCTGCGCTCGATCTCGATCTTCGCAATACCGGCGGAATAGAGTCTCTTCTTGAGATCCTTACGGATGTTGTAGTCCTCAACGAGAAGGTCGCCGACCTTGTCGTTACGGGCATACCAACGAGAGTCCCAGTCCTTGATCACGCCAACGCGCAATCCGTGGGGATTAACTTTCTGTCCCATAGTAACCTCCTTAAGCCTTCTCGCTCACACCGATGGTGATATGCGTGGTTCTCTTGAGAATGCGGCTGTATCTGCCTCTGGCAGTGGCTCTGCCGCGCTTGAGGATCGGGCCGGGGTTCGCGACAGCAGTGGTAACGACCAGCTTGTCGACGTCCATGCCGTTGTTATTCTCAGCATTGGCGATCGCACTCTTGAGGAGCTTGAGCATCGGCTCGGAAGCAGCCTTGGGCGTCTGCATCAGATAGACGCAGGCAGTCTTGGCATCCTTGCCGCGGATGATGTCGCACAGGATCGAGACCTTGCGCGGGGAAATACGCAGGTATTTCAGATGAGCTTTCGCTTCCATGTTTTCTCCTCCTTACTTAGAATTGGAGGTCTTGGAGCCGGAATGACCGCGGAACGTTCTCGTGGGAACGAACTCGCCCAGCTTATGACCAACCATGTCTTCTGTCACATAGACGGGAACGTGCTTGCGGCCGTCATGGACAGCAATCGTATGACCGACGAAGGAGGGGAAGATGGTAGAGGATCTCGACCAGGTCTTCAGAACTTTCTTCTCACCGGTTTTGTTAAGCTCTTCCACGCGCTTGTAGAGTTCAGGAGCAACAAACGGGCCTTTCTTAATACTTCTGCTCATGTTTCATTTCCTCCTTACTTACCGTTGCGGCGCTTGATGATGAACTTGTTGGTCGGGTTCTTCGCCTTGCGGGTCTTCAGGCCCATAGCAGGCTTGCCCCACGGAGTGACGGGGCCGGGACGGCCAACAGGTGCGCGGCCTTCGCCGCCGCCGTGCGGGTGATCGTTCGGGTTCATGACGGAGCCGCGGACGGTCGGGCGGATGCCCATGTGACGCTTGCGGCCGGCCTTGCCGATGTGCACGTTGCCGTGGTCGATGTTGCCGACCTGGCCGATGCACGCCGTGCAGTTCATGCGGACGTAGCGGACCTCACCGGAGGGCAGGCGAACCTGAGCGAGCTCGCCTTCCTTCGCCAGCAGCTGTGCAGCGACGCCGGCGGAGCGGACAAGCTGAGCGCCGTAGCCGGGCTGCAGCTCGATGTTGTGGATGATGGTGCCGACGGGGATGTTGGCAAGCGGCAGGCAGTTGCCCGGCTTGATATCCGCAGCGGCGGAGGCGAGGATGGTGTCGCCGGCCTTCAGGCCGACCGGTGCGAGCACATAGCGCAGCTCGCCGTCCTCGTACTTGACCAGCGCGATGAACGCGCTGCGGTTCGGATCGTACTCCAGGCGCTGCACGACAGCGGGCATATCCAGCTTATCGCGACGGAAGTCGATCACGCGGTACTTGCGCTTGTTGCCGCCGCCGCGATGGCGGACGGTGATTCTGCCGTAGCTGTTGCGACCGGAATTCTTCTTCAGGGTCTCAAGCAGGCTACGCTCGGGCTTTGCCTTCTTATCGACGCCGTCGAAAGCGGACACGGTCATGCCGCGGCGGGCCGGGGTATAAGGCTTATACGTTTTAATCGCCATTTTGCGTTACACTCCTTTATGAGATGGATTAGACCATACCCTCGAAGAACTCGATGGTCTTGGAATCGGCGGTCAGCTTGACGACAGCCTTCTTGTAGCTGGCGGTGCGGCCGGCAGGATATCTGCCCTGGCGCTTCAGCTTGCCATCCATGCGGATGGTGGTGACCTTCTCGACCTTCACGCCGAAGATCTCGGAAACAGCCTTCTTGATCTCGGTCTTGTTGGCGCTCTCGGCGACCAGGAAGACGTACTTCTTCAGTTCAGTGGCTTCCATGGACTGCTCGGTGATGACCGGGCGAATGATGATATCGTATGCGGTCTTCATGCGAACACCTCCTCAATCTTCGCAAGCGCAGCCTTGTCGAGCACGAGCTTCTTCGCATTGAGGACGTCGTACACATTGACGAGGTTGGCAAAGGTGGTCTGGACGCCGGGCAGGTTGCGGGCGGAGAGGACGACGTTCTCGTTGGCCTCCGCGGTCACGACCAGAGCCTTGCAGTCGGCGTTGACTGCGCTCAGGAAACCGGCGAACTTCTTGGTCTTGATCTCGTCCATCTTGATCTCGTCGATGACGACGATGTCAGCGGACTGAGCCTTGGCGCTCAGAACGGACTTCAGAGCCAGACGGCGGACCTTCTTGTTGAGCGTGTAGCTGTAATCGCGGGGCTTCGGGGCAAAGACGATGCCGCCGTGCGTCCACTGCGGGGCGCGGGTGCTGCCCTGACGGGCGTGGCCGGTGCCCTTCTGCTTCCAGGGCTTCTTGCCGCCGCCGGAGACCTCGGCGCGGGTCAGTGCGGACTGCGTGCCCTGACGGCAGTTGGCCAGATGATTCTTGATGACGTCGTGGACGACGGACTCGTTGGGCTCGATGCCGAACACGGCCTCGGAAAGCTCAACCTCGCCGACCTGCTTGCCGTTCATGTCGTAAACATTGGTCTTAAGCATGGTGATTTAGCTCCTTTCCTTAGCCTCTCGCGGAAGCCTTCTGCGGGTTACGAGCGGAAGCCTTCTGCGGGTTCTTGCTGACGCCAGCCTCGCCGTGCGTCTCCTTGATCTTCTTGACAGTGCTCTTGACGTACACAAGGCCGCCCTTCGGGCCGGGGATCGCGCCGCGGATGACGAGCATGTTCAGGTCCGCGTCGACCTTGACGACGTCGAGGTTCTGCACGGTGACCTGCTCAACGCCCATCTGGCCTGCGCCGATCTTACCCTTGAAGATACGGGAAGGATCGGAGGAGGAGCCCATGGAACCTGCATGACGGTGGACCGGGCCGCCGCCGTGGGTCGTCGGGGTGCGCTGTGCGTTCCATCTCTTGATGACGCCCTGATAGCCGTGGCCCTTGGAGATGCCGGTCACGTCGACGTGATCGCCAGCAGCAAAGGTGTCGACCTTGATCTCGGCGCCGACCTCGAGCTCAGCAGCATTGTCAAGCTTGAATTCCTTCAGGTGCTTTCTGGCAGAGATGCCAGCCTTCTTGAGATGACCCAGCTCCGGCTTGCTGAGCTTCTTCTCGGCGACCTCGCCGTAAGCCAGCTGCACGGAAACATAGCCGTCATTCTCGATCGTCTTCTTCTGAGCGACGACGCACGGGCCTGCTTCGATGACCGTAACAGGGATCACATGGCCGTTCTCATCGAAGATCTGGGTCATGCCCACTTTCTTGCCGATGATTGCTTTCTGCATGTTGTTTACTCCTTTTTAGGTTATTGGTTGGAAGACTTGACCATTGGGCAGCCATTGGTCTGCCAACATGACCCGGGACCGCCTCGGGCGGTCGGGGCTCGCTGTATCCCGGAGCGGGATTACAGCTTTATCTCAATCTCAACGCCGGCCGGAAGGTCGAGGCCCTGCAGAGCTTCGATGCACTTCGCATTCGGATTGAGGATATCGATCAGTCTCTTATGGGTTCTGCGCTCGAACTGCTCACGGGAATCCTTATACTTGTGAACAGCGCGAAGGATGGTGACGACTTCCTTCTTCGTGGGAAGGGGGATCGGGCCGGAGACGGTCGCGCCGTTGCGCTTAGCCGACTCGACGATCTTCTCCGCAGTGGAGTCGATGAGCTGATGATCATAGGCCTTCAGGCGAATTCTGATCATTTCGTTTGCCATGTTGTTGTTTCCTCCTTGAAACGTACTCAGTTCTCTGGTTTGCTGGGTACGGTCGAAGCGCTTTTGCTGTACGCTTAACCGTGCGTATCACTCCGCAGCCATGAAAAAAGGCCGACGTTCGCCGGCCGTGCCTCATGTGCGGCGATATACGCCACGCACACAAAGTGCCTCAGCCGCCCGATGACCGGACATACTCCGCGGAAGTTACCGCCATCGGCGCAATCTCCCGCATCATCGCAGTGCGTGCGCAGAGCATCCCTCAACGCGCGCCCCTATATAGTAATCCACGCAGCCGTGAATGTCAAGCCTTTTTTCGGTTTTTTTCATAATTTTTTTCAGATTATTTTGTGAAAAACGGAGATTTTCAGGATTTCCCTGCAAGAGGCCGAAACAGGCGGCCGCAGAGACCTGCAGCCGCCCCGATTTCTGTTGATCTACTCGACGATGCCGATACCGTATGCCGGAAGCCCAAGCAGTGCACCGCCATTTCCGTTCAGAGAGAGGTTATACCAGACGCCGTCATAGCAGGCCGTCTCCATGGCGAACCAATACTGTTCCCCGTCGAAGCTTACGGACGCAAACACCGTGCACAGCTCATCCGCGCCGCACTCTTTCCGAAGTCCCTCGCGGTTTTTGGTATTTGCCTCGCTCGCGTAACGTTCCTGGAAATCCGCATCCGGATACTCCTCGGCGCACACGATTTCCTCGACGTGCATGTTTGACCGGATGTCATCGTCCGCAAACTCGCGGGTGAAGTTTTCCAGATCATTCGCTGAATCGAAGTGTACAGCGTCAATTCCATCCTGCATGTCATAGGGGGTGTCCGCCAAAGCGATCAGGCGATACTGCGTATAAAGTGCTCCCGCTGCATCGCGGAAACGAACGGCGAGATTCACCTGCTCCGCACCGAACCAGTCCGGGCTGTAGGAATTCGGCAGATACATACTGCGTCGCTCGGCATAGGTCTTCCAATCGAAATGCGCAGTAAAGGTCTCAATGGCAAAGCTGGAGATCGCTTTCTCTGCATCTCCGTTGAGCAGCCCGTCGAGATAGGCCTGCATAGCCGCCTCCGGAGAGTCGAAGCCGCTGCCCTCCAATTTGGTCTCCGCGCCGCCCTTCCGGCACAGCGCAAATACGCTGGCTGCGATCGCACAGCACAACACACCGGCAAGAAGACCGAAGAAGAATTTTCCCCATCCGCCGGAAGGTTTCCGTGCCGTCTGTTCGGTCGGCTGTTCTGGTGTCAGAATCTGCACGACCGGCTGGACCGCAGCGGCTCCGGGGCCGGTGCCCCACAGCTGCGGCAGAAACGTGCTTCCGGCTCCAATTTACAGCCGCATGATCTGCAATACATGATCTGTCCCCTCTCTTAGCCGTGCCTTACAGCTCCGCGATCGCCTCGACCTCGACGAGGACGCCCTTCGGGAGCGTGCGCACGGCGACGCAGCTGCGTGCGGGCTTCTCCGTGAAATAGCGGGCATAGACCTCATTGAACGCGGCGAAGTCGTCCATTGTCTGCAGGAAGCAGAGCGTCTTGACCGTCCGTTGGAACGACGTTCCGGCCGCCTCGAGAACTGCGCCGAGATTCTGCATGACCTGCTCGGTCTGCGCCGTAATGTCCTCCCCCGCTACGGCGCCCGTCGCGGGATCAATGGGGATCTGGCCGGACGTGAACAGCAGGCCGCCTGCCTTCATTGCCTGAGAATACGGGCCGATGGCCGCAGGTGCCTTTTCCGTGTAGACTTTTTCCATGATGATTCCTCCTGTTGATTCGTTGTGGGTCGCGCCGCCTCAGGCCTCCCGCTCCATCCGGCTGCGGATGTAATCCGGGACGTCCTGCTGCGGGATGTGCAGAACATGGGCAAACTCGTCGTTCAGGAGCTTTTCCGCGTCGCGCAGGGTCTGCTCGTCGGCAATGCGCAGATGCTTGCCGTTTTTCTGCAGCTCGCGGCGGCGGACATAGAGCATCCGGATCAGGTGCAGGACCCGCCTGCGGTCACCGCCGGACAGGATCTGGGCAAACACCTGCTTGCGCTCGTTCGGGTCATCGATCCAGGAGATGCTTTCGCCCGCTGCGGACTGAAGCAGGCTCTCGATCTCCGGCTCGGACAGAACGGGCCGCATCCGGCTGCACAGCAGCTCGTTGTCCGTCGGGACATAGATCGTCGCGCGCGTGCGATACACCGGGCGCAGAACGTAGTATTTGCTGCGCTTTCCCCCGATCCGCAGCGTTTCGATCGCCTCGATCGTGCAGATCCCCTCCGTTCCGTACAGTACGGTCTGACCAGGCTCCAGCATTTCGCTCACTCCTTCCTGTTTTCTGCCATTCTATGGATATCATACCACATTTTGCGCAAAAATGTCAGGGGGCATTTGCGAATTTTCTTTGTTTTTCACATAAAAGCGCCGCCCGGGCGACCGGGCGGCGCAGGGAACACTATTATATATTGTATTCCGGCTCAGATCGCGCCGTGCTCGGCGAGCAGCTTCTCAACATCCGTGCCGCGGACCTTCTTCAGCAGCTCCTTCAGAGCCAGCTTTTCGACTACGCCAAGGTCCATGTCCGTGATCTTGCGGCCGTCGCGCAGGGCAACACTGGCGTTCACGAGGTCGCGCACGTCATAGGTGCTGCCCCAGACCTCCGGCACACCGCGGTCGATGTCGAGCAGACTGTAGACGGCCTCCATACCGGTGCGGATGGAATACTCCGTCGTGAAGATCGTATCGCGGGCCGTCTCGGCAAACTGACCGAGGAAGGCGAAGTTCACGGCTCCGTCCGGAACGACGTTCGGGCGGTCGCCCTTTTCACGCGGCATGAAAAACGCGGTGATATACGGCATCATAACAGGGACGGTCTTTGCGCTATGCTCTGCGAGATCCGCGATCTCAGCGACCGGCACGCCGAGGTGATACAGCCACTCCATGCAGATCTCCTTGCCGGTACACTCGCGCATGGTCTTCTTAACGAAGTCGCCCGGCTTGTCGGAGAACAGGCCGTAGACCCAGATGACGAGCTGGTCCTTCGGCTGATTGCGGAACTGCGGCTGGCGATTGATCGTCCAGCTGAGAAGCCAGCCGGAATCGCGGGCCGTGACGATGCCGCCCGTAACGACCTTGCCGGAGAACGGGTCGCGCTTGCAGATCTTCTCGATATACGGCACGATCCTGCGGTCGAGCGTCGTAACGGTCGCGCTCATCCAGTTCGACTGCTCCGGATCGCTGCAGAACTTGTCCGGATGGCCGAACGACGGATCCTGTGCCGCGATCTTGCGCCACATATCCCAGCCGCCGCCCTCGCGGATGGTCTTGTTGAAGGCCGCGGGCTCATTCTGGCTGCCGTAGGCGGAGTTCTCGACGCAGCCGCCGTTCGTGATGAAAACGAGGTCGTTGTCCGTCAGGTCGATGGCATCCTCCCTGCCCTCGCGCTGCAGAACGATGCGGCGTGCCGCCTTGCGGCCGTTCCGGATGTCAAACTCCACATTGACGACCTTCGTGTTGTATTGGAAGTCCACACCGTGCTCCTGCAGATAATGCACCATCGGCAGGATCATGGACTCGTACTGATTGTAGCGCGTGAAGCGCAGAGCCGTAAAATCGGGCAGGCCGCCGACATGATGGATGAAGCGCTTAAGATACAGCTTCATCTCCAGCGCGGAGTGCCAGTTTTCAAAGGCGAACATCGTGCGCCAGTAGAGCCAGAAGTTCGAATCGAGCACCTCGTGGTCGAAGATCTCGTCGATGCGCTTGTTGTAGAGCTCCTCATCCGGCGTGAAGAACAGCTTCATGATCTCCATTGCGGCCTTGTCGGACAGGCCGAACTTCTTGTCGGTATGGGCATCCTGGCCCTGCTTCTCCGTGGCACGGCAGAGCGAGTAGTTCGGATCGGCCTTGTTGAGCCAGTAATACTCATCCAGCACGCTCACCCCCTCCGTCTCAATGGACGGGATGGAGCGGAACAGATCCCACATACATTCGAAATGATTGTCCATCTCGCGGCCGCCGCGCATGACATAGCCGATGTCGGTATACTGATAGCCGTCGCACGCGCCGCCGGGGATCGGGTCCTTCTCCAGAATATGGATCCGCTCACCGGCCATCTGACCGTCTCGGACAAGGTAGCAGGCAGCCGCCAGAGCGGCAAGGCCGGAGCCGATGAGATATGCGGCTTTTTCGTCAACGCCCTGCGGCTTCTGCGGGCGGGCAAACGCTTCATAATTACCACTGGAATAATACATACTCAGTTCCTCCGTCGTTTCTATCGAATTTGTAGCCCTATTATAAGATGCCCGTCTTTTCCGCACAATAGACAGAAATTCCGCCGTGCCGCAATTTCAGGCACAGCGGAAAAGCTGTCTTATTTTTGGGCACGGCGGGCTTTTTGTCGCAATGTCACGGAAGCGGCCGCAGATACTCGCTTTTCGCCCAGCCGAGCAGGCCGTCATAATCCACGACGGACCAGTCGTCATAGGAATTGAGAATACGCACCGGCGCACCGTTCGGCATGCGCGCGAGAATGCGGGCAGTCGTGGCCGGAGCGCCGCGCAGCAGAAGATTCCCGCTGTTCACGGACACGACCCCCTCCCGCTCCGGCCGCGGCGAAAGGAACGGCACGCCGAAATACTCCGTCACGGACAGGGTCAGACTGCGCGCAATGGCCTCGAGGTTATTTTCGATCCATTCGGCATCGGCGCGGTTGTCATGATAGCCCAGCTCCGCCAGCACGGACGGGGCACGCACGCGGCGGATCTCCGTGATGGACGTCGAGGCCAGCGGCCGCACTCTCTGCGGCAGCGGATAGATCTCGCGCAGATTATCCGCCAGGATATTAGCCATCCGCAGGCCGTCCGTGCTGCCGGGATAATAATAGAGGTCGATGCCGCGCACGGTCCCGGCTGACTGCGGCGGCGCGGCGTTGCTGTGCAGAGCAAGATGGAAATCATAGTTTCCGGCGTTCGAGGCGCGGATAGACGTGCCGACCGTCCCCTCCGGGTCGTTGCGGGTGACGTTGATGCCGGAGGCGCGCAGATACGGCTCCATCCGGTCGGCGATGCGGTTCATCCACAGGCGCTCATTTCCCTCCGTCACATAGGGATTGCCCGCCTGTGTGGAGGGACTCAGAAATAAAAACGGCATAAACAGTTCTCCTTTTCCTCTTGTCAAAAACCTCTCAGACTTTTCCGCCAAAAAAATTCAAAGCAAAATTTTGTAGTTTGATTTTGCAATTTTGCCGCTCCTCCGAAACGTTCGTCCGGGCAGGTTTTCTGACAGTCTGCTTTGGCTTTCTTCTTTTTTTCCATTCTATGCCGCAGCGCAAAAAGTGTTGTTGCGGTGCTGAGAAAAGTATGATATGATTTAAGTTGATTGTGAATCAGAAGGCGGAGGAATATCCATGCAGTATATCGTTCTGGACATGGAGTGGAATCAGCCGTGGCCCGGCTCCTATGCGGCGCAGAAGGTGCTGCCGGTGCAGATCCACGGGGAGATCATTCAGATCGGCGCAGTGCGCCTGCTCGAGACCGGCAAGATCGCCGATGAATTTCAGGTGTTGGTGCGCCCCAAATACTATAAAAAGCTCAACAGCCGCGTCTCCAAGCTCACAGGACTGCGCGACGCCCGCCTGCGCGAGGAGGGTCTTTCCTTCCCCGAGGCGCTCGAGCGCTTCCGTGACTGGATCGGCGGCCCCTGCATCTTCCTGACGTGGGGCTTTGACGACATCACGGTGCTGGAGGACAATATCCTGCTGCACGACGGCGAGCCGGACTGGATCACACAGTGGTACAATGCGCAGATGATCTTCAATGCGCAGACCGGCTGCGGCAACACTCAGAAGGCCCTCTCGACCGCCATGGAGCTGCTCGGCATCGAGCCGTCGCGCCCGGCGCACGACGCGCTCGGTGATGCCTACCACACGGCCATCATCTGCAGCCGTCTGGACCTGCCGCGCGGCATTGCAGAATATAAGCAGGCCCTGCAGAGCCATGCGGACGGCTTCCACGGCGATCCGCCCGCAGGCTGCATCAGCCGTTCTGTCTTCCATGGCTACGCGACCCGTGAGGCCGCCATAGAAGCCATGACAAGCCGCGAGAACCACTGTCCGAAATGCGGCAAGAGCATGCGCAACGGCCGCTGGATCTCGCAGCAGGGCCACCGCTATATGGCGATGGCCGAGTGCCCGGAGCACGGGCGCTATCTGGTCCGCATCCGCATCAGCGACGAGCCCGGCGGCACGCAGCGCGCCAGCCGCCTTGTCTACGAGGGCGACAGCGAGGCCGCGCAGAAATATGACACGCTGGCAGCGCGTCCGTCCGCCGCACGCCGCCGCAGGCGCAGACGCTCCGCCCGCCGCTCCTCTGCCGAAAGCGGAAAGCAGGAAACGAAATAACAAGAGCTTGTCAAAAATACTTTTTGACAAGCTCTCAAACGAGGCCCGTTTCACTGGGCTCTCGTTTGAAAGGGGCTGCGGCTCGCTGCAGCGCA
>DQIA01000094.1:0-4244 GCA_003525905.1 Clostridiales bacterium
GGGGCGCGGCGCGGGGCGGGGAGCACGGCTCCGCCGAGGCCGTCGGCCCCGTGGAAGCTGCTGGCGTCCTCGCGCTCACGGCGCAGCGGGCCGGGAGCGCCGGGGTAAACGGGGTAGTCCGCGCCCATAAGGCCGCAGATCTTCAGGGTATTTTCCGTCGTGTGGCCGAGTGTGACATTGCCCGCCACGGTGCTCAGCCCGACGATTTCCAGCCCGGGCTGGCGGTGGGCCGTCAACAGGGCGATGGCGTCGTCCACGCCGGTGTCGCAGTCAAACCAGATCCGATGTTCAGCCATAGGTACGCACCGCCTCCGTCAGAAGTTCCGCGAAGCCCTCGCGGTCGATGCCCGTGATGACGCGGGCGTTCGGCGCAGTGCGCCGGTCACCGACGGTTGCGCCGCGGCAGAACGCGCCCTGCGTCTCCACCGTGACGTGCCAGTCCTCAAAGTGCAGCAGGTCAGGCCGCAGCAGGGCGCACACGGCCACGGCGTCGTGCACGGGCGCTCCGGCGTAGCCCTTTGTGCGGTGGAAGGCAAAGAAGAAGTCCAGCCAGCCCGCGACGGTCTCCGCCACGGGGTTGCCGACGGCGCGGATGCGCGCAAAGTCCTCCGGGTAGAGCAGGGCCTGCTCCGTGACATCCAGCCCGGCCATGGTGATGGGCAGGCCGGAGCGGAACACGACGTCCGCCGCCTCGGGGTCCGCGAGAATGTTGAATTCGGCTGCAGGCGTCCAGTTTCCGTGGGCAAGGCCGCCGCCCATCAGGCTGATGCCCGCGATGTTCGCCTTCAGCTCCGGGTGAGCCAGCAGCAGGGCGGCGACGTTTGTCAGCGGGGCCGTGGCCACGATGGTCAGCGGCTCCGCGCTTTCGCGCAGCAGGCGGGCCATTTGCTCCGGCGCGCTTTCGGGCGCGGCCTCGCGGTCCGGCTCCGGCAGGGCGGGGCCGTCCAGCCCGCTCACGCCGTGCACGCTCGGGGCGGTGAGCGCCTCGGACAGCAGCGGCCGGGCAAGGCCCATGGCCACCGGCGCCCGGATGCCGAGCAGCGTGCAGATGCGCAGGGCGTTGCGCGTCGTTTTTTCAATGGTCTGGTTCCCGGCGGCGGAGCTGACACCGCGGATGTCGAGACCGGTCGCGGCCAGCATCCAGGCAATGGCGTCGTCATGGCCGGGGTCTCCGTCCAGCAGGACGGGAATGCGATGGTTCATGCGGATTTTCCTTTCTGTGCAAGCGCCGAGCGTGCGCGGTGCTTTTTGCGCTGCTGCGCCCGCACGACGACGTAGACCATCATCACAACGGTGATGACATAGGGGATGAGATTCGTGAGGTCCGCGCTCAGGTATTCCTGCAGGCGCAGGCCGATGGCGTCAAAGAAGCCGAACATCAGCGCGGCGAGATAGGCCTTCGGTGGGTTGGCCGCACCGAAAATGACGCAGGCGAAGGCGATGTAGCCGCGGTTGTTGCTCATATTCTCGGCAAACGTGCCCTGCAGCTGGCCGAGCGACAGGTGCGCGCCCGCGAGCGCGCAGAACACGCCGCACAGGATGCTTGCCAGCCACTTGAGCTTTGCGGGATCAATACCGGCCGTGCGCAGCGTCTCGGGCTTTTCGCCGGAGGCCCGCAGCCAGAAGCCGTAGGGCGTCTTATAGAGGAACAGCCACAGCAGCAGCACGAACAGCAGCGTCAGATAGACGAACAGCGAGTTGCCGCTGAGAATTTTGCCGAGGAAGGGAATGCTCTCGATGCCCGGAAGGCGCAGGCTGGGCAGGAATGGGTTGCCCTTTGTGCCGCTCGCGCCGAAAATGGAGCGCGACAGGAAGCCCGTCAGGCCGAGTGCGAACGTGTTGAGCGCGCAGCCGATGATGAATTCATCGGAGCGGAGCTTCACGACGAACAGTGCGAAGAACAGGCCGACGAGAAGGCCGACGCCGACGGCCAGCGCCACACCGGCTGCCGCCGAGGCGAACAGCCAGCTGCCGAGCACGCCGAAGAACGCGCCCATCAGGATCATGCCGTCCATGCCGATGTTCATGATGCCCGCATGCTCCGTCAGCGAGCCGCCGAGGGCGGCCAGCGCTACGGGCGTGGCGCTGCGGAGCATCTGCTGGAACGTTCCGGCGGAGAAAATGCTCTTCAGAATGGATTCAAGCATGCTTTTCCGCCTCCTTTCCCTTTCTGACGCGGTTCTGCAGCGCGCCGAACAGGCCGCTCTCCGCAGCCATGAGGAAGATGACGACGGTCTGGATGATGAGATAGATCTGGTTCGGCACGCCTGCGGCCAGCTCCATGCCCTGCGCGCCGATCTTCAGCGCGGCAAAGAACAGGGACAGGAACACGACGGCCAGCGGCTGATAGCGGGCGATCATGGCGACCATGAGGCCCTCAAAATAATAGTCGCGGCTGATGCTGTCGCGGAACAGGTGCTCCGCGCCGTACACACGGAACATGCCGACCAGGCCGCACAGCGCGCCGGACAGCAGCATGCACACAAGCACAAGACGGTCGGTGCGGATGCCGATGAAGCGCGCAAAGCGTTCGTTCTGGCCCGTGAGCTTCATCTCATAGCCGCGCGATGTCTTCTGCATGACATACCAGATGACGAGCGCAAGGACGGCCGCGGCCAGAATGGCCGTTGAGAGGTTCGAGCCGCCGATGAGGCCGCCGAACCAGTAGCGGGCGTTCAGCTGCTCCGTCGCGGCGACCATGTTCTTATTTGCGTTCTTCCACGGCCCCTTGGCGAGGTACTGGCAGAAGCTGGCGGCGACGGTGTTGAGCATGATGGTCGTGATGACCTCGTTGACCTTGACCTTGACCTTCAGCACGCCGGGGATGAGGGCGTAAAGCCCGCCGGCGGCCATGGCGGCCAGCGCGGCCAGCGGCAGCACAAGCCACGGCGTCAGGCCGTCGAGCCACACGCCGACCTGACAGGCAGCGATGGCGCCGAGCAGGAGCTGGCCCTCACCGCCGACGTTGAAGATGCCGACGCGCGCGCCGAGCACGCAGGCCAGACCGCACAGGCAAAGCACCATGGCGTATTCCAGCAGATCGCCGATGTGGCGGGCACTGGAGAACGCGCCGTTCAGCATGGCAAGGTAGGCCTTGCCGGGCGAGAAGCCCGCAATGGCAAGGATGACCGCGCCGATGACGAACGCGAGTACCACGCTCAGCAGCAGCGAGATGAGATAGCCGGGATCGATCCGTTTTTTCATGCCTGCGCCTCCTCCCGGCGTCCGCCGGTCATGCAATAGCCGATCTCCTCGCGGGAAATTTCCGCGGCGGAGAATTCGCCCGTGATCCTGCCCTCATACATCGTGATGACGCGGTCGGACAGGCGGAACACCTCGTCCAGATCGGCCGAGCACAGCAGGATGGCACAGCCCTCGTTGCGCTTTTCGAGGATGCGGGCGTGGATGAACTCGATCGCGCCCACGTCGACGCCGCGCGTCGGCTGCGCAATGAGCAGGACCGGCGCGTCGAACGAGAATTCGCGCGCGATGACGACCTTCTGCATGTTGCCGCCGGACATGGACCCGGCTTTGGCATCGACGCCCGCGCCGCGGATGTCAAATTTTTCATACAGCTCCGAGGCATAGCGCTCGATGCTGCTCGTGCGCTGGCAGAAGGCAAAGCCGCTGAAGCGCGGCTCGCGCTGCTTGCCCGCCAGCAGGTTCTCCGTCACGCTCGCCTCGGCGCTCAGGCCGGTGGCAAGACGGTCCTCCGGCACATGGGCGAGGCCCGCGGCGCGGATCTCGCCGGGCGTTTTGCCGGTGACGTCCTGTTCGTGCACGAAAATCTTCCCGTGCTCGACGGGGCGCATGCCTGCAATGGCCTCGAGCAGCTCGCTCTGGCCGTTGCCCTCGATGGCGGCGATGCCGAGGATCTCGCCCGCACGCACGGACAGCGACAGACCGTCCACCGCCGTCAGGCCGCGGTTATCCTGCACGGTCAGGTTTTCCACGCGAATTTCCTCCGCGCCGGGCGTGCCGGTCTTTTCCAGCTGGTCATAGAGCACGGGGCGGCCGACCATCATGGAGGCCAGCATGCGCTCATTGACGTTTTTCGTCTCCTCCACGCCGACGAGTTTTCCCTTGCGCATCACGCCGACGCGGTCGGAGATGGCCATGACCTCATAGAGCTTGTGCGTGATGAGAATGACGGTCATGCCGCGCTCACGGACGATGCGCCGGATGACGGAGAACAGCTCGTCCGTCTCCTGCGGGGTGAGCACGGCGGTCGGCTCGTCGAGGAT
>DQIA01000094.1:4322-4581 GCA_003525905.1 Clostridiales bacterium
GTCGGCTCGTCGAGGATCAGGATTTCCGCGCCGCGGTACAGCGTTTTCAGAATTTCCACGCGCTGCTGCAGGCCGACGCCCGTCTCGGCGACGACGGCGTTCGGGTCGACCGTCAGGCCGTATTCCTCCACAAGGCGGCGCGTTTCGCGCTCGGCCGCGCGCTGGTCGAAGAAAATGCCGAACCGGCGCGGCTCACGGCTCATGACGATGTTCTGCGCCACGGTAAACGACGGCACGAGCATGAAGTGCTGGTGCACCA
>DQIA01000094.1:4744-4964 GCA_003525905.1 Clostridiales bacterium
TTTCCCCGCGCCGTTTTCGCCGACAAGGGCGAAGACCTCACCCTTTCGGATGTCCAGCGAGACGTCGTCATTCGCCAGAACGCCGGGGAACGCCATGCTGACATGGCGGAACTGCACGGCGATGTCGTTCAAATCGGGTTCCCCCTTCCTCCCGACAGCAGCCGGGATCATGTAACAAAGGCGTGGCGCAGCGCCACGCCGCAGACTGTCAAAAAACCTG
>DQIA01000073.1:0-28375 GCA_003525905.1 Clostridiales bacterium
AATGGAGAATACGCTATGACAGCCGGTTGCACCCTTACTGATGTATTCGTTTGTCACTGCTCCGTCCGGCTTTGCTGGAACGGAGCTTTTTTCGTGAGGGGGTGGCTGACGATCCGACGAACATTTCGAGCGTTTTGCACCGAGCAGGGTAAGGTGGACTTGCTTTCACAGTGGGATACTGCGCGCAATGCTCCTCTGACGCCGGATGACGTGACGTTCGGTAGCCACAAAAAGGTCTGGTGGACCTGCCCAAGTGGTCACTCGTGGCAGGCGATGGTCTACACCCGTAGCGCGGGCGCGGGCTGCCCCTACTGTACGGGCCGCAAGGCTTCACCCGAGCAGAACAGCCTGGCAAAGCAGTTTCCCGCGCTGGCGGTAGAATGGGATGACGAAAAGAACGCGCCCCTGACACCGCGGGACGTCACACCCGGCAGCCACAAGCTCATCTGGTGGAGATGCCAGAAAGGGCATTCCTACCACTCCGCCGTCAAGACGCGCGTGCAAGGTAGCGGTTGCCCCTACTGCGCGGGAAAGAGCGTACTGCCTGAGGAAAACTCGCTCGCGGCTGAGTATCCGGTAATCGCGAAAGACTGGGACGCAGCGAAGAACAAGCCGCTGACCCCGAATCAGGTGATCTCCGGCACGAAGCACAAGGTCTGGTGGCTCTGCCTGAAAGGCCATTCCTACCGCGCCGTGATTGCGCAGCGCGTGCAGCGCGGCGACGGCTGCCCTTACTGCGCCAACCGAAAGGTGCTGCCGGGCTTCAACGACTTAGCGACCGCAGCGCCGCTGGTGGCGAAGCAATGGCACGAAACCCTCAACGGTGCGCTGACACCGGAGATGGTCACCGCCGGAAGCCACAAAAAAGCGAGGTGGCGGTGTCCCTATGGCCATGTCTGGAAAGCGGCCATCTACTCGCGCGCGGGCGTGTAGCAGTGCGGCTGCCCCGTCTGCGCCGGGAAAACCAAGCGAACCAAGTAAACCCAGCCCGCGGAGGCGGGCAAAATATAGTGAATCTTAGGAGGTAATGGAATGAAACGGCGATTATTGGCAAGTTTAATGACACTTGTCATGATGCTGAGCATGCTGCCAACGGCAGTTTGGGCAAGGGAAACGGGCAGCGGCGGCTCTCAGGAAACTGAGGATACCGCAAAACTCAAACCGCAGAGCGGCGAGGAGGGAACTTCCCGTGAGACTGCGACGAGTAAGGAGCTTGATTTGGCTGATGGCTCCATTGTCATCTCTGCGCGCGGCTACACGCAGTATAAAGAGAGCGGCAATGTGAGTGAGGACTCTGATGATGGTAATTACACCATCAAGCAGACGGATAGCACCACTGCAACCACGAACACTATCACCGTCACCGGCGGCGATCACACGATCACGCTGAACGGCGTGAATATCGATGTGTCGGGTATGTCGGCGGGCGTTCCCTGCGCGTTTGCCATTGAAAGCGGCGAAGTGACGCTGGTGCTGGCGGATGAAAGCGAAAACACGCTCAAGTCCGGCTGGATTAACGAGGACAACGCCGATACCGGCATTTCCTATGCTGGCCTGTGGGTTCAGGAACAGGCGCAGGTAGTTATCAATGGCAACACAGGCAAGCTGGCTGCGGTTGGTGGCGGCAGTGGTAGTAGCGAATTGGGTAACACCAGTTTGGCGGCCGGTATCGGTGCAAGCCGCGCCCATGCCAGCAATAAAAACGATCCTTGGAAAAGCAATGTGGGGACTATCACTATTAAGGGCGGCGTGATCACCGCCACCGGCTCTGCGGCTGGCACCTACGGCGGCGCAGGCATCGGCGGCGGCAACAATAACAGCAAGATTATAGTCAATGGCGGAAAAGTTATTGCTACGTCGGGAAAGATTGACAAGGATAGCAGAGGTGCAGCTGGTATCGGCAGTGCATACGGACAAAATGGCATGAAGACCATCACGATTACCGGTGGTGAAGTAAAGGCTACGGGTAATAGTGCAGGTATCGGCGGCGGCGCTTATCGCAATGCCGGTACGATTTTGATTACCGGCGGTACGGTTACTGCGATCTCCGAAAGTGCTGGCGCAGGTATCGGCGGCGGTGGCGGAGACTGGCCGGGTGATAATATGGGTGTAAACGGCAGCATTACTATTACCGGCGGTACGGTTATTGCACAGGGCGGTCCCTATGGTGCCGGTATCGGTGGCGGCGGCTGGAAGAATCAGGCTGGCAATAACGCTGGTGCGCAGGCCAGCGGAAACATTACGATTTCTGGTGGCATTGTGACCGCCACGGGTGGTCAATATGCTCCCGGTATCGGTAGTGGCGCGGTTTCTGACCATAATGGAAAAACTGTTCATGTTCTCAGCGGCCGAATGGGCGAGATCGTTATTTCCGGCGGCAGTGTGACTGCCACAAACGGCAGCGACTTTGTTGCGGAAGGTGGTAAGTCCTACAAGACATTAGATGACGGCGGCGTCGCAAATGTGAATACCGGCATCGGCCAGGGTGTGAACGCTAGTGATGACTCTCAGACGGCATTTGAGGACTGGACGCTCAAGGACGGTAACGGTGAGACCATCATCGAGGTTGAGGAATTCAGCAGCAACTCCGTCACCTATACCCGCAACGGCGGAGAACAAAACCGATGCAGATGAAGTGAAGACTGCGCTGGAAGCCATCAGCACTGACGATCCCGATGTGGAGGCGATCAGAGCGGCAGAAAAGAAGTATAACGCCCTTTCGGCCTCTCTGCGCTATTATGTTGACGCGACTGTTGCAGCAGGCCATACGCTCGAAAACCTGAAGGAGAGCCTTAAAGGTCAGACACAGGTGAAAGTCAGCTTTGACCTGAATTATACCGGCGCGCCGAATAAATCTGAGCAGGATGTCACTTACTACGCTGAGGCAGACCTTGGAATTCCAGAGCGTACAAACTATGTCTTCACAGGTTGGTATTTGGGTGACCGTCAGATCACAGACGGTACCGGTAAGACCGAAAATTACCCGCTGCTTACCGAAGAAACGTTGACGGCCCACTGGGTCACTGAAGTCGAAGGCACGGGCACAGTGGATGATCCTTACATCATCGTGAACGGCAGCAACATGGTGGCGCTGTCCCATATCACGCTGGGCATTGGTACGGAGGACGATTATAACGTGTTTGGCGGTGCAAGCTGGACAAGCCTGCTCGCGGCCTCGTACAGACTGGGAAAGGACATTACCTTGTCCACGGAAGAGGGCTTCTATGGTATCGGCGGCTACGTCTATCCGGACGTGGCAAGCTGGCGAAATGTTTTCTGCGGTACCTTTGACGGTATGGACAGCGATGGAAATGTTCATACGATTACGTTGAATATCGACACCACCAAATATTCCAGCGAGGTTGGCAGCGGCGACGATAACAATACCCCTCTGGGCCATGTTATTCTCAGTGATGACGGTACAAATCAGACCCACGTTGAAGTTACCGGCGGTATCTTCAACTATGTATCCAACTGCACCATCAAAAACTTGACCACCACCGGCAGCGTGAAGCTGGCCACCAAAGCAGGTTACTGTGGTGTGGTCGTGGGTTCGATCGGCAATGTCTCCAATAACTTCGGTGGTACGAACAAGAGCGTCTTTGAAAATTGCACCAACAATGCTGATGCGGAAGTGGGTGCGATCTTCAATGTGTCCGCTATCGGCGGCATCTTCGGTAATGCATCCGGCGGCACGGTGACCGTAACGAATTGCAAAAATACCGGCAAGATCGTGGCCGGTAAGGCGCTGACGCTGAAAAGCGGCAACACGACCCTGTCTCAGGGCAACAGTCTTGCCGGTGGTATTTGCAGCATTGTCGGTGCAGCTGCGACCTTTACGGACTGCACCAACACCGGCGACATCGTGGCTGACCGCGCCACGGAGCTCGGCCAGCGCAGCTCTCGCGCTGCCGGTATCTGCGGTCAGGCAAATAACAAAAATGTGACGTTCACAAATTGCGTGAACACGGGCAATATTAAGAGCGAAGCGCAGTCCACCAACGCGGCGGCCGGTATTGTCGGTACGACAATTTCTACGCTGCCGATGACCAACTGCACCAGCTCCGGCACGGTTTACGCCAAGGACGGTCGCGCCGGTGCGATCTTCGGCGCGTATAGCCCTGTCGGCAGCCTGCCCGAGGGCGCTATCCTGGAAGGCTGCTATCAGATCGTGACGGCCGGGGCAGAAAACACTGGCTGGAAGCTCTCTGATAATTCCGCGTCGGTCACGGGCGAAGAGCTCAAGGTCCCCGTGACAGGCGAAGAGACCAACTTCTTCAGCGTGGAGCGCTACGTGGTGGACGGCGGCGACGGCGCCAAGGCCGCCGACCTGTTCAACGCGGACGGCTCCAAGCTGTACAACGACCTGACCCATAACGAGAATCTGGTGGAGGACGCGTATCCGTTCCAGACCGCGGACGACGCCTACGTGATCTCCAACGCGCAGCAGTACATGAACCTTGTCAAGGCCATTCAGGGCGACGAGGCGGCGCAGACCGCCGTGCTCGGCAGACGCCTTTCCAGCGCGGATGCGACGTCCAAGGCGGTCGCGCTGGCAACGGCCTATGTGAAGATCGCGAAGGACTTCACACTCTCTGATGTGGACGCCATCGGCCTCGGCACGACGGCGATTCCGTTCAGCGGCACGATCGACGGCCAGAGCCATACCGTGACCCTGAACATCAATGCGGAAGCCCTTACGAAGAAGCAGACCACGCTCATCGGCATTGTGGGCGATTCCGCGGGCGCGACGGTGAAGGACCTGAACGTCAAGGGTAGCGTGTCCATTATCACGGATGCGAACAACGATAAGCCCATTTACATCGGTTCGATCGTGGCGAGCGGCAGCGGTGTGACGATCGAGAACTGCAATAGCACGGTCGCCATCACGGCGGAGAGCAAGTGCATGGTCAATCAGGCCACCATGGGCATGATCTACGCGGGCGGTCTGATTGGTTCACAGAGCGCGGGCGCGGTGGTGAAGGATTCCACCCACAAGGGCAATGTCACCGTGACCGCACCCAAGAATCCCACCGCGGGCGGCATTGCCGGTTCCTATGTCGGCACGATGGAAAGCGTGACAGCGCGCGGTGATGTCACGGCGAATGAGAAGTACGTTACCGGCGTTGCAAAATTCGGCGAGAACTCCTACGCGGGCGGCATCACCGGTTCCATGAGCGGCACGCTGGAGAACGTGACGGCCGCGGGCATTATTACGGCAACGAATGATTCCACGTTGAGTGATACCCGTTATGCCTACGCAGGCGGTCTGGTCGGCAGCAGCGGAAGCGGCCTGACTGTGGATGGCGGCAAGGCGCTGACCACGGTGAAAACCGTAGTCAGCGGTGAAAAGACGGAGTTCCGCAGCGGTGCCATGCTGGGTTACGGAACGGCTGCTGTTTCCGGTGATAGCTGGTACGTCAAGACGGCCGATATTGCCGAGGTTTCCGGCGCGACGGCCATCGACACCACGGTGCTTAACGGCAAGACCTTCGGTGACACGACGACCATGGCCGTCCCCACTGGCGTAACCATGTCTTCCGATTATGCATCCCTCGACAGTTCCCTTAAGACGAACAATGTTTCCTTCATCAAAGCCGGTAACGGTACGGTTGATCTGGTCTACGACGGTCAGACGTTCTTCACTAAGGAGATCACTGTTGCACAGAAGCCTTTGAGCAAGGATGATGTCACCATTACCGGCATCAACGACAAGTACCCCTCTCATGAGGCTGCCGAAGCTGCCAAGGACGGTATCGGTATCGTCTATGACGGCAAGAAACTGACCACAGACGACTACACTGTGTCCCGTGAGGATGGTAAGTTTACCATTACCTTTGAGGGTAACTACTCCGGAACCGTGAAGCAGGCCTACCAGGTAGAGATCGGCCTACCCACTGTCACCGTTTCCGACGCTACCTTTACTTACGACGGTCAGAATCACACCATCGTCGTTAACAACCCCAACAATGACGATGTGAAGTTTAGCCTGAGCCAGTCCGGTTACGGCGCACAGATCGAGAAGAAGGCTGCCGGTACTTATGTGATTTACTGGCAGGCTACGAAGGAAGATAAGAACGTTTCCGGCTCTGCTACCCTTGTAATCAACAAGGCCACACTGACCATCAAGGCAGACAACCAGTCCATGTATGTCGGCGGCAAGCTGCCCACGTTCACCTATACGGCTATGGGCCTTGTGAAGGGCGACACGCTGACGACTGCACCGACACTGACCTGCACGGCGGACGGTATGACGGTCGGCAAGTTCGATATCGTTCCCTCTGGCGCTGACGCCGGCAATAACTACAAGATCACCTATGTCAACGGTACGCTGACGGTCTCGCGCCGCCACAGCAGCTCTTCCACGACGCCTGAGCCGACGCCGGATGACAGCACCAGCTTTGTGGACGTTCCCGCGAACGCTTACTTTGCCGATGCAGTGAAGTGGGCAGTCGATAAGGGGATCACCAACGGCCTGTCTGACACGATGTTTGGCCCCTACGAGTCCTGCACGCGTGCGCAGATCGTGACGTTCCTGTGGCGCGCCGCCGGCAGCCCCGAGCCGAAGACCGCAAGCAGCTTCACGGATGTTCCCGCGAACGCTTACTATGCCAAGGCGGTTGCCTGGGCCGTTGAGAACGGCGTCACGAACGGCATGACTGAGACGACATTCGCGCCCGATGCGACCTGCACCCGCGGCCAGAGCGTGACGTTCCTGCACCGTGCGCTCAAGGGCACCGCGAGCGGCAGTGCGAACTTCACGGATGTTCCCGCGAATGCGTTCTACGCCGACGCCGTCAACTGGGCGGTCGCAAGCGACGTGACGAACGGTACCTCCAACACGACGTTCAGCCCCAACGCGGACTGCACGCGCGCGGAGATCGTGACGTTCCTCTACAGAGCCTATCAGGGCAAGTAAATCCAACTGAAAAAAGCGGCGGTTCCGATGAACCGCCGCTTTTTTACGCCGCCTTGACAAGCGCGCCCGCCCTCGGTATACTATGACCAAAAGCACGACGGCAGTCAAAAATACAGACGAGTTTGAGACATCAAACTCGAAAAGAGGAGAGCAAATGAAGTATCTTGGAAAGCCCGCGGGCATGTGGGCGCTGTTTGCCGGATCGTTTGAAAAGCACCTGACGGTCGAATTCGACTTGACCGCGGGGCAGGCGAAGGACGTTGCGGCGCGCGCCAAAAAGAAATATCGCGAGATTATCGCGAAGCTGCCGGAATTTGACAAGCGCGACCGCTTCGAAATGAACATCGTCAACTGCGCGATGCTCGCCGCGTTTATCCTGTGCATGCCGCAGCGGCCGGACATCAAAACGCTGACGGACTACTACGCCGCGGCGATGATGACGCCTACGATGAAGGCTTTCTGCCGCGCGAGCGGAAAGAAAAAGTTCACGCCCAAGGACATCGAGGGCATGAAGGCGACGGCGAAGCTGCGCGCGGGCGACCGCAACCCCTATTCGTGGAGCATGGACTTTTTCGAGTACGAGGACGGCAGCGGCTACGAGGCGCGCTTCACGACCTGCGGCATCTGCACGCTGATGCAGGTGTTGGGGCTCTACGATCTGACGCCCGCGCTGTGCCATCTCGACTACACGATGAGCGACGCGGGCGGCGCGTCGGATTTCGTGCGCGAGTACACGCTCGCCTCCGGCGGCCCCTACTGCGACTGCGGGTATCACAAAAAGCAGTGAAAAAGCAAAAAGGATGCGTCTTTCGATGCATCCTTTTTCCTTTATGTAGGGGACTCAATCTTCGTTGTAGGCATCCGAGGCCTTGATGCGTTGGTACATGTCCTGCATCTGGCGGTCGATCTCAGCGATCTTGCCCGCGCATTCGAACATCTCCTCGTTGATGCCCTCGGGCAGCTTCGTTTTGTCGACCTTGTAGCGGATATCGTGCTCAAGGCTCGCCCAGAAGTCCATGGCGATCGTGCGCAGCTGGATCTCCGCCACGACGTATTCCGTCCGGTCGGAGAGGTAGACGGGCACCTTGATGTCCATGTGCAGCGAGCGGTAGCCGTTGTAGTTCGGCGTCTGGATGTAGTCCTGCTTTTTGACGATCTCCACATCCGTCTGCCGCGCCAGCATCTCGCCCACGCGGTAGACATCGTCGATGTAGCTGCAAACGACGCGCACGCCCGCGATGTCGTTGATGTTTTTTCGCGCGGACTCGATCGAGAGCGGCAGGCCGCGCTTGATGAGCTTGGCGACGATGCTCGATTGCGATTTGACGCGCCCGTCGATGTGGTGGATGGGGTTTCGCGCGTAGAGGACGTTGAACTCGCTGTTGAGGATGTTGAATTTCAGCGTGAGCTGCCGAACCGCCGCGTCATAGAGATTCTGCATGACAAGAAAGTCATGCGGATCTTCGCAGAGTGCGGCGCCGTTCCCCGTTCGATTCATTCTGAGCCTTCCTTTCCATCGGAAGCGTCAACGCCCGCCCGATGTGCTTTTGTTCCTTTCAGTATAGCAGACGATCACCGCCGCGCCAAGGGGAGAAATGCTGATTTTCCGCAAAAGTCTGCGCGAAAAAAGCAGCGGGCGGGAGAAACTACCAAGCGACGGGCAAAAGAACTTGCAATGCAGCGCAAGCCATTCTATAATTAACCTGAAAGGATATGCACAGCGTTCGGCACTTCCGCTCCGGTGGCAGAGCGAACGCGCGGAAGGTGCAGAAAAGAACAATGGATAAAAAAGGAAAACAGCAATTTCTTCTGGTTGCGTTCGGCGTGGCGCTCTATGCCGCGCTGATGAATCTCAACGAAGTCGCGGCGTTTCTCACGAGGCTCGCTACCCTCTTCACGCCGGTGATCATAGGGTTATTGATGGCGTTTGTCCTCAGTGTGCCGATGCAGGGCATCGCAGGACGTTTGACGCGCCTGATGCCAAAGACAAAGGAAAAACACATTGACCTTCTCAGCCTGCTGCTGACGCTTTTGTGCGTGGTCATCGTCGTGGTACTGCTGTGCGTTCTGGCGCTGCCGCAGCTTGCCGCGTCGCTCAAGAGCATCGGCACACTGGTCAGGGAGAACTGGCCGGACTGGGCGCGCCTTCTCTCGGATCACGGCGTGGATACAAGCGAGCTCACCGATCGCATCGCCGCGCTCGATTGGAAAACGGTGCTGGAAAAGGCGCTCACCGGCGCCGGCGCGCTGATCGACTCGGTGGTGGATCTTGCCGGTACCACAGTCTCGGCGGTGGCCAACGTCACCTTTGCCATCGTCATCATGTTTTATGTGCTGCTCGACCGGCGCAGCCTTGCTAAACAGAGCCGCAGACTCCTCTACGCCAACCTGAGCGAGCGAAAGGCCGATCAGGTCTGCCGCATCGCGCGCCTGACGCACACCACCTACGCCCGTTTCCTGTCCGGGCAGTGCGTGGAGGTCGTGATCCTCGGCACGATGATCTTTCTCGCGTTCTCCCTGTGCGGCATTCCCTACGCGGGGCTGACCGCCGCGCTGACGGCGGCCTTCGCCTTTGTTCCCTACATTGGCGCGCTGGCCTCCTGCGCAATCGGCGTACTGCTGACGCTGCTTGCCCAGCCGGAGAAAGCGCTGCTGTGCCTGATCGTCTATCAGGCGGTGCAGTTCACGGAAAATCAGTTCATCTACCCGCATGTGGTTGGCAGCAGCGTGGGGCTTGCGCCGCTGTGGACGCTCCTTGCGGCATTGCTTGGCGGCAAGCTCTTCGGCCTTGTCGGTATTGTGTTTTTCATTCCCCTCACGGCGGTAGTACTCCAGCTCGTACATGAGCACACCGCACAGCAGCTTTCGGAAAAGAAACTCGACCGCGAGGATCTGATCGAATAACAAAAAAGGACGACAGCTATTTTTAGCTGTCGTCCTTTTTTGTGCGGTCACGACTGTGCCATGCGCTCGAGGAGCTGGAAGGCCTCTTCGAGCTTGGGGTCGATGTGGTCGGTCTGCAAAGCCTCGCGCACGCAGCCTTCGATGTGCGCGCGCATGATCTGCTGGTTGGCGCTTTTGAGGAGCGACTGCGTGGCGAGAAGCTGGTTGGAGATGTCCACACAGTAGCGGTCGTCGTCGATCATCTGCAAAATGCCGTCGAGCTGGCCGCGGGCGATTTTGAGCTTGCGGCGGACGGAGTCACGATCGGCTCTCATGGCCTTAGCGGATGGAGACGGCCTGATAGCCCGCCTCATCGACTGCGGCCTTGAGCGCCGCGTCGGTCACGCTGCCGTCCACGCTGACGGTAGCGGACTTGCTCTCGAGATCGACCTTTGCCTCCTTCACGCCGGGGACGGCGGAAAGCGCCTGCTGGACGTGGTTCACGCAGTGCATACAGGCCATGCCTTCAATGCTGATGACTTTTTCCATGTTCGTTTCTCCTTTTTCATTGTTACTTGCCATGGTGTGGCTGTTTGCTATCTCCACTCCGCTATCCGACGGAGAAGAAACCGTTTTCGGTGCTGCCGCCGTGTGCTTGGCCTTGAACCAGCGCAGGCGCAGCGCATTGCTCACCACGAATACCGAGCTGAAGCTCATCGCGAGCGCGCCGAGCATCGGGTTCATCTTGAGCTGGAAGGCGGGGTAGAAGATGCCCGCCGCGATGGGAATGCCGATGGCGTTGTAGAAGAACGCCCAGAAAAGGTTCTGTTTGATGTTGCGGATGACCGCGCGGCTCAACTGCACGGCGGTCGAGACGTCGAGAAGATCGCTGCGCATCAGCACGATATCCGCCGACTCGATAGCGACGTCCGTGCCCGCACCGATGGCGATGCCGACGTCTGCGCGCGCAAGGGCGGGCGCGTCGTTGATGCCGTCGCCGACCATGGCGACCTTGCCCTGCTCCTTCAGGCGGCGGATGACGGCCTCCTTGCCGTCCGGCAGGACGCCCGCGATGACCTCGTCCACGCCGGCCTGCGCGCCGATGGCCTTTGCCGTGCGCTCGTTATCGCCCGTCAGCATGACGACGCGGATGCCCATGCCCTGCAGCTCCCGGACGGCCTGCGGGCTGTCCGGCTTGATGATGTCCGCCACGGCGATCACACCGAGCAGCTTGCCGCTGCGGCAGAAGAACAGCGGCGTCTTGCCCTGCTCTGCCAGCCGGGCAGCACGGTCCTGCGTCTCCTGCGGGATCGCGGCAAGGCTCTGCGCAAAGGCAAGGCTGCCGCCCGCAAGCTTCTGCCCATCCAGCTCGGCCGTCAGGCCGTTGCCGGGCAGCGCGCGGAAATTCGTAACCTCCGGCGCGTCCATTCCGGCCGCGCGGCGCACCACGGCACGGGCCAGCGGATGCTCGCTGCGCTGTTCGAGCGCATTGGCCAGCCGCAGCAGCTCGTCCTCCGTCACGCCCGGCGCAGGCAGCAGGTCCGTGACCTCCGGCTCGCCCTGTGTGATGGTGCCGGTCTTATCCAGCGCGACGATCTCGACGCGCCCGGCCGATTCCAGCGAAGCGGCCGTTTTGAACAGGATGCCATGCTTTGCGCCAACGCCGTTGCCGACCATGATGGCCACCGGCGTGGCAAGGCCGAGGGCGCACGGGCAGCTGATGACGAGCACGGAAATGGCGCGCGCCAGCGCATAGCCCACGGTCTGGCCGACAAGCATCCAGATAACAAACGTGACAAGCGCAATGCTGATGACGGCCGGGACGAACACACCGGAGACGCGGTCGGCCACCTTCGCAATGGGGGCCTTTGTTGCGGCTGCGTCGCTGACCATGCGGATGATCTGCGAGAGCGTCGTATCCTCGCCGACGCGCGAGGCGCGGCAGCGCAGGAAGCCGGACTGGTTCAGGGTCGCCGCGGAGACGGCATCTCCCGCGGCCTTATCCACAGGGATGCTCTCGCCGGTCAGCGCGGCCTCGTTCACGGCGCTGCTGCCCTCCTCGACGACGCCGTCCACCGGGATGGTCTCACCGGGGCGGACGACAAAAATGTCGCCGGTGCGCACCTGCCCGATGGGCACGACGGTCTCCTTACCGGAGCGGACGACCGTCGCCGTCTTCGGGGCGAGCTTCATGAGGCTCTTGAGGGCGTCTGTCGTCTTGCCCTTTGAGCGGGCCTCGAGCATTTTGCCGACGGTGATGAGCGTGAGGATCATGGCGGCGGACTCAAAATAGAATTCGTCCATATAGTGCATGACCAGCTCGGCATCGCCGTGCAGCTGCGCGGCCGTCATGGCAAACAGCGCATAGGTGCTGTAGCCGAAGGCAGCCGTGGAGCCGAGGGCCACGAGGGTGTCCATATTCGGCGCGCGGTGCAGTAGGCTGCGGAAGCCGCTGAGGAAGAAGCGCTGGTTGATGACCATGATGATGATCGTCAGCAGCATCTCGGTAAGACCCATGGCGACGTGGTTGCCCTCCAGGAAGCCCGGCAGCGGCCAGCCCCACATCATGTGGCCCATGGAGAGGTACATCAGCACAAGCAGGAAGCCGACCGACGCGATAAGGCGGCGCTTCAGCTTCGGCGTTTCATGGTCCTCCAGCGCCTCGAGTGCATCGGACGGCCGGGCGGCCGACGGCTCTGCGGCCTTGCGCTTTGCGCCATAGCCCGCCTCCGTTACAGCGGCGACAATCGCGGCCTCGTCTGCCGTTCCCTCAACGGCCATGGAGTTCGTCAGCAGGCTCACACTGCACGACGTCACGCCCGGCACCTTGGAGACTGCTTTTTCCACGCGGGCACTGCAGGCCGCGCAGCTCATTCCGGTCACTTGATATTGTTCCATCGTTCCCATCCTTTCCGATGAATTTCCGGGATCGCTTCACTTCATGAGCTTCTGCATGGTGCGCACAAGCTCGTCGATCACCTCGTCGTTCCCGGCGCGGATATTTTCCGCCACACAGGTGCGGATATGGTCGGCCAGCAGCTCCTTGCAGAAGGCGTTCACCGCCGCGTTGGCGGCAGCCGCCTGCGTCAGGATGTCAGGGCAGTAGGCGTTTTTCTCCAGCATGCCCTTCAGACCGCGGATCTGGCCCTCGATCCGGTTCAGACGGTTCATCAGGCTCTTGTATTCTTCGTCCGTGCGGACCTTGGTCTTCTGGCAGCAGCATTCTTCCATGACGGTCACCTCGTTCTTCAGATACCCCATTGGGGTATCTTGATTATATACCCCTGCAGGGTATTCTGTCAAGATGGAGCGCAGAACTTTTTTCAGTTTTTCCGTTTTTGCGCGTAAAAAACCGCCGGCAAGGCCGGCGGTTCGGGATCGGGTGCGATTTGTGGCTGCTGTGATATGTGGGTCTCGAATCACAGGTTCCCATGCCGCAAATATCGGCAGCCTCTATGGCGCTCAGGGAGCGCCGCTACAGGCAATTAGGGAAAGCGTTTTCCATTTTAACGATGACCGGTACAAATCGTTAGTGCTCAGTATTCACATTCTCCTCCGCCAGCAGGGCGGCGATGGCGGGCGGGACATAGCTTGAGACATCCTGCCCGTAGTGGCGCAGCTCCTTGACCATGGAGGACGACACGGCGACGTTGTCCGCGCGGAAGTAGACATATTCCAGCGACGGATCGATGAGCTTGTTGACCTCGGCGATGTTTTCCTCGTAGTTGTAGTCCATGTTGTTGCGCAGGCCGCGGACCATATAGCCGATGCCGTGATGCTTCGTATACTCAGCGATGAGGCCGTCATAAATACTGACCTCGCAGTTATGGATGCCGCTGTCCGCCAGCGCGCGCTCCATGGCCTCCTGCATGCGGCGGCAGTCAAAGGCGCGCCGCTTCTCGGAATTGACGGCCATGACGATATAGACCCGGTCAAAAATGGCCGAGGCCTTGCGCACGATGTCCATATGACCGTTGGTAAACGGGTCGAACGACCCGGGATAGACCGCTTTTTTCTCCATGCGTGTTCCCTCTTTTGCAGATGTCGCGCCGGAAAGCCCGGCACGGTAATTGTAGCGGAACGGCCCGCAAATTGCAATAGGAAAAAGCAGCCGCCCGAAAAACAGGCGGCTGCATGAGAAAACGCATTATTCGCGGCGAAGGGCCTCGATGGGGTTGAGCTTCGACGCCTTCACGGCCGGGACGAGGCCGAAGATCAGGCCGATGAGGACGGAGAACACCACCGCCACGAGAATGGCGGGGACACTCAGCGCCGTCGGCGTATCCATGAACTTCGAGATGAGCTGCGACATGCCGATGCCGCCCAGCACGCCGAGCAGGCCGCCGATACCGGTCAGCACGGACGCCTCCGTCAGGAACTGTGCCAGAATACGGCGGCGCTTTGCGCCGATGGCCTTTTTCAGGCCGATCTCCGCCGTGCGCTCCGTGACGGTCACGAGCATGATGTTCATAACGCCCACACCGCCAACGAGCAGGGAGATGCTGGCGATCCAGATGAGCTGGTTGTTCGTCGCGCTGCTCATTTCCTGCAGCTGCTGGGCCTGCTTGAGCAGATCGTCGCTGCGGTAGGAATAGCTGTTGTCGCCCGTGGCCTTGCTGGCGATGATCTGATGGCTCGTCAGATAGTCCGCGACAGCCTTGCCCGCGTCGGTCATGGTGTCGGTCGACGTGGCGCGGACGGCCACGTTCTGCGGCTCGTCGAAGCGGTAGAGCACCGGCCAGACGGACGTCGGCACAAAGGCCAGGCCGCTGGACTCCTGCACATACATCGCATAGTCCTTCACGGAGTTGATCCTCGGCTCGAAGCTGGATTTCTGGCTCACCACGCCGACGACCGTGAACGGCTC
Source organism: Clostridiales bacterium (assembly GCA_003525905.1). Taxonomy (GTDB): domain Bacteria; phylum Bacillota; class Clostridia; order Oscillospirales; family Oscillospiraceae; genus JAZOXB01. Next base: position 14,670 of record DQIA01000073.1, read on the forward strand.
GCCGGAGATCTCCACGATCTTACCGATGGGATCGTCCGAGCTGAAGAGCGTCTTGGCCGCCGTCTCATCGAGGATGACGTTCTTACTGGCCGAGGCAAAGTCGCGGGCCGTAAAGCCGCGGCCGCTGCGGACCTCATAGCCGTAGACGGAGAAATAGTGATCGTCCACGCCGTAGAGCTTGCCGCTGAAGCCCGTGTTGCGGTAATAGAAGCCCTCAACATTCTCGCGGCTGCGGTAGAGCGTCACATCTGCCACGCCGTCGAGGGCAATCATCTCATCGCGCTGCTCGTCCTGCAGGACACGGATGCCGTCCGGCGTCTGATAGGACATGTCGACGGCCCAGTCATTCTGATAGAGCTGGACATTGACGATATTGCTGCCGGAACCGATGAGATTCTGCTTGATCTGCTCATTCGTGCCCTTGATGGTCGAGATGATCGTGATGATGGAAGCGATACCGATGATGATGCCGAGCATCGTCAGGAACGAGCGGAGCTTATGGCCGAAAACGCCCTGAAATGCAAGCTGGATATTTTCAAACATGCTCTCGCCTCCCGTTAATAGCTGCCGTAGTAGTAGAAATCATCCGAGTTGTCGCTCTCAATGGTCTCTGCGTTCTCCTTCACATCCTTCCCGTAGGGGAAGGCGATCCAGTCGTCGGCCGTCAGGCCGCTTTTGATCTCCGTATAGCCCCACTGCACGACGCCCGTCGTCACATACTGCTTGTGCAGGAGCTGATCCTCACCGCGGCGATAGACATAGCTGCCGCCTTCATCCTGCCGGATGAAGCGTGTCTCGATGCGCAGGGCATCCTCGCTGGCCGTCGACGCAGCGTTAAAGTAGACGTCGACCCACTCGTCCTCGCGCAGCGGGCTGTCCGCATCGAGCGCAATGAGCATGGTGTAGAAGCTGACGTTCTGGTTGCCGGACGAGTAATAGGGATTATTGGAGGAGGGCACCGGGGTATCGGAGATCTCCGCCACCGTACCGTAGACCTCGCCGTGCTCCCACGACTGGATGCGCATCTGGGTGCCGACCGGATATTTATCGCGGTCCAGCTCCGTCACGCCGGTCTTGACATAATAACCGCCGCCGCCGGAGACGACGATCACGGGGCTTCCCTCCTGCTTGGCTGTATCGGGGTCATTCACACGGAGCACCGTGCCGTCCAGCGCGGACGTTACGACGCCGTTCGCCGCCTCCCGCTTCATGCGCTCCAGCTCGACCTTGTCCATGCGGAGCTTCAGGTCGAGGTCGCGGATTTCCTTCTGCTTCTCGGCGCGCATCTTTGCGATCTCCGCCGCAGTGTATTCGCCGTCATAGTCGACGACCGTGACATCCGGGCCGGGCGAAACACGGGGAGCAGCCTGCGTTTCCGTCTGCACGTCATTCTGCTCCGGCACGAACACCGTAAAGCGGATGGTCTGCGTTTCCTCGTCGCGCGTAAGCTTCAGCGGAAGCTCGCTGAGCAGCTCGGCGTGCAGGGCATTGCCCTCGCGCACCTGGAACACGACCCACAGCTCCGTTTTTTCGCCGAGGAGCTCTTCAAAATAGGACTGATCATACTGCATATCCGCCGCGCAGAGGTAGAACAGCGGAGAGGCCTGCGTGCCCTCGCCGCCCATGAGATAGGGCAGCTCCTCCGGGGCAATGGGAACGGTCGGCTCCGTCGGCTCAGGCGGCTGGGTCGGCTCGTCCGTCGGCTCCGGCTCCGTCGGCTCCGTGGGGGGATCCGTCGGCTGCGTCGGCACATAGGGACGCAGGCGGTTGATGTTGGCGAGGTCCTTTTTGGCCTTGTTGAGGTTCAGATCGTCCTTCTTGACCGCAATCTCCTGCCGCTCGACCTGAATGTCGGAGAGTGTGGTGTCATAGCGGAACAGCGGGTCTCCCTTCTTGACGGTCTGGCCCTCCTGCACGAGCAGGGCCGTGACGGTCTGCGTATCGGAGGCATAGATCTTCTGCAGGTTATCCGCCGTCACGTTGCCGGACTGCGTGCTCTCGTTCGAGAGCCAGCCCATAAACATGGACACGGGCGCGACCTTGACAGGCTCGCTGCGGTGTCCAAGGTACCACAGCACGCCCACGACGATCGCCGCTACGAGCAGCAGGCTGATGCCCGAGATCACGATCGCTTTGACACTCTTTTTCTTATGCAAGGCTCTCACCGTCCCTTCTGCCGTCCGACAGGATGCCGTCGCGGATATAATTGATCCGCTTTGCGCGCTCGGCGATCTCCTGCTCATGCGTGATCATGATGATCGTAGAGCCGGTGTCGTTCAGCGCATCGAAAATATCCATGATCTGGTTGCCCGCAGCAGAGTCCAGCGCGCCGGTCGGCTCGTCCGCCAGCAGCAGCTTTGGGCGGCCCACGATGGCACGCGCAATGGCGACGCGCTGGCACTGACCGCCGGAGAGCTGGTTCGGGCGGAAATTCAGCCGCTGACCGAGGCCCATCATCTGCAGCGCCTCAATGGCGCGCTCGCGGCGCTCCTTCTTGTTCACACCGGCGTACAGCAGCGGCAGGGCGACATTATCCACAGCCGAGAGCTTCGGCAGCAGATAGAAGCTCTGGAACACAAAGCCGAGCAGGCGGTTGCGGATCTCCGCCAGCTGGTTTTCGTTGGCCTTGGTGACATTCTCGCCCGTCAGCAGGTATTCGCCGCTCGTCGGTACGTCAAGGCAGCCGATGAGATTCATGAGCGTCGTCTTGCCGGAGCCAGACGGGCCCATGATGGCGAGATAGTCGCCCTCCTCGACCTGCAGGTTGATGTTTTTCAGAATGCGGACGGTCTCCTTGCCCTGCGGATAATCCTTGCAGATATCCTTCATTTCAACGAGCATAGGTGACTCCTCCCGTCTGAGAAGACTCGCCGTCCTCGCTGCCTGCAGACTCCTCTTCGCCGCCCTCGATGAGACCAGTGTCCGCGCTGTCGCCGATAGCGCCGCTGTCCACATAGCCGTCGTCGATGCCGCCGTTGTCGATCATGCCGCTGTCATCGACGCCGTCGCTCGGCTCTGCGCTCGGATCCTCCGTCGGCATGGTGTGCGTTGTCGGGTCGCCCTCCTCCATGCCGTCCTCGGGGAAGGCGATGTAATCCTCCGCCGCAAGGCCGTCGAGGATCTCATAGGTATTGTAGGTCTCGTCGAACGTGCCGACGGTGACGGTGCGCTTCTCGAGCTTGCCGTCCTTCTCGGCCCAGACCCAGAAGCCCTCCTCCGCAGAGCCCTGCAGGAATGAGGCGTCGAGCTTCATGGTGTCGGAGACCGTGCCGCCGTCCGACGGCTCGATATAGACGTGCTGACCGAGCATCAGGCCGTCCGTGCTGTCGAGCTCGACATAGAACGGATAGTTGCTGGAGCTGCTCGTATCATCGGAATTGGAATAGCCGTAGCCATAGGAAAAGCCGGCGTTGCCGGAGCTCGGGTTTTCCGTATCGATCTCCGCGATGGTGCCGGACCAGACGGAATCGTCCACACGGGAGCGGATGACAACGGGAACGCCGACGGCGATGTCGCTGCGGTTCAGCTCGTTGATCTTGCCCTTGACGCGGTAAGCGCCGTCCTGCACCAGCGTGATGTAAGCTGCGGCATTGCCGCTGCTGTCCGTGCCGTTCTCGTTGATGGCCTGCACCTTGCCGTCCACAGGAGCCGTCACATTCGCGGTGCCGGAGCCGGAGGTCATGGCATCGAGTTCCTTCTGCTTGACGGTGATATTATACTCCGCTTCCTTCTTGTCGGCCTCAAGTGCCTGGATCTGCACGGTGTAGGAGAGCTGCTCCGAGGTGGGCGCGCTCTTCTTTTCCTTCTCGAGCTGGGAGATCTGGGACGTCAGATCCTTGACGTTGTTCTTCATCTGCTCAATCTCAAGTTTGGCCTTGTCGATGGTGAGCTGCATATCCTCCATATCATAGGTAAACAGGACCTCGCCGGACTTGACCTCCTGGCCGACCTCGACATTGAGCTGCTTGATCTTCCGGCTGGAATCGCGGTCAACCTTGATCTCCTTCTGCGCCACGACGACGCCGGAGCTGGCGTTCGCGCCGCCGAGTGAGCCATAGCCCGTAAGCGCCGCCACAGACTGCACATAAACCGCCGCTTTCCCGGAGCCGCAGGCAGACAGCAGCCCGACCGCAAGCACCAATGCCAGCAGGCAGCAAAGCATTCGTTTCTTCATTGTAGATCCTCCGTTTCTGCGCCGCAGCGGCGCTTCCTCTCAGCCAGCCGAAAAAGTCCCTCTGGTTTTTCGCCGGACTGTTTCCTCTATATAGACGGCGCCGGTGCGCCGTTCGTTCCCTTGTATCGGAAAATAATTCCGTGGAAAAGGTGCCTCAGCGCGCGAGGATGGCCTGCAGGGCAGGCTCGAGCTCCGTCGTGTCGAGTGATTCGACACGGCCCGCATCGCAGGCCTCCGCCACGGCGGGGTCGATAGGCAGGCGCGCGAGCACCGGCAGATGATAGGCCTGCGCCGTCTCGTCCAGATGACTCTTGCCGAAGATCTGATGGCACTTGCCGCAGTCCGGGCAGCGGAAGTAGCTGTAGTTCTCCACAAGGCCGATGACGGGCACATGCATCATCTCGGCCATGCGTACGGCCTTGGCCACGATCAGGGAGACAAGCTCCTGCGGCGAGGTGACGATCACGATGCCGTCCACCGGCAGGGACTGGAAGACCGTCAGGGGCACGTCGCCGGTTCCGGGGGGCATGTCGACGAACAGATAGTCGACATTTTCCCACACGACGTCCGTCCAGAACTGCTTCACCGCGCCCGCAATGATGGGTCCGCGCCAGAGAACAGGGTCATCCTCATGCTCGAGCAGCAGGTTCACGGACATGATCTGGATGCCGCTTTCCGTCACGGCCGGGTAAATGCCCTCCTCATCCGCACTGGCGCATTCGCTGACGCCGAAGGCCTTCGGGATGGACGGGCCGGTGATATCGGCGTCCAGCACGCCGGCGCGGCGGCCGGTGCGCTGCATGGCCGTTGCCAGCATGGCAGAAACGGTGCTCTTGCCGACGCCGCCCTTGCCGGACACGACGGCGATGACCTTGCCGATCTTGGACTTCGGATTGGGCTGCGCTTGCAGGCTCTCCGGCTTGCGCTCCGAGCAGGCTTCACCGCAGCTCGAGCAATTGCCTCCGCAGGTTTCACTCATGATGCAAAAATCTCCTTTTGACCGCTCCGGGGTATACGGAGCGGATATAGTCATGGTATATTATAGCCGCTGCGGCCCCCAGACACAAGTCCGAAAGCCGCAGAATTCATGAATATTCCATTAAGAAATCGCAAACTGTCAAAAACCTGCCCAGCCGAAAGTTTCGGAGGGAAGAAAAGTGGGAAAGGAAACCATACGAGTGTCCTTTCCCGTTCCACAATCCGGCGTGCAGGCCTCACCCCTGCTCCAGCGCCTGCGCGGCCTCCTCCCAGCGAGCCATCAGGTCCTCCAGCTCCGCCTCGCAGCGCTCCTTTTCCGCCGTCAGGCGCAGCAGCTCCTGATAGTCGCTCGCAGCCCCGGCCAGCGCCTGCTCGAGCTGCGCCGCCTCGTCCTCCTTCGCAGCGATCTCCCGCTCGAGCCTGCGGACGAGCTTTTCCAGCTCCTTGCTGCCGGAGACCGGCTTGGCCTGCTTCTCCTTCTTTGGCTGGGCGGGCCGCTGACGGGCGGCCGCCTCGTGCTCCAGAATGGCGCGGTATTTGGCATAGCCGCACGGGAAGTCGCGGATGGTCCCGTCTGAAAGCTCCCAGATACGGGTGGCGAATTTATCGACAAAATAGCGGTCGTGCGAGACGAAGATCAGCGTGCCCTCGTAGTCCTCGAGGGCGCATTCGATCCATTCGCGCGAGGCGACGTCCAGATGGTTCGTCGGCTCGTCGAGCACGAGCAGATTGATTTTTTCATCCATGAGCATGCACAGCCGCAGCCGCGACTGCTCGCCGCCGGAGAGCGTGCCGACGGTCTTGAACACGTCCTCGCCGGAGAACAGGAATGCGCCGAGGCGGTCGCGCGCCGTCTGGGGCGTGCAGTTCTTCTCATAGAGCATCGTGTCATAGAGCGTGCGCTCCGGGTGGGCAAAGTGGATGACCTGCGGCAGATAGCCCGACTTGACGGACGGGCCGAACTTGATCTTGCCCTCCGCGGGCAGCTCGCCGAGCAGCACGCGCAGGAACGTCGTCTTGCCGGTGCCGTTGTCGCCGAGCAGCGCAATGCGCTCGCCGCCCCGCACCGTCAGCTCCACGCCGGAAAACAGCGTCCGGCCGCCGAACTGCTTGCTGAGATTCTTGACGGTGAGGACTTCGTCGCCGTGGAACTCCTTTTCGCCGAAGCGGGCGCGGAGCGTCTTCTCCTTGGTCGGCCGCTCCGTCTTCTCGATGCGCTCCATGCGGTGCTGGATGGACATGGCGCGGCGGTAGAGCACGCGGTTGTTGATGCCCCAGCCCTTCATGCGCTCGACGGTGAAGCCGAGCTGCTTGAGCTTGGCCTGCTCCTGCTCATACTGCCGGAGCTGATGGTTGAAGCGCTCCTGCTTTTCATCGAGGTAGAAGCTGTAGTTGCCGCTGTAGAACTCGGCCTTGCCTGCGGATATTTCAATGATGCGCTGCACGACCTGATCGAGGAAATAACGGTCATGCGAGATCGTCAGGACCGTTCCCTTGAAGTGACGGATGTAGTCCTCCAGCCACTCCACGCTGCGCAGGTCCAGATGGTTCGTCGGCTCGTCTAGCAGCAGGATGTCCGTCTTCTCGAGCAGCAGGCGCGCCAGATTCACGCGCGTCTTTTCGCCGCCGGACAGGCGGTCAAATTCGCGGCCGCGCATTTCGGCCGGGATGCCAAGGCCGTTGCAGACCTTGTCGACTTCCGTGTCCTGCTCATAGCCGCCGCCCGTCAGATAGGCGTTGCTCAGGCGGTCATATTCGCTCAGATTCGCTCGGGAAGCATCCTTTTCGAGCGTTTTTTCCAGTTCCTCCATCCGGCGCTTCAGAGAGGCCAGCGCAGCAAAGGCCGTGCGCAGCACATCCTCAACGGAAAATCCGGCCGGATAGACCGGGATCTGGGAGATGAGGCCCAGCTTCTTCCCAGCGGCGATATGGATCTCGCCGGAATCGGGGGACAGCTCCCCCGTCAGCAGGCGGAACAGCGTCGTCTTGCCGCAGCCGTTGCGGCCCATGATGCCGACGCATTCGCCCTCGTGAATGTCAAAGCTCAGTCCGTCCAGCAGGGTCTGGCCGACCTCAAAGGACTTGACCAGCTCGTTTACCGAAATATCGATCATCGCAGTTCTCCATAGCGGTGTTGAAATTCTTCGCGCGTCATCAGCAGATTCAGCGCCTGCAGCAGCCCCGCGCTGCCGAGATGCTCCGGCAGGCCAAGCTCCTGCTGCAGCGCGCGGCGGCGCGCCGCGCTGTCCGCCCCGCCGGAAAGTCCGGCGAGATACAGGTCCGTTTTTGTGATGGGGTCCGGCGGCTCCGGCGAGTCCTCCGCCTGCGCCCCTGCCCGCCGCAGCGCCTCGAGCAGCACCTCCGGCGGCATGCCCTCCACGCCAAGCTTGCCCTCCCTGCCGGGGGCGCGCTTGCGGCGCTCCTTGCCCGGCACATCGGGGATATAGGCGTGCAGCACCCGCTCCGGCGGCAGCGCGCCCTTGAGGAAATTGCGGATGACGAAGCCCGCACCGTCGGAGTCCGTTAAAATAATGAGGCCCCGTGCTGCGGCGACCTGCCGCAGAAAGCCGAGCAGCCGCCTGTCCTTCATCACGCCGAAGCCATGCGTCTCGATGACGGGCGCATCGACGAGCTGGCTCAGGACATTTTTGTCATAGCGCCCCTCGACGACGATGGCCTGCCGCAGCTTAATCATGGCGGGCCTCCTCGGCGAGCTGCAGGATCAGAAGCTCCAGAATCCGCGCCGGGTCGTCATAGGACGTCTTCATCTGCCGGTCGGCCTCGCAGCACAGCAGCACGGCCTGCGCGCAGAAGCGGTCCGACAGCCGCCGCGCCTGCGCAAAGCACTTGTTGGCCGCAAACGGCGCGACGCCGCAGAGCGAGGCAAGGTCCTGCGAGGTCTTCCCGGCCGCCTGCAGGATGCGCGCGGCATGGAGCCTGCGCATATGGCTGCCGACCGCGCCGAGCATGGCGATGGGCTCGGCCCGCAGCTTGAGCATGACGCTCAGGCGCTCGAGTGCACGGTCAAACTCGCGCTGGCCCAGTGCGTCGGTGATCTCAAAGACGACCGCCTCGAGCGTCGGCTCCACAACGGCGTCGATGTCCGCGCGGACAATGTCGTCCGCGCCGGAATAGGCGCAGATCTTTGCGATCTCGGCATCGAGCCGTGTCATGGACGAGCCGCAGCGCTGCAGCAGGTAGCCGCAGAGCGCAGGCGAAATATTCTTTTTCTCCGCACGGAAGTGCCGCACGATCCACGCCGTGAGGTCGCGCTCGGTCTGGTAGGCGAATTCTGCCAGCACGGCGTTCTTCTCCATGGCGTCCCAGAGCTTTTTCTTCCGCTTGTCCGGCTTGAAGTCCGCATAGACGAGCACTAGGCAGGCATAGTCCGGGATGTCGGAAAACAGCGCCGCCAGCTGTGTACGGTCGTCCTCCGGCAGGGCGAACAGATCGACGTCGTCGACCTGGATCATCGTGCGCTCCGCCATCATCGGCAGGGCCTCGAGGCTCTCCGAGAGGACCTGCATCGAAAAATTCTCCGATGTCAGGCGGTGGAAGTTGAAGTCCTCCGTCGGCCCGTCGACGAGCTGCCTGCGCAGCATGGAGAGATAGTAGCGGCGAAGATAGTCCTCCTCGCCGTAGAGCACATAGAAGCTGCCGGGCGTCTTCTGCGCCAGATCGCCCTTCAGGCGCGCATAGCCGCCGGATTCCGCTTTTTTTGCCATAGCCTTACCTCGTGATCGTAATATCGCCCGCCTGATCCGTGCGGTACACGGCAGCGCCCGCCTCCGTCAGGCGGTCGAGCACGGCCTGCGCGGGATGGCCGTAGGAATTGTCCGCGCCCACGGAAATGACTGCGATCTCCGGCGAAACGGCCTGCAGCAGCTCCGGCGCAGTGGAGCTTGCCGCGCCGTGGTGCCCGACAACGAGCACCTCCACCTGCGGCAGGCTGTGCGTATCGGCCAGCACGCGCTCTGCGGTGGCCGGCATATCGCCCGGGATCAGTATATCATATTCTCCCGCGGACATCAATGCGGCAAGGCCGCAATTGCGCGAGCCGGGCAGGACCGGCGCAAACAGCTGCAGGCTGCCGCCGGAGAAGTCCAGCGTCAGGTCCTCCGTGACAAAGACGATCTCCGTGCCGCAGCGCTCCGCCACAGTCAGGATCGCCTCGCGGCTGTCGCTCTCCTGCTCCGGCAGGAACAGCCGCCTTACCTGCACCCGCGCCATGAGCTGCGCGGCCCCGTTGCAGTGGTCCGCATCCAGATGCGTCAGAATGAGGCCGTCGATGGACGTTTCACCGCCCATGCGCAGCTCGCGCGCGGCCGTTTCGCCGGCAGCCTCTCCGCCCTCGCCGCCGCAGTCCACCACGAAGGTCGCACCGCCGCCCCGCAGAACGGTGCAGGCGCCCTGCCCGACGTCCAGCGCCGTCATGGAGACGGGGTCCGTCTCCCACAGGGCCGCGCCGAGAATCGCAGCCGTCAGCGTCACGGCCAGGCAGGCCGCAAACACGCCGGACTGCCTGCGCCGCTGGAGCAGAAAGATCACAAACATTCCGGTCGCGGCAATGAGCCAGACGCACAGGAGTGTCCGGTTGAGATAAACGGCAGCATAGGGAAGCCCGGCCGCCGTGGTGACGATGCCGCGCGCCAGCCGGAGCAGCCACGCTGCTGGCCAAGCCGCAATGCGCCCGAGCGGCAGCCACACAAGGCCCAGTACGGCCGTGACGCACCCGAGCGAGAACGCAAGGCTGAACAGCGGCAGGGCCAGCAAGTTCGTCAGCGGAGCAGCCAGTGAGATCGACCGGAAATACCACGCGGCCAGCGGCAGCGTGAAGGCCAGTGCACCGAGCGTGGCCGCAAGCGACGCACAGATCGCGCGCAGCAGCCGCGCCGGGAGCGGATGGCGCTCCCGCAGGGCCGCGACACGCAGCAGGCCCTCCAGCCAGCCCGTCAAGCCGCCGGAAAACAGCTGCAGTCCCGCCACGGCGGCAAACGACAGCTGCAGGCCGACATTTGCAATGGCGCGCGGATTCGGCAGAAGCAGCAGAAGCAGGGCGAAGCACAGGGACGTCGGCCCGTCGTTCTCCCGTCCGAGCAGCGGTGCAAGCAGCAGCACGGCGTTCATGACGACGGCGCGCGTGACGGAGGGCCGGAAGCCCAGCATGGCAGCAAAGAAGACCATCACCGTAATGCCGACGCCCGCCGTCAGCCGCCTGCGCCGCAGACACAGCAGGCGCACCACGCCGAGCAGCAGCGTCACATGCATGCCGGAGACCGCCACGATGTGGGAGATGCCCGCGTCGGACATGGCCGTCTGCAGAGCATAGGGCAGGCCGGACGTGTCGCCCGTCACCAGAGCGATGGCAAGCGGCGCAGTATCGGCCGGAAAGCAATTCGTGATCGTGCGCTGCACGGCCAGCAGGGCCCGCTGTGGAGCATAGCGCAGCGACACCTGCTCCGGATGCTCCCATTCGGCCTCGCCGCGGGCAAAGCCGAGCAGGAGGATGTCATTGGAAGCCAGATACAGGGAATTCCCTGTCTCCGTCACATCCGCCGTGACGCGCACGCGGTCGCCGAGCGCGACATCCTCCGGCGCATTGCGGAGATAGAGCTGCATACGGTTCCCCTGCAGCAGGGTAACGTAGCGGTAGCCGTATTGTGTCCTTTCCGGCAAGCTGCAGACCTCGGCCTCGATGGTCTGCCCCTCGCCGCAGAGGGCGCGGACGGACACGAGCCGCCCAGCATCCGCCCAGCACCAGAGAAACCCGGCCGCAAGGCCGAGAGCGATCGTGCGCACGCGCCGGACCGGGTCGCCGTGCAGGAACAGGAGCACGGCAGCAAGGGCCGCGAGGCACAGACCGGGCAGCCAGCCCCACGCAGCCGGGAGCGCATAGGCGCACAGCGCGGCTGCCGCCGCAAACGCCGCGGAGAACATCGCGAGAATGCGCATGGTCCGCCCTCCCTTCCGCCGAAAAAAACCGGGGCGGGCTATTGCCCGCCCCAGGTGAGGTATTCTGGTCTCTTATCAGTTGAAGGACCCAAGCGTCTTGCCGCCGAGCACATGGAAATGCAGGTGCTTTACGGTCTGACCGGCGTCCTCGCCGCAGTTCGTCACGACACGGAAGCCGTCGGCAAAGCCGAGCTCCTTCGTGAGCTTCGCAATGACGGCGAAGATGTGACCGACGAGCGCGGCCTGCTCCTCGCCCAGCTCTGCGGCCGAGGCGATGTGGGCCTTCGGAATAACAAGGAAATGCTGCGGTGCCAGCGGCTGGATGTCATAAAACGCCAGGCACTGCTCGTCCTCATACAGCTTCTTCGAGGGGATCTCGCCTGCCAGAATGCGGCAGAAAATGCAGTCGTTCATCATTTTCCTCCCAGATTTACACCAGATGCGCGGTGACAAAATCATCCACGCCCGCCAGCGCGTCGTCCAGCTTTAGCAGGTCGCGGCCGCCGCCCATGGCGGAATCGGGCTTGCCGCCGCCGGAGCCGCCGCAGGCTGCGGAAACCTCTTTGATGAGCTGACCGGCCTTGATGCCGCGGCCGACCGCGTTCTTGCCGCAGACGGCAAGCAGCGTGATCTTTTCGCCCTGCGTGCTGGCCAGCACGGCTACGGCGTCCGGCTCACGGTCACGGATCTGGTCGCCCATCTTGCGCAGGTCGTTCGGCGCGATGTCATTGCGCATGACGGTCAGGACCTTCAGGCCTCCGACCTCACGCGCCGCAAACAGGCAGCGGTCGATCTCGCCGCTGAACAGCTTGTCCTTCATGGCGTCCAGACGCTGCTTGAGCTCCTTGACCTCGCCGACCATGGCGTGGGCGCGCTGCATGAGCTCCTTCGGCGTCGTCTTCAGCTCGTGGGCGATATCCAGCAGCAGGCGGCTCATCTGCTCCGTCTGGCGCAGGACCTCCTTGCCGGTGTAGGCCTCGATGCGGCGCACGCCGGAGGCAACGGAGGCCTCGGACAGGATGCGGAACGGGCCGACCTTTGCGGTGTTGTCCAGATGCGTGCCGCCGCAGAACTCCAGTGAATCCTCGCCCATCTTCACAACACGCACGGTCTCGCCGTACTTCTCGCCGAACAGGGCCGTTGCGCCGAGCTTCTGTGCCTCGGCGATCGGCAGGACCATCGTCTCGACCGGCTCACCGCGCAGCACCATCTCGGAGACCTGATTACCGATCTCCACCAGCTCCTCCGGCGTGACGGCGGAGAAGTGCGTGAAGTCAAAGCGCAGGTGATCCGGCTCCACAAGAGAACCGGCCTGATGGCAATGCTCGCCGAGCACGCGCAGCAGCGCGGCCTGCAGCAGATGTGTGGCCGTATGAGCGCGGCGGATGGCAGCGCGGCGCTCAGGATCGATCACGACCTTGCAGGCTTCGCCCAGCTTGACCGTGCCGCTCACGACGCGGCCGTAGTGCATGAATTTACCGCCCTTGTTCTTCTGCACGTCCGTGACCTCGAACACGCCGTCCGGGCCGGTGATCGTGCCGTGGTCGGCGACCTGACCGCCCATCTCGGCGTACATCGTCGTCCGGTCGAGCACCACGATGGCCTCGACGCCTGCGGCGATTTCACTGCGGGACTCGTCCTCCGCCACGATGGCGAGCACGGTGCCCTCGGTCTCGTTTTTGTCATAGCCGACGAACTGCGTCTCGGGAATATCCTGGCCGAAGTCGATGCCGGCCCAGCCGAGGTCGCCGAGGGCCTTGCGCGCCTCGCGCGCACGGACCTTCTGCTCCTGCATGAGCTTCCGGAAGGCCTCGAGATCGACCTCCATGCCCTCCTCGCGCGCCATCTCGACCGTCAGGTCGATCGGGAAGCCGTAGGTGTCATAGAGCTTGAAGGCATCTGCGCCGGAGAAAACGGATTCGTTGTTTTCCTTATGCTGCGCCAGCATCTCGGAGAAAATGCGCATGCCGCCGTCGATCGTGCGGGCAAAGTTCTCCTCCTCCACGCGGACGACGCGGGTGATATAGGCGGCGCGCTCACGAAGGTCGGGATAGTGGCCCTCGTTCTCGTGGATGACCGTCTCAACAACATCACACAGGAACGGATGGTCCACGCCGAGCAGCTTGCCGTGGCGGGCGGCGCGGCGGAGCAGGCGGCGCAGCACATAGCCGCGGCCCTCATTCGAGGGCAGCACGCCGTCGGAGATCATAAAGACGGATGCACGGATGTGGTCCGTGATGACGCGCAGCGAGACATCCTTCTCATGGCTCATGCCATAGTGCGCGCCGGTGATCTCCGTGACCTTGTGGGTGATGTTCATGACGGTGTCGACATCGAACAGGGAGTCAACGTCCTGGCAGGCAACGGCAAGACGCTCGAGGCCCATGCCGGTGTCGATGTTCTTCTGGACGAGGTCGGTATAGTTGCCGTGGCCGTCGTTGTCGAACTGGGAGAAGACGTTGTTCCAGATCTCCATATAGCGGTCGCAGTCGCAGCCGACGGTGCAGCCGGGCTTGCCGCAGCCATACTTCTCGCCGCGGTCATAATAGACCTCGGAGCAGGGGCCGCACGGGCCGGAGCCATGCTCCCAGAAGTTGTCCTC
>DQIA01000073.1:28439-28639 GCA_003525905.1 Clostridiales bacterium
CAGAAGTTGTCCTCCTTGCCGAAGCGGAAAATGCGGTCGGCCGGGATGCCGATCTCCTTGTTCCAGATCTCGAACGCCTCGTCGTCGTTCTCATAGATGGACGGATACAGGCGGTCCTCCTCGAGGCCGCAGACCTTCGTCAGGAATTCCCAGCACCAGGCAATGGCCTCATGCTTGAAATAGTCGCCGAATGAGAAGTT
>DQIA01000080.1 GCA_003525905.1 Clostridiales bacterium
CCCTGACGGTTTCCTTTCACACTTTTTTCCCACCGGAACTTTCGGCTGGGCAGGTTTTTTGACAGTCTGACCCGGAGCGTTTTCTCCGGGTTTTCTGATATTTTTATTATTTATTAAAGGAGAATGATCTATGATCCAGCGCTATCACAACGAGCCGGTCGGCCTGCGCGTGACGCCCGAGCCGGGCGACTATCTGAAGCTGCACGACCGCATTCTGCCGGACGGCAGCGAGCAGATCACCGTGGGCCGCGGCGGGAGCTGGTCGGTCCTGGCCTGCAAGGAGGTCTATGGCAAGGCATCCAAGGCCGTGCAGGCCAGCGGTGCAAAGAGCGCCGTGTTCGACCTGAGCGCGGCGGCCGAGCTGGGCCGTGACGGCCTTCTGGCTGCGGCCGAGGGCATCTGCGGCGGCGCTTATCAGATGAAATATACGCTCTCCGATCAGTGGGAGCCGGAATTTGCCTGCTATGCCTCCGGCGAGGGCTGGCAGGAGCAGGACCTGCAGCTCGGCTGGACGCTGGCGGAGTCCATCCTCCGGACGCGCAGTCTTGTGAACCGCCCTGCCAATCTGCTCACGCCGGAGCGGCTTGCCGCCGCGCTGACGGAGCAGTGCGCGGGTCTGCCGGTCGAGACGCAGTGCTATGACCGCGGCACCCTGCACGAGCTGGGGCTGGAGGCCTTCCTCGCCGTGGGCGACAGCAGCGGCCACTCGCCGGTGCTGGCCGTGCTGCGCTATACGGGCGCGCCGGATTCGGCGGAGCGCCTCGGCCTTGTCGGCAAGGGCGTGACGGTGGATTCCGGCGGCTATAATCTGAAATCCAGCGGCTCCATGGCGGGCATCAAGGGCGATATGGCGGGCGGCGCTGCCGTGGCCGCTGCCGTGCGCGCCATTGCGGCGGCCGGGATTCCGGTGAATGTTACGGCCGTCGTGCCGTGCTGCGAGAACCGCATCTCCACGACGAGCCTGCTGCCGGGGGACCTGATCGGCTCGTTGTCCGGCAAGACCATCGAGGTATTCAATGCAGACGCCGAGGGCCGCCTCATTCTGGCCGACGGCCTGACGTGGGCCATCCGGAAGGAGGGCTGCACGCGCCTTGTGGACGCCGCCACGCTGACGGGCGCGATCTGCGCCATGCTTGGCTATGTGGCCACGGGCGTTATGGCGAGCGACGACGGCTGGTATGCCGCCCTCGAGCGGGCCGCCGCCCACTCCGGCGAGCGCTTCTGGCGTATGCCGGACTTCCCGGAATATGAAAAGCTCATCCGCGGCGACCTCGGCGACGTACGCAACACGAGCCGCGACGGCTGCGGCGCGATCACGGCCGGGCTGTTCCTGCGGCACTTTACCGAGGGTCTGCCTTGGCTGCATCTGGACATCGCAGGCACGGCGGACAACAAGGGCTATGTCTGGGAGCATCAGGTCCCCGGTGCGACCGGCACGGCCGTGAGCACCCTGTTCCATCTGGCCTGCGGGCTGGCGGAAAAAAAGGAGGAAGCAAAATGAAACGACCCCTGATCGAGGCATGTGTGGATTCCTATGCCTCTGCCATGGCAGCAGGCCGCGCCGGTGCGGACCGGCTGGAGCTGTGTGCCCATCTGGTCATCGGCGGCACGACACCGACGCATGCTCTGTTCCGGCAGGTGCAGCGCGGCAGCGGCGTGCCCGTCAACGTCCTTATCCGCCCGCGCTTCGGCGATTTTCTCTATACCGAGCCGGAGCTGGAGGAGATGTGCGAGGAGATCGCGGCCTTCCGCGACCTCGGCGCGAACGGCGTCGTCATCGGCGCGCTCACGCCGGACGGCGAGCTGGACCTTGCGCAGATGCGCCGCATGATGGCCTGTGCAGGGCAGATGGAGGTCACGCTCCACCGCGCGTTCGACATGACGCGCGACCCCTTCCGGGCGCTGGAGGACGCTGTTTCCCTCGGCTGCCGGACGATCCTGTCCTCCGGGCAGGCGGCCAACGCAGCCCTCGGCGCGCCGCTGCTGGCAAAGCTGAACGAGCAGGCAGCAGGACGCATCGACCTGATGGCCGGCTGCGGCGTGAAGCGCACGAACATCGCCGGGATCGCCGCCCAGACCGGCATCACGACCTTCCACACCACGGGCAGAAAGGGCAGCGTGGACAGCGGCATGCGCTACCGCAAGGAGGGCGTGTCCATGGGCCTGCCGTCCCTTTCGGAGTATGAGCTTTGGCTGACGGACGAGGCGGAGTTTCGCGCGTGCGCCGAGACGGTGCACGCCCTCGGAACGCCGGGAGCGCAGGCATGAGAAGCCGGGAAGCGGAATTTGAGCGGAAGCTCGCCCAGACGGGCCTTTGGCAGCTCCCGGACCTATTGCAGACCCTGCCGGACGAGACGGCGCGGCTGGCCTGCCTTTGCTATGCGGCAAGCCCCGCCGGCGACTGGCTCGATACGCCGCCGGAGGTGTTTTTCTCCTGCGCGGCGCATGCGCGATACCTGCGGGAGAACGTTTCGTGGACGCGCGCCCTGCCGGAGCCGCTGTTTCTTGCCTATGTGCTGCATCCGCGCGTCAATAATGAGGCGCTGTGTGACTGCCGCCCTGTGTTCTATGCCGCGCTTGCCGAGCGGCTGCGCGGCCTTCCGGAGGAGGCCGCCATTCTGGAGATCAACCGCTGGTGCGCGGAGCATGTGGCCTATCAGCCGACGGACGAGCGCACGCGCAGCGCGCTGGCCGTGCTCCGCGCGGGCTTCGGCCGCTGCGGCGAGGAGTCCATGTTTGCGGTGAATGTCCTGCGCGCCTGCGGCTTTGCGGCGCGGCAGGTCTATGTGCCGCGCTGGGCGCACTGTGACGACAACCACGCGTGGGTTGAGGTCCGGTGCGGCGGCGCGTGGCACTTTCTCGGTGCCTGTGAGCCGGAGGCCGTGCTGGACCGCGGCTGGTTCAACAGTGCGGCCGGACGCGCCGTTCTGGTGCACAGCCGCTGCTTCGGCGAGCCGGAGCCGGGTGCAGATCTCATCGGCCGCGAGGGCGATGTGGTCTATTGCAACGAAACGGCCCGCTATGCTGATGTGCGCCGCCTGACCGTCCGCGTGACGGACGAAAACGGTATGTCTGCGGCGGGGGCCGATGTCGATTTTTGTATTCTGAATAATTGTGAATGGTATCCCGCGGCAACGGTGCAGACCGATGCGTCCGGCATGGCGGCCCTCACATGCGGCCTTGGCAGTCTGCGGCTGCTGGCACGGCGGGACGGCCTGTGCTGTGAGGCCTTCGTCTCCCCGGAGGAGACGGGGCCGGTCGTGCTGACTCTCGGGAAGCGCGCTCCCGCGCCGGATCGCTGGGAGCCGATCGAGCTGACGGCACCCCGCGGAGGAGCCGTGCGCGGAGCGGTTCCGACGGAGGCACAGCGGGACCTGCAGGAGCGGTGGCTCCGGCAGGCGCACGAGGCGTGGACGCAGCGCCGCGAGGCCCGGCTGGACGAGGCGGACGCGCAGGGCCTGCCGCCGGAGGAGACGGCGCTGCTGCGCGCGGGCGCGGGCCATGCGGCACAGCTGGCAGCCTTTCTGCGGGAGGAGCCGGAGGCAATACCCCTTTTGCGCACACTTTTACCGAAGGACCTGCTCGATATCGCGCCGGACGTCTTGCGCGATACATGGGCGCACACGCCCCGGCCGGACGGCGTGCCGGAAGGCATCTGGGCGGCCTTTGTGCTCTGTCCGCGCGTCGGATATGAGCAGCTTCTGCCGCAGCGGCGGGAGTTGACTACATATTTTTCGGAGAAACGGAGCGCTGCGTTCCGCAGGGATCCGGCGGCGCTCTGGGCATGGCTCACGGAGGCGATCGCGCCGTCCGTGCTCAGCCCGTCTCCGCTGGCGGCGCTGACGCTGCGGCAGGCCTCACCGGAGGCAAAGCGCGTCCTGTTTGCGGCGCTCTGCCGTGCGCTCGGCGTCCCGGCCCGGCTTGCGCCGGAGGACGGTGCGGCCGAATATTGGCACAACGGCGTCTGGAAGCGCACGGAGGGCCGCGACATGCGCGGAACGGTCGTTCTGATCTGCCCCACGGGCGAAAAGTGGGTCTGCGGCGTGGACTTTTCCCTTTCTGCCCTGACGCCGGACGGTGCGCGCCTGCTCTGGCCTTCGGTGGACGGCCTGACATTCTCCGCTGCGCCGGGGGACTACTGCCTGCTCACGACGAACCGGCTGCCGAACGGCGACCAGCGCGTGCTGCGGCGGCATTTTTCCCTTGCGGCGGGCGAACGGCGCACGATCCGTCTGGAGCGCGCCCATGCAGCCCTTGCCGAGATGCTGGGCAGCCATGCGATGGAGGACTTCTTTTCCGCGCGGACGATGGCGGGCGAGCCGGTCTCCGGTGCGGCGTTCACGGCCCGCGGCGGCCTGTTGGCGTGGCTCGCGCCCGGGCAGGAGCCGACAGAGCACCTGCTGCGCGAGCTTCTGGACGAGGACCTGCAGGGTGTGCCCCTGACGCTGCTCGTTCCGGATGCCGGTTCCCTGCGCAATGAGACCCTGCGTCGCTTCTGCGAAAAGAACCCGGACGTCCCTGTCTTGCTGGACGGCGATGCGCGCACGGCGGAGACTGCCGCGCGGCAGACGTTTGCCGAGGCGGGCAAGCTGCCGCTGCTCGTTGTGCTGCGCGGCCCGCTCACGGCGGCCTATGCCGTCAGCGGCTATCATGTCGGCAGTGCGGCGCTGGCCCTGCGCGTCTGGCAGGCGGTGCGGCCGTGACGGAGCTGCGGATCGTCCGCAGCCGCCGGAAGACGCTGGCGCTGCAGGTCCTGCCGACGGGCGAGATCGTGGCCCGCGCGCCC
Source organism: Clostridiales bacterium (assembly GCA_003525905.1). GTDB lineage: Bacteria > Bacillota > Clostridia > Oscillospirales > Oscillospiraceae > JAZOXB01. The sequence goes on from DQIA01000080.1 coordinate 4,787, forward strand.
CTGCGCCTGCCGGAGCGGGATATCCATGCCTTTGCCGAGCAGCATGCGGCATGGCTCGAGGCAGCCGTGGCCCGCGCCAGAGCGGGGAGCCGGGCCGCACAGCGGGCGGGCATCCTGAGCGAAGCGGAGCTGCAGCGGCTCCGCACCGCGGCGCAGGCCGACCTGACGGAGCGCGTGACGCGCCTCGCGGCCCGGATGGGCGTCGACTTTGCCGGGATCACGATCCGCGCGCAGCGCACCCGCTGGGGCAGCTGCTCCGCCCGCGGGAGCCTGAGCTTCAACTGCCTTCTGATGCTGGCCCCGCCGGAGGTGCGCGAGTATGTCGCCGTGCATGAGCTGTGCCACCGGAAGCAGATGAACCACAGCGCCGCGTTCTGGCGCGAGGTCGCGTTATGGCTGCCCGACTATGCCGCGCAGCGCGCATGGCTGCGGGAGCATGGGCCTGCGCTGCTCGGCCGTCTGCCGGAAACATAAAAAATCCTGTGGAAATATGTGCCAATTTGTGGTAAAATATCCAAGATATCGGCTGCGCGATGAGGTCTGCGCAGCTACTGCAAAGGAGACACTGCCATGAAGGAGATCAAAACAGTCGCGCTGGTCGGCCTTGGAGCCATCGGCGCATATTTTGCGGACAGGCTGCAGCCGATGCTCGGCGACGATCTGCGTGTCATCGCAGGCGGTGCGCGTGCGGAGCGGATCCGCCGCGAGGGCCTTGTCATCAACGGCAAGCAGGAATACTACCACGTTGTGGAGCCGGGTGAGGGCGAGCCTGCCGATCTGGTGATCTTTGCCACGAAGATGTCCGGCCTGCAGCAGGCCATCGAGGACGTGCGGGCGCAGATCGGCCCGGAGACGCTCATCCTTTCGCCGCTCAACGGCGTGGAGAGCGAGGAGGACGTGGCGAGGACCTACGGCTGGGAGAACATCGTCTATTCCCTGATGCGCATCAGCAGCGTCAAGGTCGGAAACACCGTTTCGTTCGACCCGAACGCCGCGTTCTATGTGGAGTATGGCGAGAAGAAGAACGATCCCGCGAACCTGTCCGAACGCGTGCTGCGCCTCAAGGCACTGTTTGACGGCGCGGGCATCCGCTATCAGATCCGCCCGGATATGCTGCTGGCCATCTGGGAGAAATTTGCCTGCAACGTCAGCGAAAATCAGGTCGCTGCCGTGCTCGACCTGCCGTATGGCGCGTGGGGCAGCTGCGAGGACGCCGAGGCGCTGCGCATCATGGTCGCGGCAGAGGTCATCGAGATCGCGCAGAAGAAGGGCATCCCCATCGAGACGAACTATGCACGCGACCATCTGGACGTCATCAAGGCCGTTCCGCCGCGCAACAAGCCCTCCACGCTGCAGGACATTCTGGCCGGGCGCAAAACGGAGGTCGATATCTTTGCCGGTGCGGTCATCCGCCTTGGCAAGGAATATGGCGTCCCCACGCCGTATAACGAATTCCTGTACCATGCCATCCGCGTGCTCGAGGCGAAGAACGCCGGCACGGTCGAGGGAGTATAATATCAAATAACAGATCCTGATGATCCACAGGCCCATGTGGATCGTCAGGATCATTTTACTTGTTCTGCAGTGAAAGAAGCATCGTTTCGAGTGCGGCGGCAGCGACGCTGCGGGGCCGGTCCGTGCGGCGGATGAGGCAGACGGCCCGCTCCGGCAGGCCCTCGCGCAGGTGCAGGCGCTCGATGCCGGGGGCGGGGAGCAGAACATCCGGCACAAAGGCGATGCCGAGGCCGTTTTTCACAAGCGGCAGGAGCTGCGTGGAGGTCGCCGCCTCAATATCCGGCGCATAGCTCAGCCCATGGCGGCGGAACAGGCTCTCATAGAGGTCAAACGTGCTCGTGCCGCGCCGTAGGGCGATGAGCGGCAGGGCCGCGATCTCCCGGAGCGTAAAGGTGCGGCCGCTGTCCAGCGGGAAGGCCGTGCTGCACACGGCGACCTCACGGAACGAGGCCAGCACCGTCGCCTCCAGCGGTGCGGACAGGGGAGTGGGCGGCATTGTGACGACGGCAAGCTCGGCAAGGCCGCTGCGCAGGGCGTCGATGGCCTCCGGCGCGGACTGGTTCGAAACGCGCAGGCGGATGGCGGGATTTTCGCGGTGAAAACGGCTGAGCACCTGCAGCAGCACGGCATGCAGGGCCGTCTCGCTGCAGGCGATGGAGACCATGCCGCTGCGCAGCTCGCGCTGGCGCTGCAGCTCGGCCTCGCCTGCGCGCAGCTGCTCCATGGCGGCCGTGACGTGGGCATAGAGGGCCTCGCCCTCCGGCGTCAGCTCCACGCCGCGGCTGGAGCGCAGGAACAGGCGGCAGCCGAGCTCCGCCTCGAGATTGTGCACGGCGCGCGTCAGGTTCGGCTGGCTGTTGACCAGCGCCTCCGCCGCGCGGGTAAAGCTGCGGTGCCGCGCTACGGCTTCAAAGATGCGGTAATAATCCAGCGCAATGTCCATGTGTTCCTCCTATATAAAATTGATATGGAGACCATATCAACAATAGATTATCCGTATAAGAACAGAGCCATTATAATACACCCTTGGAATGGAATCAAGGAGGAATCATTGTGAATCAGGACTTAACGACCGGCAAACCGAGCCGGGTGCTCTGGAAATTCTGTCTGCCGCTGTTCGGCAGCATCATTTTCCAGCAGCTTTATAATATCGCAGACAGCTTTGTCGCCGGTAAATTCATCGGCGAGAATGCGCTGGCCGCCGTCGGCAACAGCTATGAGATCACGCTGATCTTCATCGCCTTTGCCTTTGGCTGCAACATCGGCTGCTCCGTCGTAGCGGCGCAGTTCTTCGGCGCGAAGGACCTGCGCAGCATGAAGACGACGATCTATACCACGCTCATCGCCAGCGCGGGCCTGTGCGCTGTTCTGATGCTGGTCGGCCTGCTGCTGTCGCGCCAGCTCCTCGGCCTCATCAACACGCCGGATGAGATCATGAAGGACTCTCAGCTGTATCTGAATATCTACATCTGCGGCCTGCCGTTTGTGTTTTTCTATAATGTGGCGACCGGTATTTTCTCCGCGCTCGGCGATTCCAAAACGCCGTTCTTCTTCCTCATGGCTTCGTCTCTCTCGAACATCGCGGTGGATATCCTGTTCGTCACGGCGTTCGGCATGGGCGTGGACGGCGTTGCGTGGGCAACGTTCCTGTGCCAGGGCGTGAGCTGCGTGCTGGCGCTGGTGTTCGTGTTCCGCCGTCTGGCGAAGATCCACCTGCCGGAGGGCCAGAGGGCTCCGGTCTTCTCCGGCAGACTGCTCGGCCGCGTGGCGCGCGTCGCCGTCCCGAGTATCCTGCAGCAGAGCTTTGTCTCCGTCGGCAATATCGTGCTGCAGAGTATCATCAATTCGTTCGGCACGGCCGTTATGGCGGGCTATTCCGCGTCGGTCAAGCTGAACAACCTCGTCATCACGTCGCTCGTGACGCTGGGCAACGGCATTTCGAACTTCACGGCGCAGAACCTCGGCGCACAGAAGCCGGACCGCATCCGCAGCGGCTTCCGCGCGGGTCTGTATCTTGTGTGGGCGCTGTGTGTCCCGCTGACGGTGCTGTATTTCTTTGCGGGCGCACCGCTTGTGAAGATCTTCGTCGATAACCCGACGCAGAAGGCGCTGGCGACCGGCGTGCAGTTCCTGCACATCGTTGCGCCGTTCTATGTGATCGTTGCCTCGAAGATCGTGGCCGACGGCGTCCTGCGCGGCGCGGGAAAGATGGGCCCGTTCATGGCCTCCACATTCACGGATCTGCTGCTGCGTGTCGCACTGGCCTTTGTCCTGTCCCGCACCTTTGAGGAGACCGGCATCTGGCTGTCGTGGCCGATCGGCTGGACCGTTGCAACGGTCATGTCTCTGCTGTTCTACCGCTTCGCGCGCCTGAAGCCTGAGACCCCGGCTGAGGCCATCGCGCTCGAGACGGAGACCGCCGTTGAGGCGGAGGACGCCGCCGAGGGCGAGTACGCCGAGTTATAACTGCGAACAAAAAGTTCGGACCGTGCTGCGGAATACAGCACGGTCCGTCAGACTGTCAAATAACCTGCCCAGCCAAAAGTCTCGGAGGGAAGGATCGTGTGAAAGGAAACCGTCAGGGTTTCCTTTCGCGTTCCATCACCCGCCGCGGCGACAGAATTGCAAAATCATGATACAAAAATTGATTTTGCAAGTCTGAAAGCATCTTGTCAAAAAATCCCCGGAGGGACTGTTTGACAAGATGACGGGAGAAACCGCAGCATACCTGCGATTTCTCCCGTTTTTCATTTTTTGTGACGGTCATCACAGAGAAAACAAGAAGTCTGTGATGAAACGGTGTGAAAAAAGGGCAATACCGCGTGGTCCGGGAAAGCATTTTCCGGAGGACGAATGCAACGGTGCGATATTGCCGGAGGAATCCTTTCAGCAGTCTTCCAGCAGGTCGTCGCAGCTCACGCCGAGCGCCTTGGCCAGCTCGGCGACCTCATAATCCGGCACGAACCGAACGCCCTTTTCAATGCGCAGAATGGTCACTTCGTTCATTTCCATTCCGGCAAGCTGCATGCGCGCGGCCAGCTGACGCTGGGTCAGGTGCTGGCTGATACGCAGGTCGTGCAGACGGTGCCCGATCAGGTTTTTGGAATTACGGTACCAATAGATTTTCACGATCCTTCACCCCGGTTCTGACAGCATATAATCTCTTAAAGTTTAATCGATTTTTTGCGCGCAGATACTTCTAAAGATGAAACTGCCGGATAAAAATCTGATTATATCGAATGGCTGTGAGGTCTTGCAAATTTTATGCCGTTGGGGTATGATAAGAGGCAAGATAACGGGATGGGAGGCGCGGATATGGAACGGATCCTGCTGGTGGAGGATGACAGCGCGATCTATCAGCCGCTGACGTCGTTTTTGCGCGGTGAGGGCTTTGCCGTGCGGCAGGCCTCCGGTCAGCGCGAAGCGCTTGCTCTGCTGGAAACGGAGGAATTTGACCTTGTGCTGCTCGATGTTGGCCTGCGCGACGGGAACGGCTTTTCCGTCTGCTCGGCTGTGAAGCAGCGCGGCGGGACGGCCGTGATCTTCCTGAGTGCGTCCGGGGACGAGTACAGTGTTGTGACGGGGCTGGACCTCGGCGCGGACGACTATATCGCCAAGCCCTTTCGCCCGCGGGAGCTTGTCTCGCGCATCCGCAGCGTGCTGCGCCGCACGGGGCGGGCACAGTCCGTTTTGGATGTCGGTCCGCTGCGCGTCGACACCGAGCGCGCCTGCGTGAGCAAAAACGGGCAGGAGCTGAGCCTTTCCGCGCTGGAATACCGGCTGCTGCTCGTATTCCTGAATCACCGGGGCGCGACGCTCAGCCGCGCGCAGCTGCTCGAGGAGATCTGGGACGTGGCGGGGGACTTCGTGAATGACAATACGCTGACGGTCTATATCAAGCGCCTGCGCGACAAGCTCGAGGATAACCCGCAGGAGCCGACGCTCATCCGCACGGTGCGCGGCGTCGGCTACCGGATGGAGGGCTGAACGATGCTTCGAAATCCGGAACTGCGCCGGGCGCTGCTCCTTGGAGGACTTGTGACGCTTCTCGCCTCGGCAGCGGCGGCGCTCTTATCCGGCTGGCGGGCCGCCTGTGTAACGCTGGCGCTCGGCGTTGTGCTGCTGGGGCTTTATACCGTGGAGCTCTGCCGCCGTTACCGGGCCATGGCCCGCCTGGCGGCCGACATCGACGCCGTGCTGCACGGCAGCGGCGATATCCATCTGGCCGATTACGGCGAGGGCGAGGTCAGCCTGCTGCGCAGCGAGGTGCGCAAAATGACGCTCCGCCTGCGGGAGCAGTCCGCGCAGCTCGAAAAGGAAAAGCTGCAGCTCGCCGACGCCATGGCGGATATCTCACACCAGATGCGCACGCCGCTTACGGCGGTGAACCTGCTGCTGACGAGTCTGGCCGGGCATGTGGACGAAGAAAGCCGCGGCGACGTGCGCGCGCTGCGGCGGCAGGTGGCGCGGATGGACTGGCTCGTAGAATCGCTGCTGAAGCTGGCAAAGCTCGATGCCGGGACGGCGCGCTTCTGCCCGGAAACCATTCCGCTTTCGGCCCTGCTGGCGCGGGCGGCGGAGCCGTTTGCCATCGGCATGGAGCTGCGCGGCCAGCAGCTGCAGGTCGTGGCGTCCGGAAACGTCCGCTGCGATCCCGCGTGGACGGCGGAGGCCCTCGGCAACATTCTGAAAAACTGCTCGGAGCATATGCAGGAGGGCACGATCACGGTGCGGGCGGAGGAAAACGCCGTTGCGTCGGTCGTTGTCATCCGCGATACCGGCGGCGGCATCGCACCGCAGGATCTGCCGCATCTGTTCGAGCGCTATTATAAGGGCGAAAACGCGCCGGAGCAGAGCGTTGGCATCGGTCTTGCACTTTCACGCTCCATCGCGGCGGCGCAGAACGGCACGCTCACGGCGGCCAATGTGCCCGGCGGCGCGGAATTTACGATGAAGCTCTATAAGGGGATCGTATGAGCGAACGTATCACACTGGCACAGCTTGCGGCCATCTCCATGCTGACGGAGCGGACGCTGCGCAGCTATCTCAAGCGGGGGCTGCTCGCCGGGGAGAAGACGCCGGGCGGCTGGCGCTTCACGGCGGAGCAGACCGCGGCGTTTCTGGCCCTGCCGCAGGTGTGCAGCGCCTCGAATGCGCGGCGGAACGCCGTGGCAGAGGACTTCATCCAGCGGCGCATGGACACAACGGGGCAGCTGTGCGCCGTGCTCGACCTGCCGGTCGCGGCAGCGGAGCTTTGCCGGACTGTGGCCGCCCTTGCGGCGGAGCATGGCGTGACCATGGCTTTCAGCGGAGATGCGGCGCTCTCGCGCGTGACGCTGCGCGGCCCGGCGCAGGATGTGCTGGCGGCGCTGCAGGCGCTGTCCGTCTATTTCCCCGGAAAATCCTGCCGGATTTCAGGTTGAAGTTCCGGCGGGATTTTATTATGCTGTGGGAAAGGAGGTGCAGACGATGGATCTGAAAAACTGGTACGATCGGGTACGGGAGCAGCTGGACAGGCTGGACTTCCCGGCACTCTGGGCGGGCTTTGCACCCTGCCCGTTTGCCCTGTACACGCACGACACGGCCGTTCTGAACGGTGAGATGATGCCCCGCCCGGCGGAATTCTACGGCAACACCAGCGTGTGCCGGCAGGGAGAGCATCTTGCCATCTGGGATATGGAGGCCGACCCGCCTGCGGATGTTGCGGGGCTTGCGGCCTCGCTCGTGCACGAGATGTTCCACAGCTTCCAGTTCCGCTGCGGCGAGCAGGGCTGGCCGGACGATCTGGTGCTGGCGGCTACGGAGCCGCAGCCCGCGTTTCTGGCCCTGCGCGCACAGGAGCACCGCGCCCTGGCAGGCGGCGCGCCGCTTTCCGAGGTACTGGCTCTGCGGCAGAGCCGCGCGGCGCTCCAGCCGGAGCTTCTCCTGGAGGAGGCGCGCATGGAGACCATCGAAGGGACGGCGGAATATGTCGGCCGCCTTGCGCTGGCGCGCCTGTCGCCCGCGGCCTGCGAAGGTGCCTATGCCCGCAGCGCGCAGCGGCTGCTGCAGTGGCCGGATCTGCGCCGCGGGGCCTATGACAGCGGTCCGTGGCTGCTGCGGCGGGCGGCAGAGGAGGGCCTGCCGATGCCGGTGCACCCCGGCGGGGAACCGATCGCGGATCAGCTCGCACGGCAGCTCAGCCTGCCGGAGGTGCGGCTGCAGCCGGAGCTTCTGGCCGAGGCGGAGCGGCGGCTCGAACGGGAGCGGTCGGCGCGGCGTGTGACGCTGCAGACCCTGCTCGAAACGGCGGAGCGGACGGAGGGGGACTTTGCTGTCTGCGGCTATGACCCCATGCAGCTCCGGGCGCAGGACGGCCTGCTCTGGAGCGGGAGCTTCCTCGCCCTGCGGCAGGCGGACGGCACGGTGCGCCGTCTGTTCGGCCCGTGCGCCGTGCAGCTTGCGGACGATCCCCACCGGGCGACGGCGCTGTTTGTGCCGCGAATGTGACAAAATTGTCACCTGCGAGTCACTGGCCCGTCACCGGGGCATGGTAAAATGAAGGCATCAAACGAAAGGAAGAAAATATCTATGGATCTTCTGACGGTCGAACATCTGACCAAAACCTACGGCACGGGGGAGAACGCTGTCCATGCGCTGGATGACGTGAGCTTTTCCGTCCCGCGCGGGCAGTTTCTTGCCATCATCGGCCCGTCCGGCTCCGGCAAATCGACGCTGCTGCATATTCTCGGCGGTGTAGACCGCCCGACGAGCGGCCACGTTTATATGAATGGGGAGGACGTCTACTCCCGCTCCGACACGGCGCTGGCGATCTTCCGCCGCCGCGAGGTCGGCCTCATCTATCAGTTCTATAACCTTATCCCGGTCCTGAACGTGGTGGAGAACATCACGCTGCCCGTCCTGATGGATGGACGGAAGGTGAATGACGCGCGCCTCCAGGAGCTTCTGGACACGCTCGGCCTGCGCGGCCGCGAAAAGCACCTGCCGAATCAGCTTTCCGGCGGTCAGCAGCAGCGCGTCTCCATCGGCCGCGCGCTCATCAACGCGCCGTCCGTCGTGCTGGCGGACGAGCCGACCGGCAACCTTGACCGCAAGAACTCGCAGGAGATCGTGGAGCTGCTGAAATACTCCAACCGCCAGTACGGGCAGACGCTCATCGTCATCACGCATGACGAGTCCATCGCCCTGCAGGCCGACCGCGTGCTTGCCATCGAGGACGGCCACATCGTCCGGGACGAGGTGATCCGCAAATGAATGTGTTTCACCGCGTTGCGCAGCGCTCCATGCGCGCAAACCGCATGCGGACGATCGTTACGATCATCGGCGTGATCCTTTCGGCGGCCATGTTTACCGCCGTGACGACGTTCGCGACCACGCTGTTGACGCATCTGCAGCGGGTCACGGCTTATTTGGACGGCGCTTACTATCTCGGCGTGCATAATGTGGACGCCGACACGCTGGCCTCCATGCGGGCCGACAGTGATATCGAGGCTTTTTCGACCGCCGAGGTGCTCGGCTATGCAGAGGTCACGGTCAACAACAGCAATAAGCCCTATCTGTATGTCGAGGCCATCGACGCCGGGTTTTCGGACCGGATGCCGGTCCATCTTGTCGAGGGCCGTATGCCGGAAAACGGCACGGAGCTGCTCATCCCGGACCACCTGCAGGCCTATTCCGACGCGGGGACCTATCTCGTCGGCGACACGCTGACGCTCGAGCTGGGCGACCGCTATTCCGGCGGCTGGCGGCTGTGGCAGAACAACGGCTTCCAGCCGGAGGGCGATGAGTCTGCGAACCCCGGCCTGACGGACGAGCCGGAGCAGCCGGAGCAGCTGCTGGCGCGCGAGACGCGCACCTATACGATCGTCGGCGTCTATCAGCGCCCGAATTTTGAAGACTACTCCGCGCCGGGCTTCTCTGCCCTGACGGTGCAGGAGAATGAGCCGCAGACCGGCCTGTATGATGTCTATTTGCTGCTGCGCGATGCAAAGCAGGAGACGCTTGACCGGGTCATGGCGCGCTATTCCGATGCGGCTGAGGGCGGCATCAGCATGAACTGGGATTACCTGCGCACACAGGGCAATTTCCGCTATGACAACTATTCGAGATTCTTGCTGATGTTTGTGATTATCTTTGTCCTGCTCATCATGCTCGGCTCCGTCAGCCTGATTTACAGTGCGTTTTCCATTTCCGTCAGCGAGCGGACGCGGCAGTTCGGCCTGCTGGCGTCCATCGGCGCGACGCGGGCGCAGCTCCGCCGGACGGTCTATGCCGAGGCCGGGACGGTCGCGCTCATCGGCATTCCGCTCGGCCTGCTTGCGGGCTGCGGCGGTATGTGGGTGACGATCCGCCTGCTGAGCCCACGCATTTCCGGTATGATCGGCGCGCGCGAGGTCGCGATGCGGTTTGCCGCCTCGCCGCTGTCCCTGCTGGCGGCGGCCCTGATCGCGCTGGCGACGGTTTTCCTCTCGGCGCAGATCCCGGCGCGGCGTGCCATGCGCATTTCGCCCATCGAGGCCATCCGCCAGAGCCGCGACGTGCGCGCGGCGGCAAAACACGGTGGCTCCGGCCGCCTGAGCTACCGCCTGTTCGGCCTGCCGGGCCTGCTTTCCAGCCGCTATTTCCACCGCAGCCGTAAAAAGTACCGTGCCACGATCTTCTCCCTTGCCATGAGTGTGCTGCTGTTCGTCTCGGCGAGTACTTATGGCATGTACCTGACGGAGAGCGTGACCGAGAGCGTCAACCTGCCGCCCTATGACCTGTCCTATTCCACGGGCGAGGGGGAGAAGGATGTTGCCATGCTGCCCGCCCTGCGGGCGGCGGATGGCGTCGAGAAGGTGTGGTTTGCCTCCTGTGACAACGGCGACTATGTGCTGGACAGGAATGAATTTGCCAGCGGTTACCGGAATATTCTGGAGAAATCCGGCGCCGGAACCGAGAAAGCGCGGAGCTATTCCGCCTGCTACCTCGATGACGAGACGTTCAACGCCATCCTCGCCTCTATCGGCATGACGCGCGCGGAGTATGATGCCGCGCCCGGCGCGATCGTCTGCGACCACACAAGCGTGACCTATTATGACGAGAATAACCGCCTGAGCTACACCGGCCGTGTACTGAACGACGGCGTCACGGCGCTGCGCACGTTCAGCGCGGACAGCCTCGAGGACGGCTCGAAATACGTCTATACCGCTTACGAAGACGGCGGCTATGTCAGCTACTATTACAACGAGACGAAGCAGACCTATCAGCCGCGCCCGGCGTCGTTCGGCGATGGGATTGCAATTGTTGGCCGGACGGAGACGCAGCTGACGAACAGCGGCTCTGACAGCCTCGTGCTGTACTATCCGTTCTCCATGGCCAAGGGCATTGCCCGGAACACCGGCTCGCTGATGCTGGTGACGGATGACGCGAAGCAGGCCCAGAAGAGTCTGGAGGAGGTCGTGAACGCCTCCGGCGAGACCTATACGGAGGGCAACCTCTATGACGCACGGGAGGAGTACCGCGACGCGGAGAATGCCCTTATCGTGGTGCGCGTGTTCGCCTATGGCTTTATCACGCTGATGTCGCTCATCTGTGTGGCGAACGTCTTCAACACCACGACGACGAACGTGCTGCTCCGCCGCCGGGACTTCGCGATGCTGCGCTCGGCCGGTATGACGCGCGGCGGCCTGAACCGCATGATCTGCTATGAGTGCCTGCTCTACGGCACGCGGGCCCTGCTCATCGGCCTGCCGCTGTCGGTTGCGCTGGCCTTCCTGATGTATCGCTCCGCCTCTTTCATCGGCGCGTCGTACTTCCGGTTGGACTGGACGGCTGTGCTCATCGCGTCGGTCATGGTGTTCCTCGTTGTGTTTCTCTCCATGATGTATGCCATGCGCAAGATCAAGCGCGACAATCCCGTCGATGCCCTGAAGAACGAAACGACCTGACGGCTTCCCGGAGCTGCCATTGCGAGGGCGCCCGCAGCGATCCCGCAGCGGGAATCCTGCAAACGGAATATCCCACGGACCTCCTTTGCGCAGGCAAAGGGGGTCCTTTTGTCCGCTTTTGAGAGCGAACAAGGCCGCTGTTCACATTGGAAAAGTGAATATTCACTGAAAATTCACTTTTTCGGTTGACGGAGCGGATTTTGTGAGTATAATATAATCAGATTCTTTATGAGGAGGCGGCCCCATGAACTTCGAAACGGAAAATATAGAATTCAAGGCTCAGTTTACTGAGGAAATTTATAAAGAAGTGATCGCTTTCGCAAATACAGACGGCGGCGTGGTGTTTGTCGGCATTGACAACGATGGAAATGCCGTCGGATTGACGGATGTGGATCAGGAGTATACCCGCATCACCAACGGCATCCGCGACGCTATTGTGCCGGACGTTACGATGTTCGTGCGCTTTTCGATCCAGGATAACAAGGTGGTGCGCATTGCCGTCAGCGAGGGCACCAACAAGCCCTACTACCTCAAAGGAAAGGGGCTGAAGCCCAGCGGCGTTTATGTACGCCAGGGCACCTCCAGCGTACCGGCATCCTCTGAGCAGATTCGCTGGATGATCAAGGAAAGCGACGGCGATGTATTTGAGGAAATGCGCTCCATGGAGCAGGACCTGTCTTTTGAAGCTGCAGCAAACGCTTTCAAAAAATATGGAGTGCCGTTCGCCAAGGAAAAGTATCGTGCCCTTGGGATCACACAGAAGAATGACGACCTGTTTACCAACCTTGCACTGATCATCTCCGATCAATGTGCGCATACGACGAAGGTGGCAGTTTTCGGTGATGATGCCAATACCACCTTTAAGGATAACAAGGAGTTCGGAGGCTCCATCTTTACACAGTTGGAGGATACATTTGACTATCTGATGCTCTGCAACAGAACCACGGCATCGTTTAAGGGGCTGGAGCGTATTGAAAAGCAGGATTACCCCGAGGAAGCCCTTCGCGAGGCGCTTTTGAATGCAATTGTACACCGGGATTACAGCTACAGCGGCAGTATTATCATCAATGTGAACGATGGGCGGATAGAGTTCATCTCGATCGGCGGCCTACTCCCTGGGCTCTCCACCGATGATATCCGTATCGGTATTTCACAGCCGCGCAACAAGAATCTTGCCGAGATGTTCCATCGCCTGCGTTTGATCGAGAGCTACGGCACCGGCATCCGCAGGATCTATAAGCTTTATGAAAAGTGCCCCGTGCAGCCAGTCATCGAAGCAACGCCCAATGCTTTCAAAATGGTCCTGCCCAATATGAATGCCATGACCGCGGCCGACTCAAAGCAGGATTCTCCGGTCACTGCGCAGATGCAAAAGGTACTTAATTATATCTCTGCGCACGGCCATATCACGGATGAAGAAGTCCAGTTCCTGCTTGGGATCAAGAGGACCCGCGCCTTTGGCCTTATGAAACAGATGCGGAATATGGGCCTTGTGCAGATGGCCGGCCGCGGAGCCGAAAAAGAGTACTTGCCGAACTAGGGAACCTCTGATTAAATTGCAAGAGCGGTCAGCGAGGGATTTTGTTCCAAATTGAGGTTTGGAAATTGAAGGAATACTTTGTGTATTTCAAGATTTTCAAACCGATAAGTTGGGGCGAAAGACCCGTTGAGCGCCGCAGCCGATTTATTCAGAGGTTCCCTAGCTTTCGGCCAGTTATTTGCTGTAAATAATGAATTGCATGCGGCTATCGTCAGCCGCCAGATATTTCGCGTCCATACGACAAAATTCGCCCCCGGCAGGTGACCCTGCCGGGGGCGAAAGGCTATGTTGTTGGTTTTTGTCGCTCGGCCAGCAGCCGCGCGGCCTCCGTGCGCATGGCCCAGACCATTTCGCACAGATATTTCGGAATGCCGGAGACGCTTCCCGTCTCGGCCATGGCCATGGCGGCGCAGGAGTGGCAGATGCGCCGGTTCTGGCAGCCGGTGCAGGTGCCGGAGAGACGTTGGGCCGCGCTGACGCGCGTCAGCTCGCTCCAGGCCTCGCGGAAGGGCTTGCCCTTCAGCTCGATGCGCGGCTTCGGCATCATGCCGCAGGGCGTCAGCCAGCCGTCCCACGTCACCCAGAACGAGGCGTTGCCCGCGCGGCAGGAGATCGTGCCGTCTACGGGGTCGACGCAGTCCTCGTCCAGACCGGGGGGCGGGGCGATGCCGCGCAGGATGTTCTGCAGGAAGCGGGTGAAGTCCTCCTCGCCGCGCTGCAGGCGGTAGCGCTCCATGTGATAGTGCGCCGTTTCCGCCGGGGTGAAGCGGTCGTTCCGCCCGACCATGGCCGGGTCGCGGCGCAGCGGGGGGAACATATAGGTGTTGACCTCAAGGATGAGGTCCCGTTCGGCGGCGTAGCTTACGATGCCCTCCAGATCGCCCGCGTTGTGCGGTGTGAGGGAGCAGTTGAGCTTGACGAGGATGCCTGCCTGCCGCAGCAGGGTGATGGCGCGGTCTACGCGGTCAAACATACCGCTGCGGCCGCACAGGGCTTCGTAGGTCTCATTGCCCGCGCCGTAGAGCGTGATGTTGATGCGTGTGGGCGGATGCTCGGCCAGCCGGGCCACGCGGGCCTCATCCAGCAGGGTGCCGTTGGAGTTGATGGAGATGAGGAAGCCCATTGTGCTCAGCCGCTCGTAAAGCGGCCAGAAGTCCTGCCACAGGAACGGCTCGCCGCCGGTCAGCAGCAGGTAGAGCATACCTGCGTCGCGCGCCTGCTCGGCGATGGACAGCCACTGGATCAGCCCGACGGGCGGGCGCGGCGAGGCGGCGACCTCGGCGGGCGTCTTACGCACATAGCACATCTTGCAGGCGAGGTTGCACACCGGCGAAAGCTCAAAGGTACCGCTCAGCGGCGTGAGTGTGCGGCTGGCGCGGTCAAAAAGATACTGTGTCAGGCGTGGTTCAACATAGCGTTCAGGCTGTTTCATGTTCCAACTCCGCTTTCAGGCAGTCGACCGCGGCGCGGTCGGGCGTACAGGTCAGGGCGTAGACGGGGACGTCCAGCGCCGCCAGCAGGTCGCAGACCCGCGCGACATAGCGGTCATCCCATAGGTTGACGGTCATTCCCGCATACAGGCCGCGAAATGCGGCGGCAGGGGAGAGGCGGCGCAGCGAGCACGCGCTGCCCTGCGACAGCAGGACGATGGCGCGCACGGGGCGGCTCTCGTTTACAAAGCAGTTCGAGGACCCGGCGTATGGCGAGCCGAAGGCCGTCCACACGCCGTCTATGCGGCGCAGCACGGTGCGGTCGCCGTTAAGGAGCTCCGCGCCCTCATAGCGCTGCCAGAGGTCCGCCTGCGTGGACTTGCCGATGCCGGATACGCCGGAGAACAGCAGCCCGCCGTAGCGCGTGGAGACGAACGAGGCGTGCAGGATCATGGCGTCCCGCTGCAGCAGCAGGGCCTCGAGGGCAATGTGGGAGAAGCAGTTGGCCGTCTCGGAGAAGAAGCCCCGGTCGGCCTCCAGATATTCGATGGTCTCGCGCCCGTCCTGCTCCAGATGGCCGACAGCATAGGGCCGGTCGCCCTCACGCCGGTCGTGGAAGACGCGAAAAAAGCCGTCCTCCGTTCGGAAGACGGCAAAGGCATAATTTCGCAGAAGCTCGCGGCCGCGGACCTCGGGCAGAGCCTGCACAGGCAGCAGCGAGACAGTCAGGGGTGCTTCGCCGGGCGCACAGAGGAAGGGCTGGAAGCCGCGCGTGACCTCCGGCCGGAACGGCATCAGCAGGCGGATCTCACAGCCTGCGATGGAGAAAGAGATCGATTCCACAGGGGGTCAGGACTGGAAAAGGGAAAGTAGACCATCAGCGTTAGTATAGCAATACGACTCACCAATGATTTTACATTCTTGATTATCTTTGACGAATGCGTTGGTCCAATCGCCAAAAAAACCACCGACATTATCTTTTACAATTTCGCAATTCATGACATCGGCTGCATTAATTGTATAATTGCACTGCGCAATATGATCGGCCAGCACAAAATTTTCGTAAAATACCTCGGGCTTCTGATACTGCTTCATCTGGAATTCCCCCTTTAGAATGCGAACGGCGGCGCGGATGCGCAGGAGAGGCGCGTCAAAGGACAAACCGCCGGATTTTCTTTAATTACCGTAATCATAGCGCAGAGAACGCGTTTTGTCAACGTTTTTTTGCAGAAAATGCAACTTTTCCCGCGGCTTCGTCCGGAATTTCCATATGTTTCCAGATAAGGAAGCAAGTTCTGCGCCTCACTTTTCCTCGAGAATTTTGTTCAGCTCGCGCATGAAGCTGTTGATATCCTTGAACTGGCGGTAAACCGAGGCAAAGCGGACATAGGCGACCTCGTCGAGCGGCTTGAGCCGCTCCATGACCAGCTCGCCGATCTGGCCGGTGCTGACCTCGCGCTCGAGGGAGTTCTGCAGGATCTGCTCGATGTCCAGCGCGGCCGTCTCCAGCGCGGCCAGACTGACCGGGCGCTTTTCGCACGCGCGGAGCATGCCGTTGAGGATCTTGTTGCGGTCAAAGGACTGGCGGCTGCCGTCCTTCTTCACCACCACGATGGGCAGACTCTCGACGGTCTCGTAGGTCGTGAAGCGCCGCTGGCACTGCAGGCATTCACGGCGGCGGCGGATGCTCAGGCCGTCGTCCGAGTGGCGCGAATCGACGACCTTGCTCTCGGGATAGCTGCAATAGGGACATTTCATGGCAATTTTCCCCTTTTGTTTCGTTTCTTTTAGTTTATCAAATCCTGTCAAATTTGTCCATTGCTTTTTTGCGTCAGCGGGACAGAAGCTCCTCCAGCACGTCCCGCACGGCGCAGGGCGTGACCGTCCCGCGGTGCAGCGTGCGGCCGAGCCGCAGCACCTCGCGCGGCGTGTGTGAAAGCTCCGGCAGGCAGGCACGGCATCGCTCCTGCCCGCGGCGCATGCGGACCTCCAGCCCGAAGCGCCCGCCCGAGCGCAGCAGATAATAGTCCAGCCGGGCGCGGCGTCCGTCCGCGCAGCGCACCCCGGCGCGGCCGATCAGCGTTCTGTGTTTCATGGGACCACCTCCGGTTCCTATTGAACCACAGAACCGACCTGCGCGCTACGGTGAAATTTCTTCATATTCCGACAACGAAAGGAAGAAATCAGTCGAAAACTTCGCTTTTCCTTCCAATATTCGACAACAGGCAGAAAAACACCGGACGAAAAGTTGGAGAACAAGTCGCTATTTGTCGAAACTTTCCCGCCCGGGGAAGATCGGCGCGTGC
Source organism: Clostridiales bacterium (assembly GCA_003525905.1). Classification (GTDB taxonomy): domain Bacteria; phylum Bacillota; class Clostridia; order Oscillospirales; family Oscillospiraceae; genus JAZOXB01. The sequence goes on from DQIA01000080.1 coordinate 21,507, forward strand.
AGCAGCTGCCGCGACAGCGCCAGAATGGCGGGAGAATCCAGGCTGTTTTCAATCGTCACGCTGCCCTCGCCCTGCTGCACCAGCAGCCCCGCGTCCAGCAGGCGGCGCTTTGTCTCGCGCGCCGTGCCTGCGCTGCCGTCCAGCAGCTCGACGTCCGGCCCCACCACACGGCGGATGGCCCCGGCGGCGAAGGGAAAGTGGGTGCAGCCCAGCACAAGGGCGTCCGGCCCGGCGGCAAGCACCGGGGCAAGCCGTGCGGCAAGGCAGCGCTCCAGTGCGGGACCGGTCAGCTCACCGCGCTCGACGAACTCCACCAGCTCCGGGCAGGGGCATTTCAAAATATGGCAGTTCTCGGCGCAGCGCTGCAGCAGGGCAGCAAATTTCTCCTCGCGGAGCGTGGCCTCCGTGGCCAGCACGCCGATGCAGCCGCCGGGATGGCGCGAAACGGCCAGCTTGAGCGCAGGCTCGATGCCGATGATGACCCGGTCCGGCCAGCGGGCGCGCAGCTCGCCGATGGCGGCGGATGTCGCTGTGTTGCAGGCCACGACAAGGGCCTTTGCGCCCCGGTCAAACAGGCGCTCGGCATGGGCGAGCGTCAGAGAACGAATTTCTGCGGTCGGGCGCGTGCCATAGGGCGCGTTGGCCGAGTCGCCGAAGTAGAGAAAATGCTCGCTCGGCATCTGCGCGACCAGCTCCCGCAGGACGCTCAGTCCGCCGACACCGGAATCAAATACGGCAATGGGGCCCATACGACCGCCTCCTTTCCAACAGTTGGTTCCTTATTATACACCTTTTCAGCCCAAAAAGCAAATTCCGGCAGGGAAAATGCAGCCGCGCGGCAAGCCTTCGCAAAATTGTGCTTGACAAGTGACCGAATGGTTACTATAATGAAAACGTATCCGAACGGTTACGAAAGGAGAGCGTACATGGCAGGCAATACCAGAGAGCGCATTCTGGAGGTCTCACTGGAGCTGTTCGCGCAGAGTGGATATCTGGGGACCTCTATGAGCGACATCGCAAAGCAGCTCGGCATCACAAAGGGCGCTTTGTATAAGCACTATCGCAGCAAGCAGGAAATTCTGGACCGGATCGTGGAGCGGATGAACGAAATGGACTATGCCCGCGCAGCGGAATATGAGATGCCGGAGACGGAGCCGGACGGCTTTGCGGAGGCCTATCTCCATACACCGGTCGGGAAGATCCGCGCCTACAGCGAGGCACAGTTCGACCACTGGACGAAGGAGCCGTTTGCCGCGAATTTCCGCCGGATGCTGACGCTGGAGCAATACCGCGAGCCGAAGCTCGCGCAGCTGTATCAGGACTATCTGGCGGGCGGGCCGCTGCAGTATATGGCGGCGATCTTCCGCAGGCTGGCGGATTCGGACGAGGCCGCCATGCAGCTGGCACTGGAGTTTTACGGGCCGATGTTCCTGCTCTACAGCGTCTATGACGGCGCGGCGCAGAAGCAGACCGTCACGGACCTGCTGCGGCAGCACATCGACCGGTTTATCGCACGCATCGAGGCGAAAAAGCCTGACGGCGGAAAAACCTCTTGACAAGGGCAAATAGCAGATTATAATATAGCTAACGAACGTTAGTTAGTGAGGCGCGAGCATGAAGCAGGAGGATACCCGGCAGAAAATTCTGGACAAGGCGCTGGAGCTGTTTGCGGCGAAGGGCTATGATTCCGTCAGCGTGGGCGAGATCGCGCAGGCGGTCGGCATCAAGGCTCCCTCGCTCTACAATCACTTTCCGGGCAAGCAGGCCATTTTCGACGCGATCGTCGAGGCAACGGCGACGCAGTATGAGGCGGACACCGACCGGATCGACATCCATGTGCAGGATGTGGGGCAGGACATTCCTGTTTTTACGGAGATCACGGAGGACGCCCTGTTCGAGAAGGTGCGGCAGATCTTCTCTTACTCCCTGCACAACGAGACCATCAGCCGCTTCCGCCGCATGATGACCATCGAGCAGTTCCGCTCGCCGGAGTTGGCGGCGCTGTACTCCCGGCGCTATGTCGGGCGCGTGCTGGACTATCATGCCGGAATTTTTCGCGCCCTGATCGCGGCCGGAGAAATTTGTCCGGAGGCCCCGGACACGCTGGCGATGCTGTATGTCGCGCCGGTCGTGACGCTCCTCGGCGTCTGTGACCGCCAGCCGGAGCGCGAGGCGGAGTGTCTGGAGCGGCTCCGGAAGCATGTGGGACTCTTTTTTCGCATGGTTCATGGCAAAACGCCGGAAAGTGGGGGAGACGATGGAACAGCCCGGTGAACGGTGGGTCCTGTGCCCGATGTGCGGGGCGAAGACGCGCCTGCGCCTGCTGGCAGGGAAGGCCCTGCTGCTCCGAAAGCGGCCATGACACGATCCGTGTCGCCCATGTGACAGACAGATTCTTTCCTTTTTCGCCGGGATCGTGCAGAATGGTTCCCGGCGGATGCCAAAAATCATTGCTGCAAAGGAAAGATCTACATGGAAAAACAAAACAAAAGGCTTCTTTGGAGCGCGCTGGGCTTTTTCGCGGCCTTCGTGCTGTGGACCGTTCTGGTCTGCCGGGCGGACGTGCGGCCGGATCGGGTCCAAATCGGGAAAGGAGAACAGCAATGCATATCAGCCAGTATTTCCTGCGCGGAGACGTCAGGGGCGCCATTGCCCATATGCGCGCGCACGAGGAATTCCGGGATGTTCTACCGGCCTACCTTGCGATTTTTGAGAATTGCGAATACCGCACCTACGGGATACCGGCCCCGCTCAACGATATCCTGCGCCTGTATCAGATCTACTTCCGGGATACCTTTTACTGCGGCCTGCCGGAGGCGGAGGCCGCGGACAAACTGCTGGCGCGGCTGAAAAAGCGCCTGGATTTGCCGGATGCAGACGAGGCACGGCTGACGGAGCGGCTGCAGGCGGCGTTTGAAGCGGAGGGCTATCATGCGCTTTTCGGGAAAACGCAGGGCTATTACGGCCCCTATGTCTGGCGCGAAACGGTCCCGGCCGTCTATCAGGTGGAGCTGCCGGACGGATCGGCGGAATATACCGTCAATCTTCTCAAGGGCTTCGTGTTCCGGAGCTGGATGGATTATCTGACCTTCGGCCGGTACGGCACGGGCGGCTGGGCCTCGCCCGACGGCACGATCAACTGCATCGAGCAGGCGTATGATCTGGAAAGCGAGCGGTTCCGGGTCTCTCTCCTGAAGCATGAGGCGCAGCATACCGTGGACAGAAAACGATTCCCTCAGATCACCCCGGCGGAGTTGGAATACCGGGCCAAGCTGGTGGAGCTGCATTTCTCCGGCGACCCGGGGCTGCTGCAAAAGTTCCTGTCGGAAGCGGACGAGAGCAAACCGGACGACAGTCACGCGGTCGCCTCCGCAAGGATCGGACGAGAGTTTGCAGATACGGACCAAACGGTGCTTTCGTGCATTCAGACGCGGGCGCTGGAGCTGCTCCGCGCGCATACGCGGGAACTGGAGGAAAAGTACGGGGAAAGCCGGGACCACCCGAACGGGGAAGCTGTATGAATCAGGAGAATGCCGTATGGACGAATGGACCGGCCGCTGCGGACTGGACTGCGGGACCTGCGGAGCCCTGTGGACGGCGCTCAACGGCGTGCCGATCACGCCGGACATGCTCCGCTGCCATGCCTGACGCATGGACCGTAAACGGCGCGGAATATGCCGTGCTCCGGCTCCTGGGAAAGGGAAAGGGCGGATATTCCTATCTTGTGACGGATGGGGCCTCGCAGTATGTCCTGAAGCAGATCCACCACGAGCCCTGCGAATACTACACCTTCGGCGACAAGCTGCAATCGGAGCTCCGCGACTATGAAACGCTGCGGAAGCTAGGCATCCCGATGCCGCGGCTGCTGGCGGCGGATATCCCGCAGGAGCGCATCCTGAAGGAGTACATCGCCGGACCGACGGTCGCGGAGCTCCTCAAAGCGGGACGGCCGGAGCCCGGCTGGCTTGCGCAGGTGCACGCCATGTGCCGCCTGCTGTACCCGGCCGGACTGAATATCGACTACTATCCCACCAACTTCGTCCCGCGCGCCGGAGTGCTTTATTACATTGACTACGAGTGCAATGCCTACGAGGAGCAGTGGGACTTTGTACATTGGGGCGCGCAGTATTGGCGGGGAGCGGAGCAGAAGGGAAACGGTTGAAAGAGAACCGCCCTAAAAGCTCGCTGCATTCGATCTCTGCGGATATGTGTAAAATGTAAAAACGGTAAGTATATCTCAGCGGAATTAGAAGGAACGCCATAAAAAGCGCTATCTGACTGGACTTCCGATCAGATAGCGCCGTTTTCTTTTGCTGGCGAAATTATTCAAACGAGGTATGACCATGAGCAAACTTATATCCTGTCAATTCAACATATGACTGCACAGCCGTTGAAAACGAAGTTGCCGTCAACCGCTTCCAGCGGTCAGAGCGGAACGATCTGATCTACAAGAACCCGCTTGCCTATGCCGATCTGATTCTGAACGGCAAGCTGAATGTCCTGTTTGAATAAACCGACATGAGCATAAACGACAGCGTCCCGGATCATAATGATTGGGACGCTGTTTATTATATCGCTGTTTCTTATATCATTGTATTTTGCGAATTCATTCCTCAAACAGGTACAGGAGATATCCGTAGCCCTCGGCCTCCATCTTCGCATAGGGGACGAAGCGGAGAGACGCGCTGTTGATGCAGTAGCGCACGCCGTTGGGAGATTCCGGATCGCCGGTGAACACATGCCCGAGGTGGGAGTCTCCGGCGCGGCTGCGCACCTCTGTGCGGCGCATGCCGAAGCTGTTGTCCTCAAGCTCCACCACGGCAGGCTCTTCAATGGGCTTTGTGAAAGCCGGCCAGCCGCAGCCGCTCTCAAACTTATCCGTGGAGGAAAAGAGCGGTTCGCCGGTGACGATATCCACATAGATGCCCTTCTCGAACTGATCCCAGAACGCATTGCTGAATGGACGTTCCGTGCCGTTCTCCTGGGTGACGCGGTACTGCTCCACCGTCAGTTTGTCCCGAATGGACTCTGCTGCGGGCTTTTGGTAGTCGCCCGGATCGATGCGAAGCTTGGAGAACAGTTCCATCTCCGCCCGCGGGATGTGGCAATAGCCGTTCGGATTCTTTTCCAGATAATCCTGATGGTATTCCTCGGCGGGGTAGTAGTTTTTCAGCGGCCCGATCTCCACGAAGAATTTCTTGCTGCGCCCCCGCTCAATCTCCGCGATGCGCTCTACGGTCTCCCTTGCCCTGTCGTTGGTATAGTAGACGCCGGTCTGGTACTGGCTTCCGACGTCATTCCCCTGCCGGTTCTCCACCGTGGGGTCGATGACGTAGAAATACGCCAGCAGCAGCGCGTCAAGGCTCACCTGTTCGGGGTCGTACTCCACCCGCACGGTTTCACGGAATCCCGTGCCGCCCTTGCAGACGGTCCGATAGTCCGCGTCCGCCTCGCAGGTGCCGTTGGCATAGCCGCTCTGGGCGTCGATGACGCCGGGAATAGACTGCATCAGCTGTTCCATGCCCCAGAAGCAGCCGCCCGCCAGATATATGACATGTTCCGTGGTATCCATATACATGCTCTCCTCACCGGACGTATCTGAGGACTGTCCGGCTGTTTCCATATCCTGTGCTTCCTTTCCCTGCGGCATAGGCTTTTGATTGGCTGTGCAGCCGCTCAGCACCAACGCCGCAGCAAGCAGAAGCGGCAATCCTCTCCGAATCATGGTGTTTCCTCCTTTCGAGAGGAATCGGTTTGCTCCGCGCCTTCAGCGGTCCGGCATCCCTCCGCCGTACGGCCGCAGGAGCATCCCGAGCAGCAGCCCGAAGGCGACACCGAAGCCGATGGTGAGCTACGGGTTGGACGTAATGGCGCAGGCGCCCGCAGCGCAGCCTACATAGCGGTAGTACAGCCAGCCGCCGACGCCGCCGGCCAGCGTCAGTGCGGCGGGAAACAGAACGACTGCCGGCTTACACGACGTCTTGCCCATTGAGACCTCCTGTTCGAGATCCCGCTCTCAGCCCTTATCGGCGGCAAGCGCCTGATCGATGAGCTTTTGCAGCGCTTCCGCCTGGTTCTTTTCTGTGATGGCGCCCACGATGGGCTCGCCCACGATATTGCCGTTGCGGTCAACCACATAGGTGGTGGGGTAAGCGAAGATGTTCGTTGTGAACTTGCCGGCCTCGCCATCGGAAGCGAAATACACATTCTGATAGGTCGCGCCCTTCTTGGCCAATACGTCTTTTGCTTCGGAAATTGCCGCCTCGTCGCCATCCAATGTGAAGGTGTTGACACCGATGAGTGCGCCGCCCTTCTCCGCAAGCTCCTTGTTCAGTGCGTCCAGTTCGGCAAGCTCACCCACACAGGGATTGCAGGTGGTGAACCAGAAATTCACTACGGTGACGGCATTGCCGGAGAACAGCGTATCGCTCTTGACCTCGTTCCCGTCCAGATCCTTTCCCTCAAAGGCGGGGAACTTCTGCAGGCTGCCATCATCGGGAGGCGTCATCATGTTGTCGCCCGCAGGCACGCTCGTGCCGTCGCCGGAGGGCATCTGACCGCAGCCAGGGAACTTCTCCTGCAGAGCGGCGACCTTGACTTCAATGCTGCGGATCGTTTCGCCGTCCTTCTGCAGCAGCTTCAGCTCGTCCTCGGTGAACTCATCCTTTGCGCTTTCGATCGTTTTGAGCAGGAAGTCGCCGTAGTTGCTGCCGTCCTCGATCATCGCAGAGCCCTTGTCAGCGGAAAGGAAAACCTTTTCCCAAAGCGCGCTGTTCTCATTCAGGATCGCAGTTTCGGCATCCATCAGCTGGGTGTGCAGCGCCGTCGCTTCCTCAGCGGTGGACGCCTCTTTTGCCAGAAGGTCATCGATCGCGTTAGCCGCGTTGTCTTCAGTTGCCATGTTGCCTCCGTTCGCTTGCGGCTTGCTGCAGGCAGCAAGGCTGAGCACCAGCGCAACGAGGAGCAGTGCGGTCAGAATTTTGGTCGTTTTCATGATTTTTTCTCCTTTACAATATCATTCATTTGCTTATTTGTTTTCTCCGGGAGAACGGTACCCTGCTTTCCCGTGCCAAAGCCGCAGCGGAAGTGCACGGCATTGGTCGGACAGGCTCGGACACACATCCCGCAGCGGATGCACTCGGTATGGTTCGGGGATTTCGTTACGTCCACGTCCATTTTGCAGGCTTTTGCGCATTTCCCGCAGGAAATACACTTGCTCTGATCCACCTTCATCTGAACCAGGGAGACCTTATTCAGCAGCGCATAGAACGCGCCCAGCGGGCAGATCCACTTGCAGAAGGGCCGATAAAACAGCACGCTGAGCACGATCACCACCAGCAAAATGGCGAGCTTCCACGTAAACAGGCTGCCCAGCGCCGCACGGATGCCGGAATTGGCAAGAGACAGCGGAATTGCCCCCTCCAGCACGCCCTGTGGGCAGAGATATTTGCAGAAGAAGGGATCCCCCATGCCCACATCGTTTACAAGGAACGCCGGGAGCAGGAATACCATCACCAGCAAAATAGCATATTTCAGGTATCGCAGGGGCTTGAGCTTCCTTGTAGACAGCTTTCTTGACGGAATCTTGTGCAGCAGCTCCTGAAACCAGCCAAAGGGACACAAAAAGCCGCAGATAAAGCGTCCCAGCAAAACGCCCAGCAGAATCAGAATTCCTGTGATATAATAGGAAAAACTGAATTTCGACGAGCCTACCACCGCCTGAAAGGCCCCGATGGGACAGGCGCCGGAGGCTGCCGGACAGGAATAGCAGTTGAGTCCCGGCACACAGACGGTCTTCCCCGCGCCCTGGTACAGCCCGCCCTTAAGAAAATTCGGCAGATGCAGATTGGTCAATAAGGCCGCACCCGCCTGGATCCAGCCCCGGAAGCGCGCCAGAAACTGTGATACGCCCGTAAACTTCTTTTTACCCAATGCCAACACACTCCAGACACAGTTTAATGGCCTTGCTTAGCACTGTCGCCGCCTCGCCACGCCAGGCGCCGAAGCACAGCATGGCAATTGCGGCAGCCAACAGGGTAACCTGTACCGTCGTCTTTTTCGCATGGCTCATTTTTCATCACCCTTTCCGTTTTTCTGTCGCTATCATAGCGCAGGAGAGTTAAATTCTCTGTTAAGAACGAAAATTTAACGCAAACCTTATCTGTTTTTGCTATAATTAAGAACAACGTGAAAATGAAATAATAAAAAGGAGGGCTCTTATGCACCTTTTGGTCATTGAAGATGAACGCGCCCTGTGCGAGACCATCGTCCGCAGCCTGCGGCGGCTGGCCTACAGCGTGGACTACTGTTACGATGGGGAGAAGGCCCTGGAGCTGCTGGGCGTGGAGCGCTATGATCTGGTGCTTCTCGACCTGAACCTGCCGAGGAAGGACGGTATGACGGTGCTGCGGAGCCTGCGGCAGACCGACCGTGAGACGCGGGTGCTGATCCTCTCCGCCCGCAGCGAGGTGGAGGACAAGGTGGCGGGGCTGGATGCGGGAGCCAACGACTATCTGGCAAAGCCCTTCCACTTAGCTGAATTGGAGGCCCGCATCCGCAGTCTGACCCTGCGGCAGTTTACCCAGCAGGATGTGCTGCTGGTCTGCGGAGATTTGACCTTTGATACCCGCTCCCGCACCGCCGCCGTCAAGGGGCAAACCATGACACTGACCCGCAAGGAGACAGGGATTTTGGAATACTTGATGGTACATCAGGGCCGGCCGGTGAGTCAGGAGGAGCTGATGGATCATGTTTGGGACAACAGTGTGGACAGCTTCAGCAACTCCATCCGGGTCCACATCTCCGCACTGCGCAAAAAGCTTCGCGCTGCACTGGGCTATGATCCCATCCGCAACCGCATCGGTGAAGGCTATCTGATGGGAGGCACTGAAGCATGAAGCGGATCTCTTTACAATGGCGCATCACGCTGATGACCGTTCTGCTCATCGGCGTCACCTGCGTGGCCATGAATCTGCTGCTCTGCTTCTCCGGTGTGTACTATATGGACACCATTGTGGACGGCTTACAGGGCGGCGGCACGGTGATCCTGAATGAGGAAGGCACAGCAAGCTTTGACCCGCAGCTCGTAGCGCCCGACGATGAGCTGACCATCGTCGTCGATGGGGCGCAGGGGCGCTTTCGCGCGACCAACTGGTATATCACGGCTGCGGTAACGCTGCTCAGCGGCATTCTTGCCTACTTTGTCAGTGGACGCGCCCTCAAGCCCCTGCGCAGCTTTGCTTCTCAGGTGGAAATGGTGCAAATGAACAATCTGGCGGATATGAAGATCGATGAAGATGTGCTTCCGGAGTTTAAGCAGCTCAGCCACTCCTTCAACCAGATGCTGGAGCGGCTGAACACCGCCTTTGCCGCCCAGCGGCAGTTCACCGGCAACGCTGCCCACGAGCTGCGCACACCGCTGGCACTGATGCAGGCGCAGCTGGAGCTGTTTTCCGCAGAGCATCCCGCCGTGCTGCCGCAGACGGCAGAGTTTCTCACCCTTCTGCGGGAGCAAACGGAGAGGCTGACGCAGATGACCAGAACGCTGCTGGAGATGAGTAATTTGCAGCAGGTGGCACGGAACGAGCGCATCCAGCTTGCCCCCATGATCGAGGAGATCTTCACAGATCTCGCGCCGCTCTCAGATAAGCGCGGCGTCACACTGACGGCGGAGGGCGACGGCATTATGACCGGCAGCGACGCACTGATCTACCGGCTGATCTTCAATCTGACGGAAAATGCTGTCAAGTACAACCGGCCGGGCGGCTCGGTACGGGTTTCTGTCACACAGGAGCCGGAAAAGCTCCTGCTTCGCGTGTCGGATACTGGCTGCGGCATCCCGGAGGAGCATCAGCGCAGTATCTTCCAGCCTTTCTTCCGGGTGGACAAGTCCCGCAGCCGCGAGTACGGTGGCGCAGGGTTGGGGCTCGCGCTGGTGTGGGAGATCGCCGAACTCCACGGCGGCTCCGTTTGGGTGGAGGAGAGTTCGGAGAAGGGCACCACCATTGCGGTGGGGTTGCCAACGCAACAATCAACGAAGCCCTAAAATCCTTTTATTCGTTATTTCGTTGCTTCTCTTGCCGCCCAGCGGCGTTCCTCTCTGTATGGGGCGGTCAGCCGGAAAGAGAAGCGTCCCTTTTCAATCTCAAATTCCTTGCAGCCCGTGTCCGGGTCTGACGGCACTCGCCGGGGTGAGTTGCGGCATAGGCGGTCAGCCTGTTCTTGAGGTCGGTGTTGTGGGTGCGGATGAAGATGGTGGGGTCTTTCTCGTCAAAATAGATTTCGGTGGTTTTTTCCTGCTGGGTAGGCCCTGTTCTCATAGGCTTATCCTATCTGCGGCTCCGTCACGCAATAGGGGTGTTTTTCGGGGATTTTCTTCGGCTTTTGACTTGGGAAAAATGGCGATTTTTAAACAGGAGCGCGCCGGACGATGTCTGCCCTGTCCGACGCGCTCCCATTCGATAAAATGCGTTTTTTCCGGCTCTACACAGGAATCAGCGAGCTTCGTCCCTCGTGACCGCTTTTTCTCTGAGCGGATGGAAGAATCGCCACAGATTATTACGCTGAATTACATCCTCATAGCTGCGGACTTTCCCGCGTATCTGGCCTCCTTAAACAGCAAAAATGCGATGTTCAAGTACGGGCTTGAACGATACAATGCACTGCGCATCATGGAAAATACACTGAACTTGCGGGAGATCAAGCTGCTTGATAACGGAACGGAGTACAACGAGCGGGATACCCTTGCCGCCCTGGAAAAGCAGCGCCTGATCAATGAAGAATTTAAGCGGTGGATCTGGCTTGATGAGGACTGCCGTTGGCTGGTGGAAGAAGCCTATAACAACATATTTACCGGCTATGAAAGAAGCCTTATATCCTGCTGAAATACGCGGAACAAAAATACCTTAATCCAAGACCGTGTCGGGGTGCTTAGCCCCGGCGCGGTTTTTTCGGTACACCGCTGCAGAAAAGGATCCGATTTCTGAAGTTCCGGAAGTTCCGCATCCCGAAGCAGACGCGCTTGAAGGCCTTCGTTTTGTTGTTGCAGCCCTCGATGAAGCCGTTGGACCAGGGGACGTCCATGGAGTTCAGGATCTCCTGAAACCAGTTGCGGTACGCCGTGACGCAGGCCCGAAATTCCGGAAGATCCATAACGTTCACGGCCGCGAGCCAGTCGAGCAGCCGCTGCTTCCCGACGGTCGAGGACTCCGAATGCATGACGGCAAGGAACTCGTTCTTCAGCCGGTAGGCGTCGGCGAGCCTCGGGGCGATCTCAACCATCAGCGCCAGACGCTCCTGCTCCTCGCTGCTCAGAGCTTCCATCGGCTTCCGGAGAAGGTGCTTTGACCGTTTGAAGTACCTGCGCAGCCCTCTGGAGAGCTTATTCTGCTCGTTCTTCCGGACCTGCTCCATCGCCCAGGACGCCTGACGGATCACGTGGAACCGGTCCGCAACGATAACGGCATTGGGAAAGCAGATTTTTCCGACCGTGCGAAAATGCGTATCACTTTGACTTTTTTTGCGATACTTTTCGGCCCAATCAGCATAAGGCTTTGACAGAACATACGAAGAAAAAAGTGCGAACACAGATTCTATCTTGGTGAATGGAAAAAACATCCCCCGGGGAGGCTTCCGCCCGGGAATCTCATCTGTTATAGTATGCTCATCGGTTCATACACGCATTCCTGCCAAAACCCAAAGCAAAGGCGCAGCGTTTCTTGGGGAAGAAAGCGCTGCGTCTTTGCGCAGGGCAGGAATGCAAAGCAACACCGGTTCGGAGGAACACTTGGAAACACCTATTTTACAGTATGCCGGCGGCGTGATCGCCGCAAAACTGGACCGCACGGAAAAAGAACTGGTCCACGGGGTTTCTTTCCATATTTCTCGCGGGGAGAGCCTGGCTCTCATTGGCGAGACTGGGTCCGGCAAGACGCTGATTGCCCAATCCGTGATGGGGGTGCTGCCCGGCAATGTGCGGCTGGTTTCCGGTGAAGTATTATTTTGCGGGAAGGCTTTGCCGAAGGGCAAAAAGCTGCGGTCCATGCTGGGCCGGGAGATCGTATATATCCCGCAGAACGGGCATGAGTTTCTTGACCCGTCCAGAAGCATCCGCCGCCAGATGTTTGACAGCATTGCAAAGCTGGGCATTGCGGCACCTCAGAGAGAGGCGTTTGCCCGTGAAAAGCTGACGCAGGTGGGGTTTACCCAGCCGGAGGCCATTCTGGACCGGTATGCCTTCCAGCTGTCCGGCGGCATGGCCCAGCGGGTAACCATTGCACTGGCCCTTTGCTCTCAGGCAAAGCTGTTGATCGCCGACGAACCTACCAACGGCTTAGACCAGGACAGCAAACAGCAGACGCTGTCTCTTTTGAATGATTTGTTCCCGGATGCGGCAAAGCTCGTTATCACGCATGACATTTCCGTGGCAGCGACCTGCGGCCGGATCCTTGGCCTGTGCGGCGGGAAAATGCTGGAGACTGGCAGCTCCGCACTGGTGCTGGCTGCCCCGCGCCATCCCTACACCCAAGCCCTGCTGGGTGCCTTGGTGGAAAACGGGATGCAGGAAACGCCGGCTTTGCGGACGGAGACGGGCACTTGTCCCTTCTATCGCCGCTGTCCCGCAGCCTTCGGACGATGCCGTGCCGAAATGCCCCGGAGGACGCAGGGAGACAGAGAATGGTGGTGCTGCAAGGAATGATCTCCATGGAACAGATCGATAAGGCTTTTGACGGAAAACAGGTTTTGCAAAATGTCACGCTGGATATTCCAGACGGTCAGATCTGCGGCATATTCGGAAAAAGCGGGATCGGAAAATCCACGCTGGCCAAGGTCCTTTGCGGCATCTGCCCGCCGGACGGAGGGCGGATTCTGCTGGACGGTCAATGTCTTGTTTCACAGAATACGCCCTATGACAGGAAGCTGGGTCTTTCCATTCAGATGGTTTATCAGCAGCCCTATGCGACGCTGGATCCACGCCAGAAAATCGGCAGCGGCTTCAAAGAACTGATCCGCTATCACGGCTTTGCTCCCAAGGGGAAGGAGCGTGCGCTGACGGAAGACGTGCTTGTGAAAGTCGGATTGGAGCCGCAGATCCTGGCCCATCTGCCGCATCAGATCTCCGGTGGGGAAGCCCAGCGGGTGGCCATCGCCCGGTGTCTTCTGTTCCGGCCAAAGCTGCTGATTCTGGACGAGGCAACCTCCATGCTGGATGTTTCTACCCAGGCCAATGTGCTGGGAATGGTACGCCGTCAGATGCAGGAACACCACGGAAGCATCCTGCTCATCAGCCACGATGAAGCACTGGTGAATTTACTTTGTGATCAAATCTATGTATTTGAGAAGAAACACACAAATCAGAAGGAGAAAAACACGAAATGAAAAAAGTAGGATCTCTTTTGCTGGCGGTGCTGATGGTGCTGTCGCTGGCAGCCTGCGGCAAGACCCCGGCAGAACCCACCCAGACACCCTCCACCCAACCAAGCACCGAGACTCCGACCACGGAGGCCACGGAACCGGCACCTGCCTACGCCATTGATACGCTGACCGTCGGCACGACGGCTGCCATCGAAACTGCCGTGTTCGGCGAGTATAACTTCGATATGCTTGCCAGCGGTGTATCCGAATTGCCTCTGGTTTATCAGGACACCAAGGGCGAATATCATCCACTTCTGGCAACTTATGCTACCGAGGATGCCGCTACCTGGACCTACACCATCCAGGACGGCATGACCTGGTCCGACGGAGCGCCTGTAACGGCGGAAGACATTCTTTTCACACTCCAATACGATCAGGCCAACGGAAGCGCCAATTTTGAGGCCCAGACCGGGGAAGACGGAAAGGTCACGGAGGCCAAGTACACCGGCTACAGCCTTTCCGATGACAAAATGAGCATTTCCCTGACGCTGGCCTCTCCCAATGTCCGGGAACTGAGCAATATGACCTCCTTCCGGGTCATGCCCAAGCACATTTATGAGGGCAAGGATACTGTTTCGGAGGCCGAAGGCCGCATCACCTGCGGCCCCTATGTGCTGGAATCCTTCAACAAGGAAGCCGGGACCATTACCTTTGCAGTCAATGAATACTATCCCCAGAAGCCCAATGTGGAGAAAATCGTCTATCAGCTTTTCGGCAACGAGGATACCATGTACTTGGCGCTCCAGCAGGGCGACATCGACATGGTCTGGGCCTACTCCACCGGTGTAGCAGGAACCTATCAGGATGTACTCTCCACCGATACCAATGTCTCGCTTGTCAATGTGGCTGCGGCCAATGCGCCTGCGGTCCTGGCCTTTAACAACGCAAAGGGCCTGTTCTCTGACGAAAACCTGCGTCAGGCAGTTTCCTATGCACTGAACTACGAGGAATTCAAGACCTATTTCGGCAGCGCCTATGCTGAGATCCCCAACCGGGGCTTTGTACCCTCCACCACGGTGGGCTATACGGACACGGAGAAACTGACCACCGATACTGCAAAAGCGGACGAGTATATGAAGGCTGCGGGTTACACCGAAAAGAATGCCGACGGCTTCTACGTGAACGCCGACGGTGCGGCTGCTGCCTTTACGCTGACGGTCAACGCCGCAAAGGAGACCCATGTGGGCTACGCCGAAATGATCAAGACCCAGCTGGAGGCCTTTGGAATTCAGGTGAATCTGGACGCCGTAGACAAGGATGCCTACAATGCCAAAACCAGCAACAAGTTCTCCGAGAACAATATCACCATGGAAGCGGCAATCTATGGCTATACCGCCGCCGGCATGGGCATGGGCAACGGCCTTGGCTCCATCTATGTGGACGGCAATCACGCCGTGCAGGGCGGCTGCCAGGTGTTCGACGAAGCCTTTTCCTCCATTCTGGACGAACTGAAGGCCGCCAAGACCATTGAGGAATATTACACCGGCGCAGCAAAGCTCCAGGACTACTACGCGGCCCATATGCCGCTGATTGCCCTGTATTGGGACAATATGATGCTGGCCTATTCTTCCAAGCTGGACAATGTGACCGTGGATGCCGTATTCGGCCTGAACAACGTCAACAACTGGTTCAGCATCACCAAGAAATAATTTTTGCACGCAGGAGGCACACTGGTGAAAAAGTATCGTAAAAACCTGATTCTGGCACTGGTGTGCTTCCTGATCGTGATCGTTCTGAACTTCTTTCTGCCCCGGCTTCTGCCGGGGAACCCCATTGCTTATCTGACCGGCTTTTCCGAGGAGGATATGACCCCTGCTCAGGTAGCTTATTACCGGCAGGCCCTCCATCTGGATAAGCCGGTATTCGTGCAGTTCGGGTACTATCTGCGCTCCCTTGCAGACGGCACGCTGGGCTATTCCTTCAAAAAGGAAGCCACGGTTTCAGCCCTGATTGGGCAGCGGCTGGGCTACACCTTACAGATCACCCTGCCTGCCGTGCTGCTCAGCACGGTCATCGGTCTTTTGTGGGGGCTCCGCTGCGGCTACAAAAAAGGCAGCAGCTTTGAGAAAATTTCGACTACATTCCAGATCATCGTCAATACGATGCCCACATTCCTGATCGCCCTGGTGCTGTTGATCCTGTTCTGCTTCCGGCAGCGGTGGTTTCCCTATACAGGACTCAACAGTGCCGGAGCTGTTCCCGGAACGGCCGGGTACTTCTGGGACCGGGTTCATCATCTGATTCTCCCGGTGCTGACGCTGACCATCGCCGCTGCACCCTCCCGGTACCTATTGATGCGAAACACCGTCCGACAGGTGACGGAGGAAAAATATGTGCTCTATGCCAAGGAACGAGGCTTGTCCGACAGTAAGATTCAATTTGGTTATATTCTGAAGAATATTGCCCAGCCCTTTATCACCATGGTAGGCATGAGCGTCAGCACCTGTATCGGTGGTTCCCTGGTTGTGGAGAAGCTGTTTTCCATCGGCGGTATGGGAAGTCTGCTCTCCGATGCCGTCTATACGTTGGATTACCCACTGATGCAGGGCATCCTGTTTGTCACAACGGCGATCATGACGATCTCCATTGTCGTGACGGACCTGATCTGTATTCTTATTGACCCCAAGGTACGCTTCGGAGGTGGTCCGGCTTGAGAAAACAGCATATTCCGCTTCTCCTTGGCATCGTGGTTTTGAGCCTTTTTCTGACCGCTGCATTATTTCCGACTGTGTTTACGGCTTACGGGCAGAAGGAAACGTTTGGCCCGTGGCTGATGCCGTCGGCAGAACACCTACTTGGCACCAATGCGTTGGGCTATGACATCTTTACGGAACTGGTCTGCGGGACCCGGCAGACGCTGCTGGTGGGTGTATCCAGCAGTATTCTGACATTGCTTCTGGGAAGCGTGATCGGTACGCTGGCTGCCGGGAAGGGCCTTTGGAGCGGCCTATCCAATGGCGTTATCAATATTTTTGTGCTGCTTCCGAAGCTGGTGACCATGATCGTGCTGGCGACTTTTCTGGGAAGCTCCAGCCGAAATCTGATCCTTCTGATCGCTGCATTCAGCTGGGTGGGGACGGCCCGGAATGTCCGTGCCAAGGTCATTCACCTGAATGCCCAGCCTTTTATTGAAAATTGCATGATCCAGGGATACAGCCGGAGGCATATTATTCTCCGGCACATCCTTCCGAACCTGTATGATGTATTGCTCTCCCGGTTTCTTCTGGGGGTCAACAGCTGCATTATGATGGAGTCCACCCTGAGCTTTTTGGGCTTTGGGGATCTTTATCATCCCACTTGGGGCACCATGATCAACTTTGCCTATAAGCGGGGTGCCTTTCTTCGCCAGGCCTATGGGTATCTCCTCTCGCCGGGCGTGTGCATTATGATGCTATCACTGTCATTCTATCTCATCAGCCTGTATTTTGAGCACCGACAGGCTGCCATTCAGGAAAAATAGGAGGTCATACGATGCAAAAGGAACTGGAATCTTTGTGGCAGCAATGTGTAGCATTCCATGGCCACGGCTGCGGTGGCCTTGCGGTCGGCTTTCGGGCAGTGCTGTATGCGTGGGAGCTGTTTGAAAGTGACAGCACATCTGAGGACGAGGAGATCGTGTGCATTGCCGAGACCGACGCCTGCGGCGTGGATGCCATTCAGGCGCTGCTGTCCTGTACCGTGGGAAAAGGGAACTTGATTTTCAATCTACAGGGGAAAAACGCCTTCTCCTTTTATCGCCGTCCGGACGGAAAGTCCTTCCGCCTTGTTCTGCGCCCAACACCGGAGAAAACCAAGGACGAACGGCTGGCGTGGCTTATGGATGGGGACTTCCACGAGATGTTTGACGTGAAGGAAGCCCCAGAGCCGGTGCCGGAGGAGGCACGGATCTTCAAGACCGTTACCTGCTCCGTGTGCGGAGAACGATTTGCCGAGAGCTTTGCCCACCTTCAAAACGGTGAAATCGTCTGCTCCGCCTGTTACCGTCCGTATACAAGGGGGCTGTGATGGAATACCCGTTTGATGCGCTGCACGCCGGGATAGAAAGCCAGATTCTCAATCTTCCCGCCGGAATTCCCGACTCCCAGGCAATCAGGCAGGCAAAGTCCTTGCCAGACTCCGTTGAAAAATTCTGTGCATTAGGGAAGGCTCTTTCCAGGCAGCTTCGCTACCGTGAGGCCGTTGCAGCTTATACGGAGGGGCTGAATTTGGAACCGGAAAATCTGTCCCTGCTCCGCCTTCGGGCGGGACGGTACCTGACGACGCTGCAAAGTGATCCTGCCATCGCTGACTTTGAAAAATGCCTGACTTTGGGTGCGGAAAAGCTGGACTGCCTCTATCGGATCGGCCTTGCCCAGTATTACGCCGGACGGTACGAGCAGGCAATGGAAGCTTTTGAGGGCTGTATGCCTTTATGCGATGATGAAATGGGGATTGCGGTTCTTTACTGGCACACGCTGAGCGCTGCCCGGACAGAGAAAGCGCCGACTCTTCTGAAGTACTATCGCCCGGATATGGCGGTGGGGCATCATACTGCTTACGAAAAGGCCATGCGGGTCTGGAGCGGTACAACGCCGCTTGCAGCGGCGCTGGAAATGCTGGAGAGGGAAGAAGACGATCTGGAATATGGCATTACCTTGTACGGTCTGCTCTGGCATCCGGACTGCGCCGAAAGAGAGCGCCTTTCCCAAGTGCTTCTTCGCCGGGACGGTTTCTGGCCCAGCTTTGCGTACCTCGCTGCATGGAAGGATTGGGCAGGAGCCCAGTAAGCGTCTATCTTGATATTGGGATCAACCGAAATGAATAAAAAACGGGGCTGTCTCAAAATGAAGCATTTCCAGAGGTTAGAGAAATAATCTTTATAAAAATTGCTCAAGCTGCCGAGAGGGGTTACTGTCTGTGAATTGCAGGCGACAAGCCGAAAGGCATCGCAACGGCGAAATCAACCGGGAGGACTACGACAAGTGGCGTTATAACTACCCGAAATATGACGAAGCGTCCGGCTATGTGAAAGTCCCGTCCCAGCAGCTTAGCGATGCAATGGTGGAGGCGTTCAAAGACAGGCTGAAGGCTGATTAAAAAACAACAGAAAAAAAGCGCTATCTGACTTGGCTTCAAATCAGATAGCGCTTTTTGTTATCGCAATAATTCAAATAATGTTGCCACAGCGGGCACTCATGGCGAAAAAGCCTTGGTATGACTGGACTTTTTCCGGGATGCAATCATTCCCACTCGCTCCCGTCAAGCCTATTCTAAACAAGTTTGCTTATGGGATTTAGCACAGATTATTTGTATTGCTTTCATTATTCAGGTAGCATGGGCTCTCTGATTTTTTGTTGCCATAGCGTTGCCACAGCTATGGTTATTTGCAGTGTTCATCATACCATTCATCCATCGCCGTATTAATTACATTCCCTTCGTAATAGGTTGTCCAATCAATAGTTGTAGTATTGAGAAGTTTTTGGTTGTGTTCATTAAGATTGGAATAAATGCAGCTTGAAACCACGAGCGTTTTCTTTCCATCACGCCCAGCTTTATTCGCTATATGGCAAGCAGAATTTACAACATCACCCATCCATATTATATCATTCAAACCACTTCCAGAATAGCCCGCTTTCACCATAAGAGCTCGTCCATAATCCATACCAATCCCAACTGAAATCTGACTATATCCTTTTTTGCGGAGTTTATAGTTCAAAATTTTGATTAGACTGTTTAACCGTGCAGCAATGCTAAATACTGTATCAATGTCTGATTTATACGGAGTTTCAAAAACACCCCATACGCAGTCACCGTTGATATTAATTTCTTTACAGATTGTTTGAGAGTTCATAAGTGCTGTACACTCAGAAATGAAACAACGATATATTTTTGCAAGCGTTGGCCGCTTGTGTTCATCTGTCATATCTGAAGATCCAATAATATCAATAAATAAAGCAGTGACATTAACATAGTATCCGTTCGTATAGGTTAGTAATGACCGTTGCGGAATAGAATCAGAATCAGAAAAATTACCGTTTCCTGCTCCAAGAATGTCATCCATTCTCTGAGAGCTTTTGTCTATATCATATGCAATATGATTGGTTGTTTCTATTATACTCACGACTCTCTTTCCAAAGCTGCATATTTATATTAATACGGCTCCAATAATTGCCATTATAATAAATACAATAAATCCGACAAGCGAGCATATCAGTCCCTTTTTATATAGTGAAAACTTCTTATCGCAAACTAAGGAACAGATATAAATCTGCGAAATAATGTCATCATTCATTTGCTCAGATGAGCATTTTCTTAGCTTTCCTCTATATTTTGAAAAGGTCTTATTCTTGGCAATAGATGAGAAAAAAATTAGAGAATCACCTTTAACGCCTCGGCCTTCAAATTCTTTCGGGTTAACTCTAGCAAAGAGTACCCTGATAAGAAGAAATACGCCATATAACAACAAACCGAATGAAAGAAAGCTGATGATTAAAAATATTGTAGACGATACAGTTTTCTTTTCACACATATACCGGAAAATTGCTGTGAACTTTGATACATAGTCTGTAGCTAGGAGAATACCAGCGAAGACTCCTATTCCACTCAAGATTGTTGATACTTTGGAGTCGCAATTCTCGATCCAACTATTGACCCTATTAAGAGTCTCGGACAACTCTTCGTACTTAAGATCCATAGGTGTATAACCTCGCTTCTTCTGTTCATCACAGCTTAAACATTCTCGTCGATCCACTTGTCAAATTCTGTCTCAACTATATTACAATGATAGTAGTCAATGTTCCCATAATAACTTGTTGAATGGGGTTTAATCCATGTTTTATAATCCGCATTTTCTTCACATAAATACTCAAATATATTCTCGTGAAATAAGGGACTCATTGCTATTGCAGAAACACCATTTCTGTTCGCTTTATCTGACAAATGCGCTGCATCGACAACTGCCTTGCCAATCCAAATTTTATCATTTATTCCGGTTCCACTTTGACCAGCCTTAATAATTAAATCTTGACTACACCCCAAACCAATACCGGCTTGAATAGTTGGATAATCATTTTGACTGAGTAATTTATTCAACATCTTTAGAAAGGAATTAATGCGGTACGCGTGGCGAAAAACGCTGACCAAATCTTTTTGGTACGGAGTAGTATAAATGCAATAAACACAATCGCCTCTAATACCAATCTCACGATAATTGTCATCATCCTTGAGTATGGAGATTATTTCTGAGCAAAAACTTCTGATAATCCGGGCTGTGTCTTCATTTGCATATTGAAACAGCCTGCTCGAATTGACGATATCAACAAACAAAGCTCCTACCCATGTTTTTATGCCGTTTTCATAGGTAAACTCAGATTCAGACGCTGGGATAGTTGTTTTTTCTACAATTTTCGTAGGTGATTTTAATATCGAAACTATGGATTCTTTGGATTTTGCATACTCGTACATCAGTGTCTCTCCTTATCCCCGCATCTGAAAGTAATAACTCTTCAAAGAGTGAAATTGCAGACATTTACACAGACAAATCCAGCGGCAGATCGGAAATATCTTTCAGCCGCTTGCCCTGCACCAAGGTTTCCAACGTTTCTACCGCATCCTCAGAACCCGCCTCTTTAACCGCTCGAATCAGCTCATAGAGTGCAAAGTGATATACGCAGTCAATATCGCCAGTACCGAGCGCAAGAGATGCCAAACGATTCGGCATAGGCTCCGCCGTCACAACGACAATGTGCGGCAAATGTCCCTTTCGGTTACGAATCAGGTTCAATGCCTCTGTGCGGCTGTTCTGTGCGCGGTCGCTGCGCATCGTGTACTTTGCAGAAACACTCGCATGAAGAATGGGCTTGCCGCCGTTAGACTTCCGAATGTCAGCCATCTTGCTGATTTCGTCATCAACAATGGGCTGAGCGGCATTGATCTCGCTGTCCTCATAGAGATCGCGATAAACAACAACGTCAGGTGCAACGAGGTAATCATTCCCGAGTGCAGCAGCCAACTGTGCGTTCTGTGTCGTAAGCGCATTTAAGTAAGCAAGATGCTCGTACTGCGCAAAATCGCTTGTTTTCAGTTTGTTGTTATTGCCGAGCTGAAGAATGGTCCAGTTTCCGGGACGGAGGTTCTGCAAATAGGGAAAGGTTTCACGCAGGAACTCCATTGTCAGCGTTTCAAATTGCTTTCCGAGAGTCTGCCCGGAAATTTTGTCGACTGTGGAGACAGCATGATGCTGTTCCTCTACAAGAATGTCAACGATCCTCCGCGCAATCGCCTTTGAGCCGCGGCTGCTGGTGTCTGCATTGGATGCGACACCTGCCGTGGTCAACGTCAGTGTGTTGGTTTCAAATAACTGCTTGTGAAAGTGGAATCTCGCGTTTGCTATCAATGCATCCATGCTCCAAACACTCCTTTATTTTTTCTCCAACTGCCCGGGCAACCGGGGGCGGGAATGCATTTCCAATCATCCTACAGGCTACGGTTTTCCGATTTCCAAACGTCCACGTGTCGGGGAAACCTTGAATCCGTGCCATCATTCGGCTTGTCAACCGGGGCATACCCTCAAATCCGGGAGCCGGTGCTTCGTTTGCAATTCCTCGGCCATCTACGCCAAGCTCTGCCCATGCATTACGGGCGCGTGTGGGACCAAGATCGGGACCACCATGCTTTTTAGAGCCGCCCACAAGAGTTGGGGCAATTCGGTTTGCGTTAGATGCCCACCGCTTTGCACCTTCCCATCCATTCTGAGCCATCAAATCACGGAGCGTATCACCAACAGTCGGGGCGCTGTCTGGCCGTTCATCAGGATAGGCAAATGCTCCAATCTGATCCTTCCGAATGCCGATGATAACCACTCTGGGACGTAGCTGCGGAACACCATAATCAGATGCGTTCAAGAGCTTGATATGGGTTACATAGCCGAGCTTTTGAATCGATGTGAAAATGTGGTCGCGGTATTCATCAAAACCCGAATCAAGAAAGCCACGGACATTTTCAAGCATGACAGCACGCGGCTGAATTTCTTTGATAAGGCGGATGGCTTCAGGGAACAGATCTCTTTCGTCTTCCTGCCCGAGTTGCTTTCCTGCTACGGAGAAAGGCGGGCAAGGAACGCCGCCAGCCAGCAGATCGACACCGTGGTATGGGCGTCCGTCAAAATCGTGAACATCTGCGCAAATGACGTTCCACTCCGGGCGGTTCTGCTTTAATACCTTGCAATAATCTTCTTCATACTCGACAAGCGCAACATGGACAAAACCTGCCATTGCAAGCCCCAAAGCCTGTCCACCAGCGCCAGCGCATATTTCAACACAAGTCAACGGTTGCTGCATTTTCTTTTCACTCCTGCGTAGTTCGATTGAAATCATGACTGTTCTGTATCTCTTCCATCAACGAACTCCATGATGTCTCCTACATCACATTTGAGCGTCAAGCAAATCTTATGCAGGCTTTCCATAGAGACAAATTCGTTTTTCCCCATCTTGGCAAGCACATTGAAGCTGATACCGGAGGCATCTTTCAAATCCGTCCGGTTCATTTTCTTATCGATCAACAGCTTCCAGAGCTTATCGTAGGAAATAGGCATCGCAATTCTCCGTTCCAAATTTAGACTGATTGTATTATAGCACAAAGCGACAATGTTCACAAGATAATCTCATCAGAACGTGAGATATGATTGCTGCTAATTCAGGTGGAATAAACTTTGACAAATGATGTTCAAACGCTCTTGACTAATTATCAAAGTAATATTATTATAATATTGCTTTGATAATTTCGGAGGGATAATACATGGCAACTAATCTGATGAACGTATTCAAGAATGTAGACCTTCAGGGAGTTGGCAAAACCGCTGCAAATATTGCTTCTCTTGCGTTTAAGACAAACAAAAAACAGTGGATAAAATTGCACGAGCTGTATTAAATGATGGAATAACTTTAATAAAGACCGTAACCGCTTCTGGAGTTGTTTCCGAAACAATTCATCGACTTCCTGAAATCACCTCAACAGTTCAAAGAAACGAAGTAATCAAAGATCTCTGCAAACAAAATAATAATCAAGAAACCATTGCAGCAATGCTAGATATTTCACAATCCACCGTTTCAAGTGTTTTGCGCAAGAGATAATACTCTTGACTAAATAAAAAAGGCTCTGCCGACCTTCTTTTACAGAAAGTCAGCAGAGCCTTTTTCGCTCTCAATATAGGATTGGATGCGATAGCAAACCTGCAAACCATTCGCTCGCCAAAATAAGAACAAACAAAATGGCTTTGGTATCTGCTATCATTCTGCTATCAAACGGGAAATGAGATTTTCAAAAAGCGAGTGTTTTCAAGGCTTTGCAGCCCATCATGTTCACTTTTTTCTTATTCCCACTCAATCGTCGCTGGGGGTTTACTGGTGATATCGTAGACGATGCGGTTAATATGGGGGACCTCATTGACGATGCGGGCGGAGGTGCGGTCGAGGACGTCGTAGGGGATACGAGCCCAATCGGCGGTCATGAAGTCGGTGGTGGTGACGCCGCGGAGGGCGAGGGTATAGTCGTAGGTGCGGCTGTCGCCCATGACACCGACGGAGCGCATATTTGTCAGCACGGCGAAATACTGGCTGACGCTGTAGGCGAGGCCTGCGTTTGCCAGCTCCTCGCGGAAGATGGCGTCGGCATCGCGCAGGGTATCGAGCTTCTCGCGCGTGATCTCGCCAAGGACGCGGATGGCAAGGCCGGGGCCGGGGAAGGGCTGGCGCATGACCAGATATTCCGGCAGGCCGAGCTCGCGGCCGAGCTGGCGGACCTCGTCCTTGAACAGCAGGCGCAGCGGCTCGATGATCTCCTTGAAGTCGACGAAGTCAGGCAGGCCGCCAACGTTGTGGTGGCTCTTGATGACGGCAGCATCGCCCGCGCCGGACTCGATGACGTCGGGGTAGATCGTGCCCTGGGCGAGATAGTCGACGCGCCCGATCTTTTTTGCCTCGTCCTCAAAGACGCGGATGAACTCCTCGCCGATGATCTTGCGCTTGCGCTCCGGCTCCGTGACCCCGGCGAGCTTGCCGAGGAAGCGGGCCTCGGCATCGACGCGGACGAAGTGCAGGTCCCACTTCCGGAACGCGGCCTCGACCTCGTCGCCCTCGTTCTTGCGCATCAGGCCGTGGTCGACGAAGACGCAGGTGAGCTGGTCGCCGATGGCCTCTGCGATGAGCGCGGCGGCGACGGAGCTGTCCACGCCGCCGGACAGGGCCAGCAGGACCTTGCCGCTGCCGACCTTCTCGCGGATGGCGGCGATGGAGGAGCGCATATAGTCGCCCATGTTCCAGGTGCCGGTGCAGCCGCAGACGCGGTAGAGGAAGTTGCGGATCATATCCTGGCCATGCTCGGTGTGGTTGACCTCCGGGTGGAACTGCACGCCGTAGAAGCCGCGGGCCTCGTCGGCGATGGCGCCGGTCGGGCAGTGCTCCGTGACGGCACAGGCGCGGAAGCCCTCGGGCAGGCGGGCGATGAAGTCGCCGTGGCTCATCCAGGTGACGCTCTGCTCTGGCAGACCCTCAAACAGGCGGCAGGGGGAGAAGTGCGTCTCCGTGCGGCCGTATTCGCGGGCTGTGCTGTCCTGCGCAGCCGTGACCTCGCCGCCGAGCGTCTGGGCCATGAGCTGGCAGCCGTAGCAGATGCCGAGGACCGGCACGCCCAACGTGAAGATGGCAGGATCGACCTTCGGGGAGGCGGCATCATAGACGCTGTTCGGGCCGCCGGTGAAGATAAAGCCCTTGGGCTGCATGGCCTTGAGCTCCTCCAGCGGGGTCGTGTAGGGCTTGACCTCGCAGTATACGTTGCACTCACGGACACGGCGGGCGATGAGCTGGTTATACTGCCCGCCAAAGTCCAGAACGAGAATCGTTTCCATGCTCATTCCTCCCGGAAGACAAAGCCGTTTTCGTCCGCGCTTTCGATGATAGCGAGCGAATGCAGCGGGATACCGGCCTCGCGCAGGCGGTCGCCGCCGTGCTGGAAGCCCTTTTCCACCGCGACACCGATGCCGACGAGCTCGGCCCCGGCCTCCCTCACGATGTCGCACAGGCCGCGCATGGCCTCACCGCGCGCCATGAAGTCATCGATGATGAGGACCTTGTCCGAGGCACTGAGCCACTCCTTGGAGACGAGCAGCGTGACCTTCTTCTTATAGGTATAGGAAAGAATGTCGCTCTGATAGAGGCCGCCCTCGATGTTGTCGCTCTTGGCCTTCTTGGCGAACACCATCGGCACGCCGAAGGCCTGCGCGCAGATCGTGGCCAGGGCGATGCCGCTGGCTTCGGCCGTCAGCACAAGGGTGATGTCCTTGCCGGCAAACACGCGCCTGAATTCCTGCGCGATCTGCTCCATCAGTGGCACGTCGATGCGATGATTCAGGAAACCATCCACCTTCACAATGTTTCCGGGCAGGATCTTGCCTTCCTTCCGGATCCGTTCCTTCAGAAGCTCCATGGGAACCTTCCGCCTTTCTCAATAGTAGATGCCTATATTATGCCGGAAAAACGCGGAAAAAGCAACAGGAAAAACAGTCTGCGGGAAAAGAATCGGAATGGCCCGGTTGCGTGCCTGCAGTCCGCGCAGATCGCTGATGAAAGCGCATACGTCCGCAGCGGCGATCCCTGCACAACCCGCCGGACGAGAGGAAAATGTAGCGGCGGTCAGTGACCGCCCAGTAGGGGGAGCATTCAATGGCAGAAAGGCACTGGTGCACCGCTGCACTCGCTTGACGTGTCATTCCGAGGAGCGAAGC
>DQIA01000064.1:0-9665 GCA_003525905.1 Clostridiales bacterium
CGGAGCGTATTGTCCTGCCAGTATACCTGCAGGTCGCTCTCCTGCTCGCCGGTCAGTGTGTAATAGAATTCGTCTGTGCTTGGAAAGGATACTTGCCCAAACCATCCCCTTGCACTGTATGAAGCTACCTCACCCTTCAGACGGAAGCCGGTCGCTGTCAACTCCAGCCACTGATCATCTGCCTCATTCATCAGTTCGATTAGGAGATAAATTTTATCGCTATCTACCCGCATCCATGCATTTTTGGATGTGACTTCAAAACGCAGCTTTTCCGTATCTGGAATCAGGTACTTTGGCATTGTAGCTGTAACACCCATTGGCCAGGTACTTTCACGCAGGATTTCCATCGTAGAATCCGCTGTTACCTCACCGTCAGCTCCTGTATGCAGGTATTTGCCTTCCGCGTTGTATAGCCAATTACTAATGTAGTAGGGAGAAACCCAGATGTTTGTCATCGGTTCCGATTTCTGCTTTGTGCAGCCGAACAGGAGGGAGGAAATGGCGATGACTGCAATCGTGAAAGCCAGTAATTTCCAATATCTCGGGTTTTTCATGGGCATTTTCTCCTTCCCTTCCGTTCCAATTGAACGTTTGACTAGTATTCCCTTCCGATATGTCCAACATATCACACCATAATGTTCCTGTCAATATTTTTACAGAAAACATCCCGTAATTTTCAATAATATGCAGTGCGGTAAATGGAAAAAGTCCCAGCAAAATCGTGACTGCCTTCCCGAGATTGCCACGGGCGCAAAACGCCTTCGCAATGACAAATCCGGCAGTCTCGCGGCGCTAAAACTGCCGCGGCCCAAATGGCCGCGGCATGGGAAACGATATCAGCTATTTGGCACGGCGCGGAACAGCCGCTGAGCCTCGGGGTAGAACAGGCAGAAGCTGCCGTCGCCGCTGGACAGGATGCGGACCTGCACAGAGGTTAGCTCACCGGGCAACTCCGTTACACCGCGGCAGCTGACCGTGCCATCCTCGGAGAGCTGCAGGAGCTGAAGCCCCCAGCTGCCGTTCACGGCAAAGCCGCAGCCGTTTGCAAAGCGGAGCTGGTACAGCGCGCCGTCTGCTGCCGGACGTGTGACCTCGTGCGCCTCACCAGAGGCATAGCGCGTGAGCAGCCGCTGCGCCTTGCTGTCCTGTTCGACATATTGGCAGATGAGCGGGCCGTCCGCGGTCAGCCAGAACGAGTCCAGCTTCGCAGACTCCGGCAGGGCAAGAGCGTCCTGCGTGCCGTCGGCGGAGACGGTGCACAGGGTGACCTGACCGTTTTTGGCATAGGAGAAGCAGAAGCGGTCGCCGCAGACGGCAAGATCGCCGCCCATCGGCTCGGTGTTCGCATCAGCCTGCAGCAGCAGAGCATCCGTGCAGCCGTCAGCGGAGAGACGGAACACACCGAAAGCGCCTTCCTCTGTACGATAGCTGGCCAGAGCCTCCTTGCCGGAGAAGGGGAGCAGCCACTGCAGTTCACCGGTGAGCTCTACGAGGCTGCGCTGTGAGCCGCCGAAGTACATGGCCGCAAACTGTGCGGGGTAGGCGTTGGTGTAGTCCAGCTGGAGGGCGAGAATGGCGGCATCTCCATCCAGCAGGGCCCCGCCGAAGTAGTTGCCGGGCGTCTCCGGTTCCCAGACGGCAAGTGATTTCTGGGCATCGACATCGTAAATGCCGACTTGTTTTGTCTCGTAGTAGGCGTAACCGCCGTCCTTTGAGAGCAGCTTCTCCACCTGCACATAGAGGATCCGGCTGCCGCGGGCATCCAGAACGGAGACTTGCCCCTCCGTTACGGCGGGGAGAGGGAGTTCGTGGAAGATGTTGTTGGGAGTTTCAGCGCCGTCAGAGGCACCGGACGGGGAGGCGGAACAGGCGCACAGGGACAGGACAAGCAGAACCGGCAGCAAAGAACAGAGAATCGTTGAACGCTTCATGATATTTGATCCACTCCTTCCAATAGTAAGTCAGCAATTCCAAAGAAATGCAGGATATCTGCAACTTGAGTATACCATATGCAAGTGACTCCCACAAGACGTTTGAAGCAAAAAATAATGCAGATAACATAGAAATTACTGCGAAAGATATATGTATATTGTGACTGTAATGCGTATAGAAGAACGGGGGTTGGAATAAATGTGATACAAAAGAAACGATACAAATCACTACAATAATCAAAAATTAAATAACATGTATACTTTTGCATAAGGGAAAGAATGCGGATGGTGTATAAAAAGTGCACAATAGGGAATTGCAGCGGAGATTGGTGTCGGCTGCCATTAAGATGATGGGAACCCAAAGCCAGTTTGCAGCGGCGTTCCCTGAGCGCTGTAGGCAACTGCAGGTTTTGAAGTGTTAATTCAGCGGCGCGAGACATTCAAGCTTGTCATTCCGAGGAGCGAAGCGACGTGGGAATCTCGCAGTACCCATGTGGATAACAGGTAGGTTATGGCGAAATCGCAACTGCCTTCCCGAGATTGCCACGTCGGCCTGCGGCCTCCTCGCAATGACAATTCGGGGGGCGGTGTCGTTTTTTAGCCCTTCCGTTAGGCAAAACCGCCTCCGTGTCTGAAAATCCGGCAGGGGAGCGGCATTGTCTATGGCGCGGGGGTGGGCGATGGGGTATACTCTGGACTGTTCCAAGGGGGCAGGCCCGGCGGGGCTGCCCAAAAATCGAAGGAGGTGCTTTCATGCGTTCCGTGAAATTCATGCGCGCGGCGAAGACGAGCTACATCGTCCTTTCTGCGCTGTACTGCGTGTTCGGTGTGCTGCTCATTGCGGTGCCCGATTTCTCCATGAAGCTGCTCGGCATTCTGGTGGGCTGCATGATGATCGGATTCGGCGCGGTGAAGCTGATGGGGTATTTTTCCCGCGATCTGTACCGGCTGGCGTTTCAGTTCGATCTGGCCTATGGGATCCTGCTGATCGTGCTCGGGCTGATCGTGCTTGTGCGTCCCGTGCAGCTTGTGAGCTTCTTCTGTCTGGTGCTCGGCATCTGCATTCTGGCCGACGGCCTGTTCAAGATCCAGGCGGCATCGGATTCCAAGCGCTTCGGCCTGCGGCCGTGGTGGCTGATCCTGACGCTTGCGATCGTGGCCTGTCTGGCCGGGCTGCTGCTCGTGTTCAGCCCGATGGACGGCGCGCGGGCGCTGCTGGTCCTGCTCGGCATCGCGATGCTGGCAGAGGGCATCCTGAACCTCTGCGTCGCGTGCAGCATGATCAAGATCATCCGGCACCAGCAGCCTGATGTTCTGGATGCGGAATTTTATGAGAAAAGAGGTTAAACCATGCGATTTTCCAAAGCGGTCGTGCGCGGCCGCGTCGCGATCCTGATCCTCACGGTGCTTCTGATGATCCCGGCTGTGTTCGGCATGCTGGAGACCCG
Organism: Clostridiales bacterium; assembly: GCA_003525905.1. Lineage (GTDB taxonomy): Bacteria > Bacillota > Clostridia > Oscillospirales > Oscillospiraceae > JAZOXB01. Next base: position 3,380 of record DQIA01000064.1, read on the forward strand.
GATCAACTACGACATGCTCAACTATCTGCCGGACGACATGGACACCGTCATCGGGCAGAACGCGCTGCTGGAGGACTTCGGCAAGGGCGCATTCTCCTTCATCGTCGTGGAGAATATGCCGGAAAAGGACGTTGCCGCCCTGCAGGAAAAGCTCGAATCCGTCGAGCATGTGGAGACGGTCCTGTGGTACAACTCCCTGATGGACACGTCCATCCCGATGCAGCTTCTGCCCGACAAGCTCTATGACGCCTTTAACACCGGCGACGCGACGATGATGGCCGTGTTCTTCGACACCGCGACCTCCGCGGACGAGACAATGGACGCCATCCGTGAGATCCGCTCCATTGCGGGCAAGCAGTGCTTCGTCTCCGGCATGTCCGCCCTCGTGACGGATCTGAAGGACCTGTGCGAGCAGGAGGAGCCGATCTACGTTGCCATTGCCGTTGTGCTGGCGTGCGTGGCCATGATGGTCTTCCTTGACAGCTGGCTCATCCCGTTCGTGTTCCTCGCCAGCATCGGCGCTGCCATTCTGCTGGACCTCGGCAGCAACTGGTTCATGGGCGAGATTTCCTACATCACCAAGGCACTGTCCGCCGTGCTGCAGCTGGCCGTGACGATGGACTATTCCATCTTCCTGTGGCACAGCTACAATGAGCAGCGCGCGATCTACCCCGATAAATGCGAGGCCATGGCTCACGCCATCAGCGCCACGCTGACGTCCGTCGTCGGCAGCTCCATCACGACAATCGCGGGCTTCCTGGCCCTGTGCTTCATGTCGTTCACGCTGGGACGCGACCTCGGCATCGTGATGGCGAAGGGCGTCCTGCTCGGTGTGCTGTCCTGCGTGACGGTCCTGCCGTCGCTCATCCTGCTGCTCGACAAGCCCCTGCAGAAGACGCGCCACCGCTCCATCCTTCCGAAGATGGATGGCTTGGCCAAGGGCGTGACGAAGGTGTTCCCGCTGTTCCTGGCGCTGTTCGTGGTGCTGGCTCCGGTGTTCTACTTCGCCTATGACAAGACGAACGATGAAGTGTACTACGACATGGGACAGTGCCTGCCGGAGGACATGGAGTATGTTATCGCAAACAGCAAGCTCTCCGAGGAGTTCGATATTGCCTCAACGCACATGCTGCTCGTGGACGCGTCCCTGCCGTCGAAGCAGGTGCGCAGCATGATCTCCGATATGGAGCAGGTGGACGGCGTGAAATACGTCCTCGGTCTCGAATCCGTCGTCGGCGCCGGCGTGCCGGAGGAGATCCTGCCGGATTCCGTCCGCTCTATTCTCAAGAGCGACAAATGGGAGCTGCTGCTCATCAACTCCGAGTACAAGGTCGCGAGCGACGAAGTGAATGCCCAGATCGATTCGCTCAATGCCATTCTGAAGAAATATGATCCGACCGGTATGCTCATCGGCGAGGCCCCGTGCATGAAGGACATGATCGAAACGACCGACCACGACTTCAAGGTCGTCAACGCGGTGTCGATCCTTGCGATCTTCCTCATCATCCTGCTCGTGGAGCGCAGCATCTCGCTGCCGTTCCTGCTCATCGCCGTTATCGAGCTGGCCATTTTCATCAACCTCGGCCTGCCGCATTTCCTCGGCCAGTCGCTGCCGTTCATCGCCCCGATCTGCATCAGCACGATCCAGCTTGGCGCGACTGTGGACTACGCCATCCTGATGACGACCCGCTATAAGGCCGAGCGCCTTGCGGGCAAGGAGAAGCGGCCTGCCGTTATCACCGCGCTTTCGACGTCGATCCCCTCGATCATCGTCAGCGGCATGGGCCTGTTCGCCGCAACGTTCGGCGTGGCCATCTATTCCGACATCGACATCATCAGCTCGATGTGCATGCTCATGGCGCGCGGCGCCATCGTCAGTATGCTCTGCGTCATCCTCATCCTGCCGGCACTGCTGCTGCTGTGCGACCGGCTCGTGTGCGCCACGACGCTTGGCATGCGCCATTGCAATCATTCCAGAAAACACGCGGAGAAGCAGGACGCTTCTGCCCGCTGAGAATCGAAGACAGGAGGAACGAAGATCATGACAAAGACCGGATATAAAATTCTCTCCGGCTGCCTGTGCGCTGCGCTGATCTGCACGATCACCGGCGCGTCGGTCCATGCGGAGAATGGGGCGCTGCACGCCCCGCAGGATACGAAGGCGGCCTCCGCTGCGGCGGAGGAGCGCGCCTCGAAGGAAGAGACCGTTTATGTCATCGCCGGAGCCGACGGCAAGCAGCAGAGCGTGATCGTCAGCGACTGGCTCAAAAATCCGAACAAGGAAACGAGCCTGCAGGACGTCTCGGACCTGACGGACATTGAGAACGTCAAGGGCGACGAGACGTGGACCGCGAACGGCACGAGCCTGACGTGGGATGCGCAGGGCAATGACATCTACTATCAGGGCAAGAGCGAAACGGAGCTGCCCGTGACCATGAACATCAGCTACCAGCTCGACGGCAAGGACATTGCCCCGGCCGAGCTGGCGGGCAAGAGCGGCAAGGTGACCATCCGCTTCGACTATGAGAACCACTGCACGACGACCGCGACCGTGGACGGCAAGGAGGAGACGCTCTATGTCCCGTTTGCCGCGCTGACCGGCATGCTGCTGGACAACGAGCGCTTCACGAACATCGAGGTCACGAACGGCCGCGTCGTGAATGACGGCTCGCACACCGTTGTCGTCGGCATCGCCTTCCCGGGCCTGCAGGATGACCTGAACATCGAGCGCGATACGCTGGAGCTGCCGGACTATGTCGAGGTCAGCGCCGACGTGACGGACTTCGCACTCGACACGACCCTGACGCTCGCAACGAACTCCGTCTTCAGCGCGCTGCAGGACAGCGACTTTGAGACGGTCGACGACCTGAAGGCATCCTTTGCCAAGCTGACCGACGCCATGCAGCAGCTCCTCGACGGCTCTTCCGAGCTGTATGAGGGCCTTGAGACCCTGCTTGAGAAGTCCCAGACGCTCGTGGACGGCGTCGGCACGCTGAACAACGGCGCTGCCGCCCTGAAGACCGGCGCGGGCAGCCTGAACGCAGGCGCTGCCGAGCTGGCAAACGGCATGCAGACCCTGAACGGCGGCCTTTCCACCCTGTCCGGCCAGAGCGCAGCCCTGAATGCGGGCGCGCAGCAGGTGTTCCAGTCTCTGCTGGCCGCTGCCACGACGCAGATCAACGCAGCGGGCCTCAGCATCCCGCAGCTGACGATCGGCAACTATGCCGAGGTACTCAACGGCGCGCTGGCTTCTCTCGATCAGACTGCCGTTTATGAGCAGGCTTATCAGACGGCTCTTGCCAAGGTAACGGCTGCCGTCAATGCACAGGAAGCGACCATCCGCGCGGCTGTTACGGCTGCCGTGCAGCAGAATGTGACCGAGCAGGTCACGGCTGCGGTCCGTGAGCAGGTCACGGCGAAGGTCCTTGCGGCCATGGGCCTGACCCCGGAGACATATGCGGCCGGTATTGCCGACGGCACGATCTCGGAGGAGCAGCAGGCACAGATCGAGGCTGCGATCAACGCCCAGATGGCCTCCGACGATGTGCAGGCGCTCATCTCCCAGCAGGCCGCCGCGCAGATGGCAAGCGCCGATATCGCGGCCCTCATCGACCAGCAGACTGCGGCGCAGATCCAGACGCTCATCGACCAGAACATGAATTCTCCCGAGGTGCAGGATCAGATCACGGCTGCTCTGGAGCAGGCAAGCTCCGGTGCAGCCAGCATCAGCGCCCTGAAATCCCAGCTTGACGGCTATTATCAGTTCTATGCCGGCCTGCAGGCCTACACCGGCGGCGTGGACAGCGCGGCCGCGGGCGCTGCGAAGCTGCAGAGCGGCGCAGCCAGCCTGCAGAACGGCGCTTCCAGCCTCTATGCCGGTGCAAGCCAGCTGGCAGACGGCACGGCCACGCTGAGCAGCGGCGCATCCGCCCTGATCGACGGCGTGACGGCTCTGCGCGACGGCGCGATGCAGCTGTCCGACGGCCTGAAGCAGCTCAATGAGGAGGGCTTCCAGAAGCTCGTCGACGCCATGGACGGCGATGTAGAGCCGCTGCTGGAGCGCGCGCGCGCGCTGGCCGGTATCTCCGGCGACTACCAGACCTATTCCGGCCTGGACGCCGCAATGGACGGCAGCGTGAAGTTCATCTACCGCACCGAGGCCATTGGCTGAGTCAAACAGACGACCCCCTTTCGCATGACCGCCCGGCGGGAGCAATGCTCCCCCGGGCGGTGTTTTGTGTTGTTGGGTCGGAGCATGCTTGTACCGTTACATTATTCACTATTCACCAAACCGCCCCCGCCTGCACCAGCGGACTTAGGAATGCCTGCCCTGCGGATAATCCATGCTGGCAGTTTTCCCCAAAAACGACAAATGTTTCCCACGAGGGCATTTTGCATTGACGAGCTTAGAATAAACAGGTATAATGGAGACATCACAAAAATGAGAGGAGCAGACACAATGAAAAAACGTTTGTTCAGCCTGATTCTTGCCTTTGCACTTCTGCTGTCCGCCGTCCCGACGGTTTTTGCAGCGACGCATCACGAGGTCGTGATCGACGGCGTTGTCTACTGGGTCTATCCGGAGGAAGGCTATGCGGAAATCCGCAACACGGTGAAGGGAAGCCTGCCGCAAGTGCTGGAGATCCCGCAGTATGTGAACGGATACCCTGTTACGAGTCTCTACACCTTTGGCCTGGTCGATCTTGAAGGCGTTGTCGGCGTTATCCTGCCGGACACCATGACCTTTATCGACGATATTTCCATTGCCGGATTCGATCTGGTATTCGTCAGCTTGCCCAACAATGAGGTCAACATCGAGAAAAATTTCGTGGGGGCCCATGCCCTCGACTACTACTATCTGCCCCAAAACTTCTCTCTTTCGCCGGAGTGCAGCGCCTATGGCTCCAAGCTGTTTGCCAGTCACACCTGTGTCGGCTATGAAAAGCACAGAGCCTTTGCCCGCGACCTGATTCCGATGGACGCCCATCCGGATAGCCAGTATGTGCCGGCCAACAGCGGCGTGTTCCGCGTGGACGGCAACGAGCTGACGGCGATCTACCTTGTCAGCCTGCGCGATCCGTCCTTCAATGGCAATCTTTTCGTGATGGACTCTGCGGTCAACGGAATGCCGATCACCAAGGTGGAAGGCACCTGCAAAAATTACAACACCTCACTCGTTCTCGGCGACTATGTCCGCGTGGTGGAGGATGGCGCGTTCACCGAGGAGTGGGGCCAAATCATCAACGACCTTTACACGCCCGCATGCCTTGAGCGTCTTCCTGCAAATCTTCCTGTTAAATCCGGCATTACCACCGTCTACGGCACGACCGGTACTTATGCCGAGCAGTACGCAAAGGAGAACGGGCTGGAATTCCTCGACATGGCAAAGACGCCCTTCGTCGACGTTCCGGAAAACGAATGGTACTTCCCATATGTCCATGATGTCTACTGGCTCGGCCTGATGAACGGCACGAGCGAAACCACCTTCGAGCCGCTGGCCACCACGAGCCGCGCAATGGTCGTGCAGGTGCTCTACAACATGAGCGACCGCCCGAGAGTCTATGCGCAGAAGGCCTTCGACGATGTCGTAGAGGGCCAGTGGTACTACGACGCCGTCAACTGGGCCAAGGCAGTTGGCGTCTGCAACGGCACGAGCGAGACGGAATTCTCCCCGAATGACCCCGTGACCCGTGAGCAGCTGGCGGCCTTCCTGTACCGCTACGCTGTGCTCTGCGGCTATACCTGCATTGCGAGCGGCGACCTTTCGGGCTTTAGCGACCGCAACCGAATTTCCGATTACGCGCGCGAGCCGATCCAGTGGGCCGTCGGCGCCGGTATCATCAACGGTACCTCCCCGACCACCCTTGAGCCCCGCAGCAACGCCACCCGCGCCGAAATCGCAACCATGCTCTGCCGCCTCGTAGACTTCCTCACAAACAACTGATCAATCAGCCCCTGCAAGGCCAACCGCCCCGCAGGGGCTGATCCTTTACCACGCAGGCACGATCGACAGAATCCGTAGGGCGGACTGCCCCCAGCCCGCCGGTGCAGGCAGTATCGTTAGACGCCGTAGGGGCGCTCATCGAGCGCCCGTGTGCAGGCAGTATCATTTAATGCGTAGGGGCCGATGCCCCGACCGGCGCAATGCTGCCGGTCCGTACAGACCATAGTTAAAATGGAACGCACTGATTGCGTCTGCAGCGGCGTTCCCTGAGCGCCTAGCAGGGGGGGCATTCGACGGCAGAAGACCGCTGGTGCACCAAGGCACTACCTGACGTGTCATTGC
>DQIA01000064.1:9721-22234 GCA_003525905.1 Clostridiales bacterium
GAGCGAAGCGACGCGGCAATCTCACAGTAGCTGGCCGGATCATTGGAAAGCTATCGGTGAAATCGTAGGTGCCTCCCCGAGATTGCCACGTCGGCCTGCGGCCTCCTCGCAATGACAAATCCGGGAACCTGTGCGGTCGACGGAGTGCGTGGGAATTTGCAGATGTGCATGGCGCTCAGGGAACGCCGCTGCAGACGCAATCGGCTTGTGCGTTTTATCGGCGGTCTGTACCGATCGTTCGCTCGTCGCCGGTATTTCTGTCGGCCGGTCAGGAGAACTGCTCCATGACTGGCGCGACGAATTCGCGGGCGAGGCTGCCTGCGCCGGTATGCTGCAGGAAAACGACATTCAGCTCGTGCCGTCCGGTGAGCGGGGGACAGGTGAAGCTGCCGATCTCCGGGCTGCCGCGCACCACGGCTTCATAGAGAAAGCTGATGCCGCAGTTCGCCGCCGTCAGCGCGCGGATGACGGGAAAGCTGCTGATGCAGATCGTCCGGGAAAATGCCGCCGTGCTGTAGCTCACCTGCATCAGCTCGCGCTCGAGGATGCTGCGCGTGCCGGAGCCGGGCTCCCGCAGCAGGAGCGTTTCGCTCAGCAGCTCCTCCGGCGAGACGCGCCGTCCGGCAAAGCGGTGCCCGGCCGCGCAGATGCCGATATACGGCTCCTCCCGCAGCAGGAAGCTGTCATAGCGGCGCTTGTCGAAAATGCCCTCCACGACCACAAAATCCAGCTGCCCCGCCTCGAGCTGCCCGAGCAGGCGCGTCGTGTTGTCCACGGTGAACTGCAGCTCGTGCTCCGGCGCGCGGACAAAGCTGCAGATGGCGGGCGGGAGGATATAGTCGCCGATGGTCTTCGTCGCGCCGACGCGGAGAATTTTGCGCGGAGCGGCGTGCAGCGCACGCTCCAGCTCCTGCTCCTGATAGCGCTGCGAGATGGCGAAGACCTCCAGCGCGCTGCCGGGGGCGGTCTTCCTCAGTTTTCGCCCGTCATAGGAAAACAGGCGGACGCCGTAGGACGCCTCCAGCGACTGGATCTGCTTCGTCACGGCGGGCTGCGTCAGGTGCAGCGCCTCAGCCGCGCGGCGGTAATTCATCGTCTGGCAGACAGCCAGAAATGTCTCGAGCCTCCGGTCCATGAATGCCCTCCTTGATAACGACATGGAATCGTTTTATTCTAAAGAATAATTTTATTTTATCACACGGGCGTGCTATAATGCAATCGCTACAGAAAAAACGGAGGGTTCTTATGAAAACGATCTGGAAAATGGTGCCCGGTCTGGCAATGGCGCTCGTCATTGCGGCCGCGGCCAAGGGACTGGAGTATCTCGAGGGGCTGGCTGGCCTGCATTTGATCGGCGCGTCCGTCATTGCGCTGTTCATCGGCATGGTCATCAACCGCTTCTTCAAGCCAAACGCGGTCACGTCGCCCGGTATCCGCTTCACGTCCAAAAAGGTACTGAAGCTCGCCATCATCCTGCTCGGCGCGAGCCTGAACATCATGACGGTGCTGAAGGTCGGCTGCTTTTCGCTGACGGTCATGCTTTTCACGCTGGCCACCTGCTTCGGCGTCGGCTATTTCATCGGCAAGGCGCTCGGCCTGAACTGGAAGATGAGTAACCTCATCTCCGCCGGAACGGGCATCTGCGGCGGTTCTGCCATTGCGGCCATCGCACCCGTCATTGACGCGACGGATGTCGACGTGGCCTACGGCATGTCCGCGACGTTCCTGTTCGACATGGCGATGATCGTGCTGTTCCCGATCCTCGGCCGCAGGCTCGGCCTGTCCGACGCCGCCTACGGCCTCTGGGCCGGAACGGCCGTGAATGACACGTCGAGCGTTGTGGCGGCAGGCTATGCCTTCAGCGAGCAGGCGGGCGATTTCGCCACGATGGTGAAGCTGACGCGCACGCTGGCGATCATCCCGACGGTACTGATCTTTGCTCTCATCGGCATGCATGTAAAGAAGAAGGAAGCAGCGGGCGACCCGTCGGCCGTCAGGGTCAATATGAAGTCCGTCTTCCCGTGGTTCATCCTCGGCTTCCTCGCTCTGTGCGGCGTGAACAGCCTCGGCTTCATCCCGGCCTCCGTCGCCTCCGTGCTCAAGGATATCAGCAAGTTTCTCATGGTCACGGCATTGGCTGCCATCGGCCTGAACACGAGCTTCTCCGACATGCGCAGGGCGGGCCTGAAGCCCATGCTGCACGGCTTTATCATCTCTCTGCTCGTCGTGCTGGTCGCCATCGCAGTCGAATATGCCATCGGCGTTGCGCCGAGCGGTACGCTGCTTTGAAAGTATATAAAAATCCGCGCTGTCCTGCTGCAGGATGGCGCGAATTTTTTAAGCGATTCGTTTTTCCTTCCACTTTCCGGTGCGGTAATGTGCGAAGGAGATGACAAAGTTTGCCAGCCAGCCGACCGGCACGGCGTACCAGACGATCTCGACGCCCCAGAGCGGCGCGCAGAGCCACGACAGCAGCACGCGGATGGCCAGATTGACGAGGTTTGCGATCGTGAACATTTTCACGTCGCCCGCGCCGCGCAGGATGCCGTCTACAGCCATTTTGAAGCCGATGAAGCAGAAGAAAAAGCCGATGAACTGCAGATAGTGCTCGCCGGTCGCCACGGTCTCGGGCGAGGGGGCGGCATCGAGGAACATGGCGATGATCGGCGTGCGGAACAGCTCCAGAAGGACGCACAGCAGCACGGAGATCAGCACGATCATCCGATTGGCCGCGCGGTAGCCCTGCGGCACGCGCTCCGGCTTCTCTGCGCCGATGTTCTGCGCCGTGTAGGAGGACAGGGCATTGCTGATGGCGGCCATGGGCACGATACACAGCGATTCGATGCGCGCCGCAGCGGAAAAGCCCGCGAGGATCTGCGTGCCGAAGCCGTTGACCACGGACTGCACGAGCATCATGCCGATGGAGACCGTGGACTGCTGCAGGATGGACGGCAGGGCCACGCGCGTCATAGCGCGCAGCTCTCCGAAGCGGAACAGACCGTTCGAGCGCTCCGGGATGCGCCGCAGCTCCAGCAGGAACACGCCGAACGACAGCACGGCGGACAGGCCCTGCGCCAGAAACGTGGCATAGGCTGCGCCGGGCACGCCCCGGTGCAGCACGGCGACGAAATACCAGTCCAGCACGACATTCAGCAGCGAGGAAAAAATCAGGAAATACAGCGGGATGCGCGATTTTCCGAGCGCATTGAACAGGGAGGACAGGATATTATAGAGAAAGAGAAAGGGCAGACCATAGAAATAGATGTTCAGATAGGTGACTGCGATCTCCAGCGCGTCGGGCGGAGTCTTCAGGGCGGTCATGATCTGCTCACTGCACAGCAGCCCGACGCCAGCCAGCAGGACGCTGACGGCCAGAAACGTCAGCAGGGCGGTGTAGACGGCGGACTTCATGCGGGCAAAGCGCTTCGCGCCGAAATGCTGGCTGATGATGACGGAGGCGCCGATGCCGCCGCCGATGGCCACGCAGATGAAGATCGTTGTGAGCGCGGAGGACGCGCCGACGGCGGCCAGCGCCGCTTCGCCGTTATAGTGGCCGACGATAGCGGAGTCCACGATGGTATAGGCCTGCTGGAAAAGGTTGCCGACAATCATCGGCAGGGAGAATTTCAAAAGCGCCCGCGCGGGCCTTTCAGTGATCAGATAGTCGGTTCCGGGTTTCAGGACAGTCGCTTCCTTCCGCAGGTAATCATTCCTTCATATCATACCGAATGCGGAGAGAACTGTCAAGCCGGAGCCCGATCATGCACACCGTCTATGATCCTGATGAAAAAAAGATTGATTTTTGCGGAAATATTTGATATTATTGAATCGATAAAATTATATCGAATAAAACGGATCGATGGAAAGGAGTACAGAATATGTTAAACGGAAAAATTGCGATCGTGACCGGCGGAACGCGCGGCATCGGGCTTGCCGTTGTCCGGACGTTCCTGCACAATGGGGCAAAGGTGGCGCTGTTCGGCAGCCGGGAGGCCTCCGTGCAGAGAGCGCTGGCGCAGCTGCGGGAGGAGCAGCCGGACTGGCCGGTGATGGGCCTCTGGCCTGATCTGACGGACTATGCCGCCGTGGAGCGGGCCGTGCAGGAGGTCGCGCAGACCTTCGGCGGGGTGGATATTCTGGTGAATAATGCAGGGATCTCCGCGCGGGAGCCGCTGGCGGATTATTCGCCCGAGGCGTTCCGGAGCATCATGGACCTGAATGTCACGGCGGTGTTCCACGGCTGCAAGGCCGTCGAGCCGATCATGCGCGCAGCAGGGAAGGGCTGCATCATCAACACCAGCTCCATGGTCAGCCTCTATGGTCAGCCGAGCGGCGTCGGCTATCCCACCAGCAAATTTGCCGTCAACGGCCTGACGCGCAGTTTGGCGCGGGAGCTTGGCCGCGCAGGCATCCGCGTCAATGCGGTCGCGCCCGGCGTCACGCGGACGGATATGGTTGCGGCCCTGCCGAAGGAGCTGATCGACCGCATCAGCGCGCCCATCCCGCTCGGCCGCATCGGCGAGCCGCAGGAGGTCGCCAACGCCTATCTGTTTCTTGCCAGCGATCTGGCAAGCTATGTAACGGGTGAGATCCTGTCCGTCGACGGCGCAGCGCAGACCTGAGCGGAAAGCTGCCGGGGGGATACTTGATCCGGAAGCCAGAATAAAAACAGCCCCTGCGCTGCCGGTGGGAAAGAGACCGGCAGCGCAGGGAAATTTTCATGCCGTCCCGCGCCGGAATGGCTGCGGGAGGACGGCCGGGGCCCGGCTTTTGGCAGGTCCTGCGCCGCGTGCGATGCCTCTTCGCCTGCGGGCAGGGGAGCGGGACCCCTTCATCCTATATATGTCTTCAGAAACGCATTCCTGACAGGTTTTTTCAAAAAAATTTGAAAAATTTTTCGGAAGAGTTCTGTAACAGGATGTAAAGCGATTTCGGGAACAGGAATGCGGGCTCGTTTTTCTGCTGGGAGGCAGCAGAAGCGCTAAGGGAGCGGTTCCGTGCAGGCGATTTGCTCATTGACAAACAGCAGTCTGGTCAGGCTAACAACGAACAGATAATTGTTGCCATTCTTCCGGACGTAGGCTCCAATATAGGACCGCGTTAAGTCAATGCTTGCCTGTACGTTCTTCTCAATGGTGAGGCTGTGAGATATATTGTAATACCAGTTGTCGTAGGTGTGCTTTTCCTGCGGCGTGATCACGTCACCACCCAGAATGACCAGATTTTCAGAGTGTGCGTATTCCAGCACATCCGGAATATCACAGACGTGCCATGCAAGCTCACCCCAATATGTTTCCCGCGCCTTCTGCAGCAATTGCGGCGGATAGTATTGAAATGTCATAGCAGCCTCCGGCAAGCGAAAATGATATCAATACAGCGCTCTCATCAGGGCTTCCGGTGCAAATTGAAAGCTGATCAGCATTGTTACCAGAAAGGAAATCGCAATCGAAATGATAAAGAAAGAGACCGATCGTCCACGGTGGAACGCGGCTGTACTTTCCAGCTTTTTCCACGGCAGAACGCGAAGCGGGAGCCAGTGCGCCAGTGCAAGCACGAGCAGGACTACAAGCACCCAAAGAGGCAGCAGTCGGAAGGTCCCAACCGCAGAAAGGGTGAATTCCAGCCGCAGGAGCGGCGTGTAAAGAAGTCCACAACCAATGCTGAACGCCAGCAGTAGAATCAGCTGTACGATACGCTGCAGCATCGTGGGTACATATCTCGCGCCGCAGTGGCCGCAGGAAAGGGCCAGATGGAAACGATTTGTCAGAAAGAAGCTGAATGAGAGCGGGATATTCCGCTTGGCAGAGCATTGCGGGCAGCTGCTTAATTCCATAAGAATCCCTCCTTTATCGCATCAGGGCCGTCACGGCAAACATCAGAAGAGACAGCCCCAGCGCCGTGAGCATGGACCAGATGATCGTGGGCAGCAGATATTCCTGCTGTTCCAGCGGCTTGTTTCCGGAAATCGGACGCCATGTTCCGAAGCGGTGAAGGAGAACTCCACTGAGTCCATACATCGCAAGCAGCAAAACTAATGACATTATGCTGGAAAAAGAATCGGCCGTAATTTCTGCAAGATACTCATCGATCCAAACACCCAGAAAATAGACTATCGTTACGATCACGCCCAACCGGGGCGACGGAACATAGTATGTTCCGCAGTTTACGCATTTCACGGCCACTGAAAACATGTAAAAGAACTTGAAACTCTGTGTGGGAAATGGGTCCTGTGTTTCCTCCGGTTCGCATCTGGGACAATAATCCAGTTCCAGATCAACTTCGCGCATGTGGGGCCTCCTCTCATCCTATGTAGATATCGTGTTTTCACAATTTTGCAGTTTTCTGAGATTCTCCTCCCATACCTCGTCCCCAAGCGCCTGCGCGCACAGAAGGCTTCCCGCGATCGCCCGATGGAGCGCCGCCGAGTTCTGAAAAGCCTGCAGCCTTTCGAGGATGAGAAAAGCGCCCGGCCAATTCATGTCGCGCAGCCATGCCAACAGGTTTTCCAAACAGGCGTCTAATTCCGCATCCGACCGCATTGCCAGAGCGTTTGCGCAATTGTCCCACACGTTTTTGTTGTAGTGCTCCGTGCAGGGCTGCAAAAAGACTTGAAAGTTTTCCACCTGCGCCGCCTGCGCAAGTCCGGCGGCCTGCTCCTCGGCGCTGTTGTTCCAGTCCAGCATCCCCATGATCACATCGATCTCTGTCATTCTTTACATCCTCCGGTGCTCACACGAACCACACCGGGCTGAGCGCGATTGGGGCTTCGGGAGAATCAAGCTTCATCGCAGGGTGCTCCTTTCTTTCTGCCGGAAGTTACTGCTGCGGGGAGGGGGGCATACGGCGTTGTCAGCGACGGAAAAAGCAGATCAGCGCAAAATAGGCAAAATAGAAAGTCAAAGAAATGCCAAACCAAATGAAAATCCGCTTTTGGCTTTTTCGGTCGCTGCGAAACTGCAGCTGTTTGGCTTTCAGACCCGTGGGAAACTCCTGCCACCGCCCGAAGGTCAGAATGGCACGCTCGATCAGCTCGCTGATCGCGAAGAGTGACAAGCAGGTGAGCAGAAGCAGAACGAAAGCCAGATATGCCGGACCGTCAGTCCTGACAGCCAGGTTGAGGAGCCAGATAAGGATCGGAAAATACGCTGCAGCGGGAAGCAGAAAAAGGCCGTTCCGGTACCAGTACCACAGCTTCGGCGGGCGGATCAGCTCGCCGCAGATCGCGCAGCGGCCGTACCATACGTCCTCCAGAAAAATGTCCTGCCCGCGCCGAAAGCGCGTTTTCGCGTCGGGAATGCTGCCGTCCTTTGCGGCAGGGATATGCTGATGCTCCATATGCTGCACGCCCCTCTTGTGGTTAATGTAATGTTACGAATTGCAAAAAAAAACAAAATACATATTAAAATTAGTATATCATAATCGCATAGAAAAGAAAAGATATCTTTGAAATTAATCGAAAAAATATTTTTTGAGAGTGTCTTTTCACGTTAATGACCCGCGGCGGCAGAATTGCAAAACAAAATGCTTCAAAACTCTATTTGCGATTCTGAACGCAGCGAGATCCCGAAGGACTTTTTTGGCAAGCTGAGAGAAGACCCCCTGCGCAGCCGGGGGAAAGAGACCGGCCGCGCAGGGGAGACCCCGCCGCCTTGCCTGCCCCACGGAAAGAAAACCGCGGGAAGGACAGCGGGGAAAAGAAGGGCGGTTCCGATATCCGCGCGGCCCTGCCTCGTGGCCTGCGCGACTACCCACACTCGGATGCCCTTCACCCTATATATGTCTTCAGAAACGCATTCCTGACATGTTTTTTCAAAAAATTTCAAAAAATTTTTAGACAGATGCGCGATAAATATCATTACAAAGCATACGTCGCATTCCGAATGCGGAAAAACTGCACGGAATGCAGAAGCAACAATTCTGGGAGTCCTATTCAATATCCGATATGGCCTCGGCCTGTATCCGGACGATCCTATCCTCCGTTGCCGCAAAAGGCAGCTTCAGTATGGATGCACGCTCTAAGTTTATCATGATTTCCTTAGATAGAATCAAGAACGATATCTTCTGGTTAATGGATCAAAAACTGGGCCATTTCACGGACTGGAGCAATTGTCATTTGAAGCTCTGTACCAGTGAGACCTGCAAGAGCAAGATCGTGATCCAGCGGCATTCTGCCAATAATCGCTCCATGTTTACCGACTTCCTCTTCCATCATCGGCGCAGTTTCCTCGGTCAGCTTATTCAGGCAGAACCAGATGGGCTTGCCGATGCTCGTGCTTAAATCCGCAATTTTGGCGGACAGCCGCAGGGATTCAAAGGATGGGTCTACGATCATCAGAATGCCGTCCACGGAGTTATCCGTACCCCTGCCAAAATGCTCCACACCGGCTTCCATATCCAGCAGTGCAATTTCATCCTCCGCAAGGGTCAGATGAGCAACAAACTGCTCCAGAATGCTGTTCATGGTACAGGCACAGCCCTCATTGGCTTTGTGAATCTTTCCGCTGGACATGAGCTTTACTCCGCCTTTTTCACTGTAATATTCCTCTGGGATATCTGCCATGGTGAAATCTTCGGAGAAAAACTTCTTGGCAAAGGCAGAAAGCTTCATAGCGTCCAGAATACCAGAGGTCATCATGGTTTTGAAGGCTTTATCCTTGCCGCCAAAATATTCGGTAAAATCTCTGGGCAACTCGACACCCAACTGACGGTGCAGACCGAAATTGGATTCATCGGAGTCCACTACCAGCACCCTTTTTTCCATGCGAGCCAATTCTTTTGCAAGGAGTGTAGTCACGGTGCTTTTTCCGCAGCCGCCCTTGCCGCATACGGTTATTTTCATCAAAATTCCTCCCATGTCTTGAGAATCCCTAAAATCACTTCTTCGTAATTGTCGCCAAACTCCTCACTACGACCTGCGATGCGAACATTGCTCTGTGCGCCACGCTCTGGTTCGGGAAATTCCCAAATATGATAGTGAAGCCCACGATGGTCAAATTCAATACTGCCGCAGTCATCCTCTTCCCAGTATTGAAAGGGAAGGTGACGCTCTTTCAGAAATTGTTGAATTCCGGCTAAACGCATTTCATATCTCCAATGGGTGTGGACTGTTCAATGATATTGCCGCATTCGGTGCAGACCGAATCGGTGCAGACCACACCGTCCTTGACAAACACCTCAACGCTGTCTCCACATTGTGGACATTCCACTTCCAGAATTGTGATGGCATTTCTGGCTTCCTGACAGTTGATCATTTCTGTACCTCTTTCTCCTTCATAACACCTAAAATAATTTCTACGATCTCCGTTAAATCGTAGACGGAAAATGCCGCCGGGAAATTACTGGAAAACAGGATCTGACTGGACGCAGGAAATTCCTCGTCTCCCTCCCATAAAAGAAAGCGGATATAAAGATTGTCAAACAGCTCCAATTCAACCGCGGCATCTCCACCGGGGATCAGAATTCCTCCCAGCTTGACAGCCGCTTCCTTGAAATCCGGAATCCGCCCCGAATAGATCCTGAGCAGCCGTTGGATGCACCTTCCGCGAAAAACGTCATAGTACATTCCCCGGATGGAAATTCCCGGTAGGACTTAAACTCCCCATCCGGGAAATATACAGTGGAATAGAGCAAATACCGCAGAAGAAGAATCCGTGCCTTGGGGTTTCTGCCAAAAAGGTTGTCCTCCGAATCAACGGGGTTAATCTGGAAATCTGAGCAGCGGGCGATATATGTCTGACCCAAAAAATAGAAGGTGAATTCTTTGCGCAGGGGATCATATGGAATTCCTAAACGGCGGCTGATTTTGTATGGGTCTGTTTTTTCAAATGCTTCCAAATAGTATTCCAACGGCTTTTCCGTCAAGTTGTTCCTACCATATTGATCCAGATAGTTGATTTTTTCCATGGTCTTATTCCTTTACAGTCCGATGTTCTGTAAAATGCGCACCAATGCCGTCCGGACAGGGGAATCCTCCGGCAGCTGAACCGTGGGTTTTCCGTCGCAGTCATAGCGATAAACCTCATCGCTCTGAGGTACTACGCCAAGCAGCTGCAGCCCCTGCTTCTGAATTTCGTCCATGGTGCCGGCATCCAGTTTGCCATCCGGCGCACGGTTTACGATCAATCCCATCTGCTTGGGCTTGAAATTCAGCTCCTGCATCAGTGCCGCGATTCGTCCCGCCGCCTGAACGCCCCGGCGGGAGCAATCACTGACCAGAATTGCCACATCCATGGTGGGAAGCAGGCCACGGCTAATATGCTCCATGCCCGCTTCGTTATCCACCACAAGATAAGGGTAGTTTGCTTGCAGTCGCTGAATTTGGGTCTGCACCAATCCATTCACAAAGCAATAGCAGCCCTGGCCCTGGGTGCGGCCCATGACCATCAGGTCAAAATCCTTTTCCTCTGTAATGGCATCCTCCAGCCGCATTTGCAGGTAGTCACCCTTGGCCATGCCCGCAGGAATGGGAGAATTTAGTGACATTCCTGCCCGTTCGATTTCCTCCCGGATTTCTCCCAGGGTGGGCGGAGCTTCCACACCCAGCACCTCATTCAGATTGGAATTGGCATCCGCATCCACCGCAAGAATGGGTGTTTTGCCGTTCTTACACAGGTATTGAATCATCAGACCGGTCAGCGTGGTTTTTCCGACGCCGCCCTTTCCGGCTACAGCAATAATCTTCGCCATAGTTTCCTCCTCATGTTGTTAATTGGTAGACATCCTGTTGACTTTTTGTTTCAATATCATTATACTGATTGTCAGCAGATTAACAATAATCAGATTCTGGAAGCTGTGCAGAAACAAAACAGTTTCCAGAATCTGTTGAGGAAGGTGTCATATTTTGCAGCGAAAAGAAATCAACACCAAAGATCGCCGGACGAAGTATACGCGCAGTGTCATTCGGGAGGCTCTGATGGGGCTTTTGCGGATCAAGCCCTATTCCAAAATTACCGTGACGGAGCTCTGCCGCCTGGCAGACATCAACCGAGGAACCTTTTACATCCACTATTTTGATGTAGATGATGTGCTGGACGACATTGTGACGGAGTCCTTCTCGGACGTGAGTCAAACCATAGGTCATGTACTGTGTCCCCAAAAAGAAACCTGTACCTATCCGTTTTGCCAGAAGGTACAGGAGAATAAAGAGCTTTGGCCCCTGTTTATGGATGAGACTGTCTCGGAAAGGATCATAAAACAACTGGCGGGCAAAAGCAAGGAAGGCTTTGTCAGTTATCTGATGCAGCACAGCGATTTGACCTTTGAGCAGGCAGAGAGCATTTTCTATTTCCAGATTCACGGCTGTCTGACCATTAACCGGCTGATGCTTCAGAACAATTGCCGGGACTGGCACAACGTACAACAGACCATTGACCGGTTCATTCGGGCAGGCCTACAGGAGTTTTTGCAGGATGGAGAATAATAGACAGTTTGAATTGATGCGCTCTGCCGCCAGACAGAAATTGGAAGGCGCAGACCCTGTTCAGCTTTCCGTACTGACCGGACTGTGCTGGGATGGAAGGACATTTGACACGGAAACCTTGGGAATCCCTATTCGGATCAATTGGCCGGAATGTCAGATTTCTCCGGCACTGGAGATGTGGCACGACCTGACAATTTTGCAGTATCTGGCAAATACGAAAGGAACTACGCTCATGGGAAAATTCCTTGCCCTGAGTGAATTTCACTCAGGCGGCTTGGCAAAGGGTACAAGCTTTGACCGGGATAATGACCGTATTATCAGCCGGATTGGTCTGCATGACCCTCAGGCAATCCGGGAAGCCGCTGCGAAGCTGGGTGGAACAGAACTGCATGAAAAATCTGATTTGTCCTTTTTGTTTTCCTTTCTGCCCCACATTCCGATAAAGTTCAATTTGTGGCTGCCGGACGAAGAATTCTCTGCTTCCGGAAAAGTCCTCTTCGATGCTTCTGCGGAAAACGATCTGCAAATTGAAGCCGCCGGAACGGCAGCGGCAATTTGTCTTTCCCTTTTGGAAAGAGTCATAGAATAAAAGAATTGAGATATTAAGCTGGCCTTGACGCACCTTCCATTTGTAATGGCCGGAACGGTTGATCCCCATGACTCTGCATAGAAAATCTACTGGATATTTTACTTTGAGTTCTTCGAGAACTTCGTAGTCTTTCCGCTGCCAGTAACGTATTCCCTGTTTGCACCAGCTCCTTCCAACCAGTACCCTTTTTTAGCCTCGCAATTTTTACTTCCTGCTTTGCTACCATAAGTCGCAGACGCTCCACTTCTGTCAGTGACTTGCTCCTATGCAGTGCTGCATATGGATTGCCATTGTGCGGTTCCAGAGCATCCTCGCCTTCCTTCAGATATTTCTTGACCCATGCTTCCACAAGAGCATTTCCTATCCCATATTCTCTCTCAATCTGCCCGAGAGGCATATGCTCACCCAGATGCAGACGTACATACTTCATTTTCTCATCTTTGCTATCTGGTTTGGGAATCTCAACTCGTCTTACTGGAGACGGAGTATACTTTCCACGATAAAT
>DQIA01000064.1:22287-45872 GCA_003525905.1 Clostridiales bacterium
AAATGCGGTCGGTTAACTCTTGTGGATACCAAAGTCCGTTCTGTTCGTTGTAGATGTACTTCTCCATTTTGTAATCCTCCAATGTGATTGATTTTACCCACAATTCAATCATTCCGGCTGATTACAAAAGCCGAAGGAGGCCACTTCCTTATGAAGTGCCTCCTTTCGGCCAGTGTTTTTTTCGTAATAAATTAAAAATCGGTAAGTTTCGACAGAAACTCACCGATTTTTGGTCCGAGTGACTGGATTCGAACCAGCGGCCTCTTGAACCCCATTCAAGCGCGATACCAAACTTCGCTACACCCGGATTTCATTTTGCCTAGATATCATAGCACATCCGGATGAAATTTGCAAGCACTATTTTGGCTTTTTTCGGATTTTTCGCGGGGACGGTCAGACGACGGCAGCGGGCTGCGGGTCGGCGGGCCGGGCGTTCAGATTTTTGCGTGCGGTGGAGAGCATGAGCTTGATGCGGTTGAGCTGGTTGACCTCGGATGCGCCGGGGTCATAGTCCACGGCGACGATATTGGCCTCGGGATAGGCGCGGCGCAGAGACTTGATGACGCCCTTGCCGACGACGTGGTTCGGCAGGCAGGCAAAGGGCTGGATGCAGACAATGTTCGGTACGCCGCTGCGGATGAGCTCGACCATCTCGCCGGTGAGGAACCAGCCCTCGCCGTACTGGTTGCCAAGGGAGAGGAAGGGCTTTGCCAGCTCGGCGACGTCCGCGATCTCCATAGGCGGCTCAAAGCGGCGGCTGGCCTGGAGCGCGTCGAGCACCGGGCGGCGCAGGTAACGAATGGCCTTGACGCCGAGCTGGCCGACAAGCGCGCCGCCCAGGCTCCCGCCGAGGAACTCGTGCTTGTAGCCGCCGTTGTAGACGCAGTAATTCATGAAGTCCATGAGGTCCGGCACGACGGCCTCCGCACCCTCGCGCTCGAGCAGGTCGACGAGGTGGTTGTTGGCAAGCGGCATGTATTTGACGAGAATTTCGCCCACGACGCCGATGCGCGGCTTGCGGAGCGTCTCGTCCAGCGGGAGCACGTCGAAATCCTCGACGATCTCGCGGCAGAGGCGGCGGTAGTCCCGCCCGGCGTGACTGCCGGTGAGCGAGGCGACGCAGCGATCGCGCCATTTGGCGTGCAGGGCGTTCGCGCTGCCGGAGACCTTTTCATACGGCCGTACGCGGTACAGGCAGCGCATGAGCAGGTCGCCGTAGACGAGCGAGCGGAACGCATCCATCAGCAGGCCGGGAGAGGCGCGGAAGCCCGGATTCTTCTCCATGCCGTTGGCATTGATGGAGATGACGGGGATATGGCCGAGCCCGGCCTTTTCCAGCGCGCGGCGAATGAAGCCGACATAGTTGCTGGCGCGGCAGCAGCCGCCGGTCTGCGTCATGGCGACGGCGAGATGATCTGTGTCGTATTTTCCGGACAGAATGGCGCTCATGATCTGGCCGACGACCGTGATGGAGGGGAAGCAGGCGTCGTTATTGACGTATTTCAGGCCCGTGTCGATGGCGCTGCGGTTGTCGTTGCCGAGAATTTCGATGTGATAGCCGTATTTGCGGAACGTCGGGCCGAGCAGATCGAAGTGGATGGGGGACATCTGCGGCGCGAGGATGGTCCAATGCTCGCGGCGCATCTGCTCCGTGAAGACGGCACGCTCATAGCGGACGGGACCTGCCGTGGGGAGGATGCCCTGCCGGGCGCGCAGGTCCATGGCGGCGATGAGGCTGCGGATGCGGATGCGCGCCGCGCCGAGATTCGAGACCTCGTCGATCTTCAGAACGGTGTAGAGACGGTTGCTCTTCTCCAGAATCTCCGCGACCTGGTCGGTCGTGACGGCGTCGAGCCCGCAGCCGAAGGAGTTGAGCTGGACGAGCTCGAGCTCCGGCCGGGTGCGGACGAACTCCGCCGCCGTATAGAGGCGGGAATGATAGACCCACTGGTCGTTTGCACGCAGCGGCCGGGCAGGCGTGAAGTCGATGGGAAGAGAATCCTCGGTCAGCACGGCCAGATCGTAGGAGGCGATGAGCTCCGGGATGCCGTGGTTGATCTCCGGATCGACGTGGTACGGGCGGCCCGCCAGCACGATGCCGCGGCCGTGATTCTGCTCGATCCACGCGAGCGCCGCCGCGCCCTGCGCGCGGATGTCGGCCTTTGCGCGCTGCTGCTCGAGCCATGCGGCATGGACGGCGGCACGGGTCTCCGAGGCAGAAATGCTCCATGTCTCTTTGCAGAAGTCAGCCAGGCGCTTCGCGGCGGTCTTCTCGTCCGTAAAGGCGAGGAAGGGGCGCAGATAGGTCACACCGTCCTCGCCGATGGCGTCGACGTTATTTTTAAGATTTTCGGGGTAGGAGACGACGATGGGACAGTTGAAGTGGTTCTGTGCGCCGGGCGTCTCCTGATGCTCATAGAACACGCACGGGTGGAAGATGGTCCTGACACCGTGGTCGATGAGCCACTGCACATGGCCGTGGGCCAGCTTCGCGGGATAGCACTCCGACTCTGAGGGGATGGATTCCATGCCCAGCTCATAGATCTTGCGCGTGGAGCGCGGCGAGAGCAGGACGGAAAAGCCGAGCTGGCGGAAGAATGTTGCCCAGAACGGGTAGTTCTCATAGAGATTCAGCACGCGCGGGATACCGATGCGGCCGCGCGGCGCGTCCTTCTCCGGCAGCGGGGGATAGTCGAACATGCGCTTGAGCTTATAGGCCATGACATTCGGCGCACGGTTCTCCTTCGGCGTGCCGCCGAGGCCCTTTTCGCAGCGGTTGCCGGTGACGTGGCGCTGGCCGTTCGAGAATTCGTTGATGGTCAGCATGCAGCGGTTGCCGCAGCCGGAGCAGCGCGTGGCCTGCGTCGTATATTGCAGCTTCAGAATGTCCGCGATGGGGAGCATGGTCGATCGCTGCCCCGTCCAGCGGTCGCGGGCGATCAGGGCCGCGCCGAACGCGCCCATGATGCCTGCGATATCCGGACAGGTGGCCTCGACGCCCGCGATGCGCTCAAAGGCGCGCAGCACGGCCTGATTGTAGAACGTGCCGCCCTGCACGACGATATGGCGGCCCATGTCGCGGGCATCGGCAAGCTTAATGACCTTATACAGCGCATTTTTGATGACGGAGTAGGCGAGACCAGCGGAGATATCCTGCACGGTCGCGCCCTCCTTCTGCGCCTGCTTGACGTTGGAGTTCATGAACACGGTGCAGCGCGTGCCAAGATCGATGGGATGGGCGGCGAACAGCGCCTCCTGCGCGAAAACCGCGGCGGTGTAGCCGAGGGAATTGGCGAAATTTTCGATAAATGAGCCGCAGCCGGACGAGCAGGCCTCATTGAGCAGAATGGAATCCACGGAGTGATTGCGAATGCGGATGCACTTCATATCCTGCCCGCCGATGTCCAGAATGCAGTCGACGTCCGGGTCGAAGAAGGCAGCGGCCTCATAGTGCGCGATGGTCTCGACCTCGCCGTCATCGAGCAGGAAGGCGGACTTCAGCAGCGTCTCGCCGTAGCCGGTCGAGCAGGAGCGCGCGATCTCCGCGCCCGGCGGGAGCTGTTCACCGAGCAGGCGCATGGCGTGCATGGCCGTCTGCACCGGTGAGCCCTGATTGTTGGCGTAAAACGACCACAGCAGCGCGCCGTCCTCGTCGATGAGGGCAAGCTTTGTTGTGGTGGAGCCTGCGTCGATGCCGAGGAAGCAGCGGCAGGGATGCAGTGCTGCCTTATGGACCTGCGCGCGGTCATGGCGAGCGCGGAAGGCATCGTACTCTGCGCGGTCCGCAAACAGCGGCGGCAGGCGTTTGAGCTCAAAAGCCATCTGCACGCCGCTGCGCAGCTTTGCGGCAAGCGCGGCGGCATCCGCCGGCTCGGCATCGCCCGCCTCGAGGGCAGCGCCCATGGCAGCAAACAGATGGGAGTTGTCGGGATCGACGATATTCTCCAGCGTCAGGTGCAGCGTGCGGATGAAGGCCTTTTTGAGCTCCGGCAGGAAGTGCAGCGGGCCGCCGAGGAAGGCGACGCAGCCGCGGATGGGCTTGCCGCAGGCAAGGCCGGAGATGGTCTGGTTGACGACGGCCTGAAAAATGGAGGCCGCCAGATCGGGCAGCGTTGCGCCCTCGTTGATGAGGGGCTGGATGTCCGACTTGGCGAACACGCCGCAGCGCGCGGCGATGGGATAGAGCTCGCGATAGTCCGCCGCGGCGCGGTTCAGACCCTCGGCATCCGTCTGCAGGAGCGCGGCCATCTGGTCGATGAACGAGCCGGTGCCGCCTGCGCAGACGCCGTTCATGCGCTCCTCCAGCCCGCCGCGGAAGTAGATGATCTTCGCATCCTCACCGCCCAGCTCAATGGCGACGTCCGTCTGCGGGGCAATGGCCTGCAGGCTGGAGGCCACGGCAACGACCTCCTGCACAAAGCCGATGTTCAGGGCTTTGCCGAGGTTGATGGCGCCGGAGCCGGTGATCTTCAGGCGCAGGTCGCAGGGGCCGAGCTTTGCGCAGGCGTCCTCCAGCAGCTCGGCAAGTGTTTCCTGCGTGTGCGCACAGTGGCGGCGGTAATCGCCATAGCACAGGACGCCGCGTTCGTCCAGAATAACGAGCTTTGCGGTGGTTGAGCCGATGTCGATGCCCGCCCGATAGCAGTGTTTCATAACGGGTACCCTCACATGTGTTTTTCTAAACAATAAGTATATCATAAAGCGGCGTGAAAATCAAATGTCAGAACTGTGAAGGATTTGAAAACAAATGACCGTCCTGCACGAAAAACGCTTTTCAAAACTGCCGGAATGTGGTATGCTATGCACAGATTCCAGATTTCGAGGTGGACGTCATGCCATCAACTTATGCACACTTCTGCTTCGGCAGGGAGGTGCTTGCGGCGCTGCCGCAGGAAATGCAGTCGCTGCTCTGGCCGGAGCAGAATCTGTTTTCCATTGGGCTGCATGGCCCGGATATTCTGTTCTTTGACCATCCGCTGCTCGGGCACGTCAGCCGCCTCGGCCACCGGATGCACAAACAAAGTGGTGCGGCCTTCTTCCGCCCCACAGGGGAGAAGCTGGCCGCACTGGAGTTTCCGGCGCCGGAAACGGCGTATCTCTATGGATTTTTGTGCCACTTTGCGCTGGACCGCGCCTGCCACGGCTACATTGCCGGGCAGATCGCGCGCAGCGGCGTGGCCCACACGGAGATCGAGGTCGAATTTGACCGCAGCCTGCTGGTGCAGGCCGGGCTGGACCCGATCCGCACGAGCCTGACGGGCCATCTGCATGCCTCGGCGCGCAGCGCGGCCGTGATGGCGGAGCTGCTGCCGGATGAGCTGACGCCCCGGCAGACGGAGCAGGCGATCCGGACGTTCCTGTGGGGCAACGCGCTGTTCCTTGCGCCGGGCCGTGCTAAGCGCACGGCGCTGTATGCCGGCATGCACCTTGCCGGCGCGTATCACGGTCTGCACGGCATGATCGTGAACTATGAACCGAACCCGAAGTGTACCGAGAGCAATGCGGTCCTGCAGCGCCTGTTTGACGAGGCCGTGCCGCAGGCGGTCACGCTTATCACGGAATATCTGCCCTGCATCCGCGGAGAGCTGCCGTGGAGCGGCCTCTACGACTATACGTTCGGCGGAGTGCTCGCTTAGCCCCGCGGGAACACGACAGTCAGCAGCATCTTGAAGTCCTCGGCGGCATAGACCGCGTGGGGCTTCCCGGCGGGCATGACGATGCTCTCGCCCGCGGAGCAGAAATGCTCTCTGCCGTCGATGGTAAAGCGGCCGCTGCCCTCGAGCACGAGCACCATTGCGTCGCCGCCGGAGGCGTGTGTACTGATCTCCTCGCCCTTGGAGAAGGCGAACAGCGTGATGCTGACGGCGTCATTCTGGGCAAGCGTCTTGCTGACGATCTGCCCGGCCTCGGCCTCGACCTGCTGTGCAAGCGGGAGCACCTGCTCCTGCGCGATGTTTTTCAGAATAGCCATAATGATCCTCCTTCCGGCCGCGCGTTTGCATGACCCTGTTACCAGATAGCATACCCCAAATCCAAGAGAAAGTATGTTGGAATACCAACAGAGGAAGAAAGAATGAAGGATGCTGCGTTGCTGGCCTCGCCGCTGTTCCGTGGGGCAACATCGGAGGAGATCGCGGCCATGCTGCCCTGCCTCGGCGCGTCGCCCCGGCGTTTTGCGCGCGGGGAACGGATCCTGCGGGCGGGGGAGCCTACGCGGTATATGGGATTGGTGCTCACGGGGAGCGTCCTGATCGAGCACACGGACATGCAGGGCGCGGTCACGCTGCTCGGGCGCGCGGAGCCCGGCGACCTGTTTGCGGAGGCCTATGCCTGTGCATCGGATGAGCCGCTGCTTGTCGACGTCGTGGCCAGCGAGGCCTGCGAGGTGCTCTTCCTCGACGCAAGGCGCATCCTGACGCAGTGCACGAGCACCTGCGAGCACCACAGCCGCATCATCCGTAATCTCGTCGGGACGCTGGCGCATAAAAATCTGGCGCTTTCCCGGCGCAGCCTGCACACCGGCCCGCGCACCATTCGTGCGCGGCTGCTGTCGTACCTTGGCGAGCAGGCGCAGCGGGCGGGGAGCCGCAGCTTCACGATCCCGTTCGACCGCCAGCAGCTTGCCGATTATCTGAATGTGGAACGCAGCGCGCTGTCCAATGAGCTGTCCAAAATGCAGCGGGACGGCCTGCTGACCTGCCGCCGGAGCAGCTTCTGCCTGCTTTGCGAATTTTGATATTTAGAAGGAGTGCTTTTCTTTATGAGAAAGAATTTTGGCGCACATGCAAGCATTTATCCGCAGCCGGTGTTCATTCTGGCTGCCTATGGCGAGGACGGCACGCCCTGCGCCATGAACGCCGCATGGGGCGGCATCAGCGACGATAAGGAGCTTTCGTTCTGCGTCAGCCCGTCGCACCGCACGGTGAAGGACCTGCTGGCCCGCGGCGCGTTTACCGTCAGCATGGGCACGGCGGAGCAGGTCGTCGCCTGCGACTATGTCGGGCTGGTGTCCGGCAACCAGGTGCCGGACAAGTTCGCCCGCGCCGGCTTCCACGCCACGAAGTCCGAATTTGTCGACGCGCCGTGCATCGATGAGCTGCCCATCGCCGTTTCCTGCCGCGTTGTGAGCTATGATCCGGAGAGCTGCCGCCTCGTCGGCAAGATCGTGAATGTCAGCGTGGACGAGGCATATCTCACGCCGGAGGGTAAGGTCGACGTGGACAAGGTCGCGCCCATCACCTATGATTCGTTCAATAAGACCTATGTCCGCCTTGGCGCGGTCGTCGGCCGCGCGTTCCACGACGGCGCTGCCTTAAAATAACCGGCAAAAAGCATCCGGGCCTGCTGCCTAAAAATGCAGCAGGCCCGGAATTTTTTCGGGATCATTCCAACTCAGAGATTGTGGACGCGCAGGGCGCGGATGGCGTTGAGCACGGCGAGGATCATCACGCCGACGTCGGCGAAGATGGCGGCCCACATGTTCGTGATACCGGCGGCCGTCAGGGCAAGGCAGGCAAATTTCACGATGAGGGAGAACACGATATTCTGCCGCACGATGCCGATGCACTTGCGCGAGATGCGGATGGCCTTGGCAATCTGCAGGGGATCGTCGTCCATCAGCACAACGTCCGCGGCTTCGATGGCGGCGTCGCTGCCCATGGCGCCCATGGCGATGCCGATATCCGCGCGGGTCAGAACGGGCGCGTCGTTGATGCCGTCTCCGACAAAGGCGAGATTGGTCTTCGGGGACTTTTCTGCCAGCAGCTTTTCCACCTCGGCGACCTTGTCGCCCGGCAGAAGCTCGCTGCGGACCTCGTCGACGCCCAGCTCGTGAGCGACCTGCTCGGCTACGCGGCGTGTGTCGCCCGTGAGCATGACGGTCTTGGAGACGCCGGATTTTTTGAGGCGGGCAATGGCCTCGGCGGAGTGCGGCTTGACAATATCCGAGATGACGATGTGACCGGCGTAGGCGCCGTCGACCGCCATATGGATGATCGTGCCGACGCAGTGGCAGTCGTGATAATCGATGCCGAGCTTCTGCATGAGCTTGGCGTTGCCCGCAGCGACGCTGTGGCCGTCAACGGTCGCCGTGATGCCGTGGCCGCTGATCTCCTCGATATTCGTAACACGGCTGCGGTCGATCGGCTTTCCATAGGCCTTCTGCAGACTTTTGCTGATGGGGTGAGAGGAGGCGCACTCGGCCAGCGCGGCATATTCCAGCACCTTATCGGCGTCCAGCTCGTTGTGATGGACGGCCGTGACCTCAAACACGCCCTGCGTCAGAGTGCCGGTCTTGTCGAACACGACGACCTTCGTCGCGGCAAGGGCTTCCAGATAGTTCGAGCCCTTGATGAGGATGCCCTCCTTGCTTGCGCCGCCAATGCCGGCGAAGAAGCTCAGCGGGATGCTGATGACAAGGGCGCACGGGCAGCTCACGACGAGGAACGTCAGCGCGCGGTAGACCCAGTCGACCCACTGGGCGCTTGCGCCGAAGGCCATGCGCAGCAGCGGCACGGCAACGCCCAGCAGCACCGCGCCGATGCATACGGCAGGCGTGTAGATGCGGGCAAAGCGGGAGATGAACGCCTCGGAGCGGGACTTGCGGGAGCTGGCGTTCTCCACAAGGTCGAGAATTTTCGAGACGGTGGATTCGCCGAAGGCCTTTGTCGTGCGGATCTTCAGCACACCGCTCATATTGATGCAGCCGCTGATGATCTCGTCGCCCTCGGCAACATCGCGGGGAAGACTCTCCCCCGTCAGGGCGCTGGTGTTCAGGGTGGAATTGCCGCTGACGACGACGCCGTCCAGCGGGACCTTTTCGCCGGGCTGCACGACGATGATGCTGCCGACGGTGACCTCATCCGGGTCGACCTGCTCGAGCTTGCCGTCCTTTTCGATGTTGGCGTAATCGGGACGGATGTCCATCAGCGCACTGATGTTGCGGCGGCTCTTGCCGACGGCGTAGCTCTGGAACAGCTCGCCGATCTGGTAGAACAGCATAACGGAGATACCCTCGACGTAGTCGCCGCTCTTCGTCCAAACGGCGAGGAAGAACGCGCCGAGCGTGGCGATAGCCATCAGGAAGCACTCGTCAAATGCACGGCCGTGGATGATGCCGATGCCTGCCTTGCGGAGGATATCGTAGCCGATGACGAGGTAGGCGGCCACATAGGCCAGGAGCCGCCAGATGCCGGTCAGGGGGAGGAATGCAAGCGCGATGAGCATGACTGCCGTGATCGCGATGCGGATAAGCATTTTTTTCTGCTTTTTGTTCATGCTCGGTTTACCTCTCTTTCTGATTTTTTGATTCGAAATAACAGGACTCAGAGGCCCTGGCCAAATAAAAGGCGGCGTATCTTGCGATGCGCCGCCGGAAGGGTCAAAGCTCGATCTCGCAGTCCGGCTCGACCTTCTTGCAGGCCTTGAGAACGCGCTTCATGACGTCCTTGGGATCAGCGCCCTCGGCGAACTCCACGATCATCTTCTGCGTCATGAAATTCACGGTCGCGTCGGCGATGCCCTCGGTTTTCTTCGTGGCCTGCTCCATCAGGTTCGCGCAGTTTGCACAGTCAACTTCGATCGGATACGTTTTCTTCATGATAAACCTCCTGAAAATTTTCCTTGCGCGCCAGCGGCGCTCCGGAAGGAATGAGTATTGGAACGATTCAATGCTTGCTTAATCGTTGTGACTGTAGTATACTGGATGCGGACCCAAAATGCAAGCGGTTTGGCCGGCTTGTTTCGGAACGGGCGAACGGAATTTCCAAAACGGAGAACGGAGAGAGACTATGGCAGAATTTCAGCTTCCCCACGACCACGGCACGTCGTCTCAGGCGGCAAGCCTGCATCAGGAGGTCATGCGGGTGGCGCATTTTGCGGCTGCCGCCGAGGTATTCAAGCAGCTCAGCGACCCGACGCGCGTGCGCATTTTCTGGCTGCTCAGCCATCAGGAGGCATGCGTCATCAATCTGGCCGCCATGCTGGAGATGTCCAGCCCGGCCGTGTCGCACCATCTGCGCTCCCTGACGGAGAGCGGCCTGCTCGTCAGCCGCCGCGACGGCAAGGAGGTCTATTACCGCGCGGCAGACACGGAGGAGAGCCGTCTGCTGCACGAGATCGTTGAGCGCGTCATGGAGATCGCCTGCCCGGAGAAGGCCGTGGACTTTCTGGCCTCGCAGGAGGAGATCATCCGCCGCGTGCACACCTATCTCACGGAGCATCTTTCCGAGCGCATCACGATCGAGGCGCTGTCGCGCGAGTTTCTGATGAATACAACGACGCTGAAAAGCGCCTTCAAGCGCGTTTACGGCTCGTCCATCGCGCAGCATATGAAGCAGCACCGCATGGAGGCGGCCGCCGCACGCCTGACGCAGACACAGGACGACATCGCGGCCATTGCCAAGGCCGTCGGCTATGAGAGCCAGAGCCGCTTTACCGAGGCATTCCGCGAGGTCTACGGCGAGGTGCCGACGGAGTATCGCAAGCGCCGCTGCCGCACGGCGGAAAACGGCGCGGCCTGCTGCAGCTGCGGCAAATGCGGGAAATAAAAAAACGACGGACAGGGTCAAACGACCCTGCCCTTGAGCTTGTCAAAAAAGGATTTTTGACAAGCTCTCAAACGAGACCCGTTTCACTGGGCTCTCGTTTGAATGGGGCAGCGGCTCGCTGCAGCGCACGAAGGGCACGCCGCAGGCGTGCCCTTCGTGCGCTGCAGCGAGCCGCTGCCCCATTCAAACGAGAGCCCAGTGAAACGGGTCTCGTTTGAGAGCTTGTCAAAAATTCTTTTTTGACAAGCTCAGCACGGGTGCGCCGCTGCTGCCGCGGCGCACCCGGTCTGTCTTCGTGTCAGGATGCCGAGACGGAAGCGCTCAGCAGGTCGTAGATCACGACATTATTGAAGTTGAACTCTACAGGGTACTTTGTTTTCAGCTCTGTGATCTTTTCACCGGCTGCGGCGGAAGCCATGTCTTCCTTCGCCGTGTCGAACCAGGCGCGGGTCTCGGTCTGGCCGATGAAGTAGATGATGTGGTAGCCATGGGTCGTCTCGACGATCTCACAATCGCCGGGCTGGCGGCTCTCGTCGAAGCACCAGTCGTTGAACTCCGTGACCATCTTGCCGGGCTGGAAGTCCTCATACAGGCCGCCGTTGTCCTTGGAGCCGGGGTCCTGATTGTACTCCAGCGCAAGCGTCTTGAAGTTGTCCTCCGTGGGGTCGGCCTGCCAGAGGGCAAGGATACGCTCGGCCTCCGCCTTGGCGGCTGCCTTCGCCTCATCGCTGTAGTTGCCGTCGCTGTCCTTCTCGCCCTCGGGCTGGATGAGGATGTGGCGGACGGAGACGTTGTTGACCTTCGTCACGCCCTGATCGATATAGCTCTGGGCGTTCTCGTCATAATAGGCCTCGACCTCGGCATCCGTCAGCGCGTTGGCAGACTCGCCGTACAGCACGTTCTTATAATAGTTCACCGCCGTATAATACGTCAGCAGATAGTCGTGATAGATCTCGGTCGTGACGCCCTTGCCGAAGTTGACCTGCAGATAGGCGTCGACATCGTCATAGCCGTTGTCCGCCGCGCTCTTGGCAAAGCTGCCCTCCGGGTCCAGCACGTCCTCGATGGACTTGGCCTCCGTCTCCGGCAGCTCATAGCCCGCCTCCTGCGCCGCCAGATACAGGGCGCGGATCTCGGCGAAGTTGTTTGTGGCGCTCGTCAGGAAATACTGCTCCCACGTTCCGCCGCTCGGGGCGTCCTGCAGGGCCAGCGCCTTCGTGTAGTCCAGACCCAGCATGGAGGCATAGGAGCCATAGTTGTTCATGAGCTGGTAGAATTCCATCCAGTAGTAGATCTGCAGGTCGGCATTCGTCAGGCAGTAGCCCGTCGCGTCGCGCGCAACGACCGTGCGCATCTGCACATCGCCGGCCTCCGCCGTGCCCGTGGTATAGGCGGCGTTGTCCGTGACGGCGTTCTTGCCGAAATTATCGGCGTCGATGAGGTTGGCTGCCTCGCCGTAGGTCGTCGTGATCTCCTCGCCCTCCGCGAGCGTCTTGTCCGCGACGGTCTCGGTCGTGCCGTCCGTTGCCTCAGTCGCCTCCGTCTGCTGGGCCTCCGTCCCGGCCGGGTGATCCTTGCGGCCC
Organism: Clostridiales bacterium; assembly: GCA_003525905.1. GTDB lineage: Bacteria > Bacillota > Clostridia > Oscillospirales > Oscillospiraceae > JAZOXB01. The sequence goes on from DQIA01000064.1 coordinate 34,418, forward strand.
GTGATGAGCAGGACGCAGGCCGCGATGGCCGCCACGAGAGCCAGCGCCGCCAGGAAAATGGCGATCTTTGCGCCCTTGGACATGCCGGGCTTCTTTTCCGCAGACTTCTCCTCCGGCTTCTCCTCCGGCTCCGCCTCAGGGACCGGCGCGGTTTCCGGTTCGGCCTCCGGGGCCGCCTCCGGCTCGGCCGGGGTCACTTCCAGTTCTTCGTTTTCGTTGTGTTCCAGATCCATAATGTTTCTCGCTTTCCGAATGATGCTCCAATCATATCACACCACACAGGGCTTTTCAACGCATTTTCGCGCCGGGGTGTGAATTTTCTGTCAACTTTCGCCCGGCGCGCCGCCAGACGAGCACGCCCGTGAGATCCGCAAGCGCCCAGCCGATGGGGATGGACCACCAGATGCCCACGACGCCGATGGCCGGGACGGCCGAAAGCGCGTAGGCCAGCGCCACGCGCGTGCCGAGCGAGATGACCGTCAGCACGAGCGACATACCCGGTCTGCCGACGGCGCGGTACAAGCCATAGAGCAGGAACAGCCCGCCGATGCCCACATAGAACGCGCCCGCGATGCGCAGGTAGGTCACGCCCGCCTGCAGGATCTCCGTCTCGCCCGGCTGCAGGAACAGCCCCAGCAGCGGCGCAGCAAGCAGCACGACGCAGGCCGAGACGCACACGGCAAAGACCGACGACAGGATCACGGCCGTGCGGATGCCGCGGCGGATGCGCTCCGGCTGCTGCGCGCCGTAGTTCTGTGCAATGAACGTGGAGAACGCATTGCCGAAGTCCTGCAGCGGCATATAGGCAAACGAGTCGATCTTCACGGCGGCTGCGAACGCCGCCATGATCACGGGGCCGAAGCTGTTGATGCGTCCCTGCACCATGAGGATGCCGAGGTTCATCACGGACTGCTGCAGGCACGTCAGCACCGAGGCGCTCAGAAGCTCCCGCAGCATGCTGCCGGTGATGCGCCGCTCCTCCCGCCGGACCCGCAGCTCCGGGCAGCGCACGAGGGTATAGACCGCCGTGCCGATGCCGGAGAGCCACTGCGCCAGCACCGTCGCGGCCGCAGCGCCCTCCACGCCCCACCGGCACACCAGCACAAACACCAGATCGAGCGCAATGTTCAGCACGGCCGATGCCGCAAGGAAGAGGAGCGGGACGAGCGAATTGCCCACCGCGCGCAGGAGCGAGGCGTAATAATTATAAAGGAAGGTGCCGCCGATGCCGAAGAAAATGACGAACAGATATGACCGCATCAGGGGCCAGACCTCCGCCGGGACGGACAGGAGCGTTTTCATCGCATCGAGCAGCAGAAAGGCCGCCGTATTGAGCACGACGGTGCACACCGCGATGAGCACGAAGGCCGCATGCGTCTGCCGCCGGAGTCTGGCAAGGTCCCGCTGCCCCCAACAGACGGAGAACAGCGCGCCGCTGCCCATGCACAGGCCGAGCAGGATGGATGTCAGGAACGTTATGAGCGTATAGGACGAGCCGACCGCGCCGAGCGCGTCCGAGCCAAGAAACCGGCCGACGATGAGCGTGTCCGCCACATTATAAAGCTGCTGCAGCAGGTTCCCGCAGATCATGGGGAACGCAAAGCGCAGCAGCGTTTTGGGAATGGAGCCCGTCGTCAGGTCGATCTGTGCCAAAATCACCGTCTCCTTCTCATATTCAGGCGAATTCTGATTTATCATAGCAGATATCCGGCTGTTTTGCAAGTTGCGCTGCAAATAATTCGCATAGTTTGCGTCCGCCGTCAAAAAAGCGGTTTTTTTCATGCAAAGAATGTGGGAAAGCGATTGACATTCCGCCCGCTGCGCGGTAAGATGGGGGCAAACCAAAAAAATTTTTGGAGGTCACATCATGAAGCCCTATGCAGACTACACCCGTTCGGAGCGCTGCGCGGAGTATACCGCGCTGCAGGAGCAGTACGAGGCCTGGAAGACCAAGCAGCTCTCCCTGAACATGGCCCGCGGCAAGCCGAGCCGTGCGCAGCTCGATATGGTCAGCGGCATTCTGACCGTGCTGCAGTCTCCGGAGGACTGCTTCGACGGCGCGCTCGACGTGCGCAACTACGGCGAGCTGACCGGCATTCCCTCGGCCAAGCGCCTGTTTGCCGAGCTGCTGGGCGTGATGCCCTCGCAGATCCTCGTCGGCGGCAGCGCCAGCCTGAACCTCATGTATGACCTCATCGCCAAGGCCTGGACGCACGGCCTGCTGCACTCGCCGCGCCCGTGGTCGCAGGAGCCGGCCGTCCGCTTCCTGTGCCCCGCGCCGGGCTATGACCGCCATTTCCGCGTATCGCAGTCGTTCGGCATGGAGCTTATCCCCATTGCCATGACGCCGGACGGCCCGGACATGGACGCCGTCGAGGCCGCCGTGCGCGACCCGGCCGTCAAGGGCATCTGGTGCGTGCCGAAATACTCCAACCCGCAGGGTATCGTCTATTCCGACGCCGTCGTCGACCGGCTGGCAGCCCTGCGCCCCGCCGCGCCGGACTTTGCCCTGATGTGGGACAACGCCTACTGCCTGCACGAGGTCTACGGCCAGTTCGTTCCCTTCCGCGACATGCTCACGCTGTGCCGTGAGGCAGGGAACGCCGACATGGTCTATGAATTTGCTTCGACGTCCAAGATCACCTTCCCCGGTGCGGGCGTGGCCGTCATGGCGGCGTCCGAGGCGAACCTGAAATACCTCTCCGGTCTGCTCGGCGCGCAGACCATCAGCTATGACAAGGTCAACCAGCTGCGCCACGTCCGCTTCCTGCAGGACAAGGCCCATGTGCTCGAGCTCATGCAGCGCCACGCCGCCATCCTGCGCCCGAAGTTCGAGGCCGTGCTGGCAGCCCTGCGCGGCATCGCCCCGCTCAACATCGCGAGCTGGACGGAGCCGAAGGGCGGCTACTTTGTCTCATGCGACGCCATGCCCGGTACGGCGAAGCGCACGCTCGCTCTGTGCGCCGGGGCCGGTGTGACCATGACGCCCGCCGGAGCGACCTATCCCGGCGGGAACGACCCCGCCGACAGCAACATCCGCATCGCGCCGAGCTTCCCGCCCGTGGAGGAGCTGGAGCAGGCCATGCAGATTTTCTGCCTTGCCCTGCGCATGGCTGCACTGGAAAAGCTGGGGATCTGATTCCGGCAGCACCTGCTTTCCATCTTTTATTATCTTTCATTCTGATGCGGAGGGATTTTCATGCTGGACGCCATTGCACTCGGGGAGCTGCTGATCGATTTTGCCACGGTCGACACGGACCGCGACGGCTACCCCACCCTCGCCGCCCATCCCGGCGGCGCACCGGGGAATTTTCTGGCCGCCCTGCACGCCTACGGCTGCAGCGGCGCCATGCTCGGCAAGGTCGGCGCGGATACGTTCGGCGACCTGCTGTGCACCACGCTGGCGCAGGCCGGCATCCGCACGGAGGGCATCGTGCGCGATCCGTCCGTGTTCACAACGCTGGCCTTCGTCACGTTCGGCCCCGGCGGCGAGCGCGCGTTCAGCTTTGCCCGCAAGCCGGGCGCGGACACGCAGCTCCGCTTTGACGAGCTGGATCTTTCGCTGCTGGATGAGGCGCGTCTGCTCCACTTCGGCAGCCTGAGCCTGACGCAGGAGCCGGTGCGCTCCGCCACGCAGCAGGCCGCCGCCTACGCCGCCGCGCACGGCAAGCTCCTCAGCTTCGACCCGAACCTCCGCCTGCCGCTGTGGCCGGATGCCGATGCGGCGAAGACGCAGATCCTCTGGGGCCTGCGGCAGGCCGATATCGTCAAGATCAGCGACGACGAGGTGCGCTTTCTCTGGGGCTGCAGCCCCGAGGAGGGCGCAGCGCGCCTGCTTGCGGACTTCGGCGTCCGCCTGGCCATGGTCACCTGCGGGCCGAAGGGCTGCCTGCTGCAGAATGCCGGGGCAGCCGTCCGCGTAGCCGCGCCGCGCGTCCTGCCGGTCGACACGACGGGCGCAGGCGATATCTTCGGCGGCAGCGCCGTCAGCCGCCTGCTGCAGCTGGGCCGCGCGCCCGAGGCGCTGACGGAGGACGAGCTGACCGCCATCGGCCGCTTCGCCGCCACGGCTGCCAGCCTGTCCACGCAGTACCCCGGTGGCATCTCCGCCATCGTCCCGGAGGAGACCGTGCTGCGGTGCATGGAGGGCTGAGCAAAAACAGGCACGCAATGCTTGCGGCACACATTCTGTGGCACAATGCCTTCCGATCCGCTTTATCGGCAGCATTGCGCCGGGAACGGTATGCTGCTTCCTTACACATGCCGCGATATATGAAATTCCCCGGAGCGGTTCATCCTGCTCCGGGGAATTGCTTTATGCTTCGGTATTTCTGTCCTTACGGGCGGCGAAGCGGTCGCTGAAGACGAAGTAGCGCTGGCCAAAATAGTTCAGCAGCGCATAGCTGAGCGAACCAACGGACATTTCGCAGTTGCCGCGGATATTCTCCGTGCCGCCGAACGAGAAGAAGCGCGTCACGGAGTGCGAGCGCAGCAGCAGGCGCGAGACATACGGCCCGATGAGATAATACGACAGCAGATAGCACACAACAATGTCCAGCACAAAGCACAGCAGCTGCTTCGAGGTGGTCTTGTGGCCGGGGAAGAGCAGATAGTTGCAGGAAAGATACCAGATGATGCTGCCGAGGCCGTAGTTCACGATCGGCGCAAAGTGCTTGCTGACGTCGGCCACATTATAAAGGAGAAACATGATCCCCGTGCAGACGATGAAGTTCAGAACGCCGACCAGCAGATAAAGCGCCAGCGTTTTATCGATCATCTTTTTCAGCTTCAAGCGTTTCCCTCCCGTGCAGCGTGATTGCATCATTATACCGCATTTTCCCCCAAAAGGCAAGCGCTTTCTGCCGGTTCCGCTTTCCCGCTTGCGAATGCATTCCCCCTATGATATAATTTAGGGCAGCACCGCACAGTGCAGCGAGAGCATTGGGCGAAAAATCGGGCTATCGCCCATGCCGGATCGGGAGGGAAGCAGCATGTGGAAGAAAGGGATCAATTTCGTCTTTGTGGGGCTGATCCTCTGCGGGCTGCTGCTCGGTCTGGCGCGGACGGTCTTCTTCCCGAAGAAGATCAACTACTACGAAAACCGCTATGCAAACCGTGCGGCTCTGCCGACGCCGGGGACCTACGCCGACGGCACGTTTCAGAATCAGCTGGAAGCCGCGTTGGGGGATCAGACTCCCTTTGCCGAGCGCTTCAAAGCCCGGTATAATGATCTGTCGTCCAAGCTGACCAAAGCGCTGCTGAAGCCCGTGCTGGAAAGCGGCCGCTACTACCGGATCGGCGATGTGCAGCTTTTCTCCGATTACCTGACGTATCAAACGCGCGATCTGGAGAAGCTCCGTCCCACGCTGGAGGAGCGCGCCGCAAATTATAACGCCATATTCGCCGCTCATCCTGACATAGAGTTTTTTGTCTGCTACATTGAAAAGGACACGGATATCAACTTTGAGACCGGAGAGCGGGTCTATGCTGACGATCTGCTGTTTTCCATGCTGAACCTGCCGGAGAACCGGATGCTGAAATATGAAATCCCCGATTTTGCCGCATTCTCCGAGTATTTTTACCGGACGGACCACCACTGGAATTATCTCGGCTCCTACCGCGCCTATCGGGAGCTGCTCCCCCTCCTCGGCTGCACGGATACGCCGCTGGAACCGACCGCGACCGAGACGCTCGGCGAGTTTTCCGGCTCCAAGGCGGCCGGAACGGGGCTTGACATCTTCTCGGAGCCCTTCACCGTCTATCGCTTTGCCTATCCGGAGATGACGGTCACACGCAACGGTGAGCCCGCCGGAGACTATGGCAGGCAGGACGCCGTGCCGGGCGAGCTTGCGCTCAGCTACGGCGCCTTCTATGGCGGGGACGACGGCGAGATCATCTTTGACACCGGCCGGACCGACCGGGGAAATCTGCTGGTCATCGGCGAATCCTATGACAACGCCATTCTGAAGCTGCTGGCCTCCCACTTTGACCGGACATATTCCGTCGATCTGCGCTACTACCGCAATTATATGGGAAGCGACTTCTCCCTGAGCGACTATCTGCGCAGGAACAACATCACGAAGGTCCTGCTGATCGGAAATGTCGACTATTATATCTCGCCCGACTTTGCACTGGAGAACTGAGCCATGGTATTTAGCAGTATCACCTTTGTCTATGCCTTTTTCCCGCTGGTCGCCGTCGCCTACTACCTGAGCAAAAACCGCGTTTACCGCAATGTCGTTCTGCTGCTCGCCTCGCTCCTGTTTTATTCCTGGGGCGAGCCGCGCTTCCTGCTGCTGATGCTCGCCGCCACACTTGCGGCCTACTGCGGCGGCCTGCTGATGGAGCGCAGCACCGCGCACAAGAGGCTTATTCTGATCGTCACAGTCGTCCTGCTCGTCGGAAATCTCTTCGTCTTCAAATATCTGAATTTCTTTTCGGAGAACCTTTCCGCCCTGTTCGGCTGGAGCGCACTGCCGAAGCTGACGCTCCCCATCGGCATCAGCTTCTATACCTTCCAGATCCTTTCGTATGTGATCGACCTGTACCGCGGTGAGATTCGCGTCCAGCGCAACTATTTTTATCTGCTCCTCTACGTCAGCTTCTTCCCGCAGCTGATCGCCGGGCCGATTGTCCGCTATGAGACGGTCGAGCAGGAGATTCTGGAACGCCGCGAATCGATCGACGATGTGGCGGCCGGTCTGCGCCGCTTTATCCTCGGCCTTGCGAAAAAGGTCATTCTGGCAAACAACATCGCCCGCATCGCCGAGACGATCTACGCCGGAGACAGCGCCGTTTACGGCACCGCGCTCTACTGGCTCGCAGCCGTGGCCTATGCGCTGCAGATTTATTTTGATTTCTCCGGCTACAGCGACATGGCCATCGGTCTGGGGCGGATGTTCGGCTTCCATTTTTTGGAGAACTTTGACCACCCCTATACCGCCCTTTCCATCACGGATTTCTGGCGGCGGTGGCACATCTCTCTGTCGACATGGTTCCGCGACTATGTCTACATCCCGCTCGGCGGCAACCGCGTCAAAAAATCCCGCTGGATCCGGAATATTCTGGTCGTCTGGGCGCTGACCGGCTTCTGGCACGGCGCACAGTGGAACTTCCTGTTCTGGGGCCTGTATTACGGGCTTCTGCTGCTGGCGGAAAAGCTGTTTCTGGGGCGGCTGCTGGAGCGGCTGCCGAGGGCCGTTCGCTGGCTCTATACGGCGTTTTTCGTGCTGATCGGCTGGGTGCTGTTCAACCTGACCGATTTCCCGTCGCTGTGCCATGCGCTGAAGCTCATGTTTGTCCCGCAGGCGACGGACTGGGTGGCAGCCGCTGCCACGAACGTCTCCCTTCTGAAGGCCGTCGTCTACCTGCCGCTCGGTATCGTTTGCTGTCTGCCGCTGCTGCGCCGGGAGCCGAAGAGCGCGAAGGGCATTCTGCTGGCAGACCTTGCCTCCGGTCTTCTGCTGATCGTGTGCATTGTGTTCATCCTCAGCTCATCGTATAATCCGTTCATCTATTTCCGCTTCTGATCTCCGGGCGGCTCCTGCCTGCGGGCAGGGGCCGCCTTTTCCCGAGGTTGACGCAGCCGCGGAGACGTGTTACAATAAGGCATAATTAAGGGCAGCACCGCACGATTCAGCGAGAGCATTCGGCGAGAGATTTTTTGCCGAGACAAGGTTTGAAAAGTGCAGATGTACTTTGTGTACCCGCAAGGGGCATGCCGCATCCGTAAGGCGGCAAAGCCGCCAACGGCTGCGCAATACCTCAAACTTTTCGAACCGATGGATCGGTGAAAAACATCCGGCGAAGGCCGAAGATGCAATTGTGCGGTGTTGCCCCCCAAAGAAGCCGGAGGAACGAAATGCAGGAGATTCTGGAAGTAAGCTGCCGCCCCGTACACGACGGGATCTGGACACCCGCAGAGCTGATGGGCGCGCTCGAGCGCGCCGCCACGGACCACGCAGACGCGCTGAACATCGGCCACGACCGCATGGTCGCGGACTTCGGCAGCCTGTGGATGCTCGTGCGCAGCCGGTTGGAGCTGACACGTCTGCCCGCTGCGGACGAGGCGCTGACCGTGCGCACCTGGCTGCGCAGCCCAACGCCCGTGATGAGCGTGCGCGACTATGATTTCTGCGCAGACGGCGAGGTCATCGGCTCGGCCGTGCACTGCTGGGTGCTCGTGAATGCCGAGGCGCGGCACATGATCGACCTGCGGCAGATCCCCGCTCTGTGGGAGCTGCCCGTGCATGCACCGGAGCGGAAAACGCGCCTGCGCCGCCTGACGCTGCCGGAGACGATGACGGCCGCCGGGGCCGTCCGCGTGACGGATGCGGAGATCGACGACAACGGCCACATGAACAATGTTGCCTATGTGCGCCGCGCGCAGGAGGCCGCGCCCGGCCTGTTCCGCGGGCTGGAGGTCGTGTATGACCGCGAATGCTTCCGCGGGGCCCTGCTCACGCTCGAGCATGCCGCCGACGCGGACGCGCAGTATGTCCGCGGCGTGCTGGAAAGCGGCGAGGAGAGCTTCCGCATGCGCTTTTTCGGCGCGGAGGCCGCGCAGTGAGGCGGGCCGCCGCAGCGCTGCTGTGCCTGCTGCTCCTGTGCGCCTGCGCCGCGCCGGAGCAGGCGGACGCCCTGCCGCAGGAGCTGGTCGGCAGCTGGGTCAGCGCCGGAAACGGCGATCTCATCGAGACCATGACGCTGGCGCAGGACGGCACGATCAGCGTGCAGTGCACGTTCCGCGGCAAGGACACCGGGACCATCCGCGGCGTGTGGCACGCAGACGGGCAGACACTTTTCACGGACATTCAGGAGGGCACCTCGCCCTATCAGGCCGAATTTATCTGGGCCGTTGACGGCCGGGAGCTGACGCTGACGGACGAATCCGGCACGGCGCGCTATGTCCGGAATGACTAGGAGGAACTTTTCATGCGGGATCAACACGATATCCCCGTGCTGCTGACCGGCTGTCTGGCCGCAGGAGGCGCGGGCATGTTTCTGATCATGAGCGTGCTCATCGGCTTCGGCGTCAGCACGCTCATCGGCCGCGAGGCCATGTATCTCTGCCTGCTGCTGGAGCTTGTCAACCTGCTGGTGCTCCATGCCCGAGCAGGTGCGCTGCTGCGCAGCGGAAAAGCGCCGCAGCCCTCTCCGAAGATGCGCCTTCTGCGCCGTGTGAGCGGCATCGGCTGGCTGACCGGCGCGGTGCTGCTGGTCGGCTCGCTCGTGCTACTCCTGTTCGGCCTGCCGCTGGCGAATATCTGGGTGAAGCTTGCGGCCTACATCGGCGTGCCGGTCATGATGCTCAGCTGGGCCGGCTGCCTGATCGTATTCCGCCGCCTGCGCATGTCCGCTGCGGCCTGTGCGCAGGAGAAAGGAAAGGTGCTGCTGCCATGATCCGCGATCTGTTTCTGGACCTCGATGATACTCTGCTCGACTTCGGCGAAGCGGAGCGCCACGGCATCATCCGCACGCTGCGGGAGCTCGGCATCGCCCCCACGGAGGAGACGCTCGCGCTCTACAGCCGCATCAATCAGCAGCAGTGGGAGCGCTTTGAGCGCGGTGAAATTTCACGCGAGCAGGTGCTCATTGAGCGTTTTTCCCTGCTGTTTCAGGCCCTTGGCTGCACCCACGACCCCGAGGATGCCGAAAACCGCTACCGCCGCTATCTCGGCATCGGCCACTGGTTCGTGCCCGGCGCAGAGGCCCTGCTCAGCTGGCTCGCCCCGCGCTTCCGTCTCTATTTGGCCTCGAACGGCGTGGCGGACACGCAGTACAGCCGGCTGGAGAGCGCCGGGATCTCCCACTATTTTCAGGAAATTTTCATTTCCGAGGACACGGGCTTCCACAAGCCGGAAAAGGGTTATTTTGACTACTGCTTCGCGCGCATCCCGGACTTTGACCCCGCGATGGCCATGATCGTCGGCGACAGTCTGACGAGCGACATCCTCGGCGGCAGAAATGCGGGGCTGCGCACCTGCTGGTTCAACCGTACTGGCCGTCCTCCGCGCCCGGACATCGTGCCGGATTTTGAAATACACCGTCTGGAAGAGCTGCCAGATATTCTGGAGCAATGCTGAAAATTTCCTGCTCGCACTATCTTGACAAGCGTCTCCGCATATGTCATACTGAAAGCAGCGAAAGGAGGAATGTGCCATGCGAATGGAGTTCCTGTGGCTTGCGCTCATCGTAGTCTTTGCCGTGATCGAGGGCGCCACAACCGCTCTGACGACCGTCTGGTTCATCGGCGGCGCACTGGCCGCTCTGGCAGCCGCCCTGCTGCATGCCGAGCTATGGCTGCAGATCACGCTGTTCTTTGCCGTGTCTGTCGTGCTGCTGGCCGCGCTGCGCCCGCTCGTGAAAAAGTACCTGCGGCCGCGCACCGTCCGCACGAACGCCGCCGGGAACATCGGCCGCGAGGCCATCGTCACGGAGGCCATCGACAATCTGCATGAGACCGGCGCGGTCCGTCTGTCCGGCGTGGAATGGACGGCCCGCAGCGCCGACGGCAGCCCCGTTGCGGTCGGGACCGTCGTGCGGATCGACGCCATCGAGGGCGTCAAGCTGATCGTCACACCCGTCCCCGTTCCCAACAAATAAGCGAAGGAGAGAGTATTATGGAAAAGATCGTTCCCTATCTCATCATCGGCGCCGTCGCCCTAGTCATCCTGATCATCCTCATCAAAAACATCTGCATTGTGCAGCAGTCCCGCGCCTACGTCATCGAGCGCCTCGGCGCGTTCTCGCAGGTGTGGGAGGTCGGCATCCACTTCAAGCTGCCCTTCGTCGAGCGCATCGCCCGCCGCGTCAGCCTGAAGGAGCAGGTGCTGGACTACCCCCCGCAGCCCGTTATCACGAAGGATAACGTCACCATGCAGATCGATACCGTCGTCTACTTCCAGATCACGGATCCGAAGCTCTATACCTACGGTGTCGAGCAGCCGATGGTCGCCATGGAAACGCTGACGGCCACGACGCTGCGCAACATCATCGGCGATCTCGAGCTGGACCAGACGCTCACGAGCCGCGACGTCATCAACACGAAGATGCGCGCCATCCTCGACGAGGCGACCGACCCCTGGGGCATCAAGGTCACCCGCGTGGAGCTGAAGAACATCCTGCCGCCGCAGGACATCCAGAACTCCATGGAAAAGCAGATGAAGGCCGAGCGCGACCGCCGTCAGGCCATCCTGCAGGCAGAGGGCACGAAGCGCTCGCAGATCCTCGTCGCCGAGGGTGAAAAGGAATCCGCCATCCTCCGCGCCGACGCCGAAAAGCAGTCCGCCATCCTGCGTGCGCAGGGTCAGGCCGAGGCCATCCTCGCCGTGCAGAAGGCGACGGCGGAGGCCATGCAGATGCTGAACGACGCCTGCCCGAACGACCAGGTCATCAAGCTCAAGGCGCTCGAGGCCATGCAGAAGGTCGCCGACGGCAAGGCCACGAAGATCAT
>DQIA01000077.1:0-2156 GCA_003525905.1 Clostridiales bacterium
AAAAGGAAATCAACAGGCGTTCGGTTGCTGACCGAACTCATAGGAATCTCACCTCTGCCGGGTACTCCGCCAGCCCCATAGGGAAGTATCATTGTCCCTGATTCGTTTCATCGCCTTATCCGTAGCAAACGGATATTTCAGAATGGTTCGGAATCGCTACCAACCTTGCTTTCCGTGATAACCCCTGTGGGCAGGAAGTTCGTGGCGCACCTTCATCCGGCTGGGGCCTTCGCCCCCGATCAGGAATGTACCTGTTGAATGTGTATTCGATTGTCAAGGAACAGGTGAGAGGTTTTTGCCCCTCAAGTGGTAGATCACGGGAAAGGGCAAAAATTAAGTCTCCGGAGAAATTTCTAAAAAATTTTTTCACGGGCTCCTCCTTCGAGCATTCATCATTGGAATATCTGAAAACAAAAAAGGCCCAGCTACCGCAATGGGTAACTGGGCCTCAACCATCCGTATATGGTATAAACGGGAATAAACTTCGCCAAAAGAATTCAAAGCAAAACAAAGATGCCGGGAGGGATAAATTGCCTCTATAGATGTGCCTCGTAGGGCTCGAAATGGAGGGGGATTTTCCCCTATTTTTTAACCCATTCATCGCTCCAAACTCGGTTTTCCCCTATGGTTAACCCATTAAAAACGGGATAGAGAGCATCAAATTTCCTCAAAAGGAAACAGCAGAATCAAAAAAGAAAAACCCCGGAAAACCGCATGGTTCCGGGGTTTTTGGGCATTTTGAAGTCTCGATCAGCGCTTGCTGAACTGCGGAGCGCGACGAGCTGCTTTGAGACCGTACTTCTTGCGTTCCTTCATTCTCGGGTCGCGGGTCAGGAAACCGGCGGCCTTCAGAGCGGCGCGGTACTCGGCGTTCAGGCCCAGCAGCGCGCGGGAGATGCCGTGACGGATGGCACCGGCCTGGCCGGTGACGCCGCCGCCCTGGACGGTGCAGACCACGTCCACCTTGCCGAGCAGGTCGGTGGTGACCAGCGGCTGACGGACGATCAGCTTCAGGGTGTCGAGACCGAAGTAGTCGTCGATCTCGCGGCCGTTGATAATAATGGAACCGGTGCCGTTCTCATAAACGCGGACACGGGCGATAGAGGACTTGCGGCGGCCGGTGCCGTAATGATACTGTTTCTTGCTCTCGTACATCGTCTTTTACCTCCTGATTAGTCCTGCGTCCAGGCTTCGGGCTTCTGGGCAGCATGGATGTGCTCCGGACCCTTGAACAGCTTCAGACGAGTCATGGCAGTTCTGCCGATGGTGTTCTTCGGGAGCATGCCCTTGACGGCCAGCTCCATGGCGAACTCGGGACGCTCGGCCATGAGGGTCTTGTACTTCGTTTCCTTCAGACCGCCGATCCAGCCGGAATGACGGCGATAATACTTCTCCTCCAGCTTGCGGCCGGTGAGAACAGCCTTCTCGACGTTGACGATGATGACGTAGTCGCCGCAGTCAACGTTCGGGGTGAAATCGGGCTTCAGCTTGCCGCGCAGCAGGTTGGCGGCGATGACGGCGGTACGGCCCAGGGGCTTGTCCGCTGCGTCCAGGACGTACCACTTGCGCTGAACGTCCTCTTTTCTGACCAGTGTCGTGGACATGAGTGAGTTCCTCCGTATATTGAAAATAAATATTTTGACAAAACCGGGCTGCACGCGTACAATATTCCCGTGCACAGCCTATTCTTTATACCACAGGAAAAACCGGCTGTCAAGCACAAAATTCGGAAAATTCATTTTTCTCCGGAAGAACTCTCGGATGCTCCGTTTTTCTCCCGGATGCTCTCAAATGCTCAAGGGGCAATTTTTCGAAAAAACGGAGGAATTCGCATGCAAAGAATGATGGGACTCGTGCGCCGCTGCATCGAGGATTACCGGATGATCGAGCCGGGCGACCGCATCGCCGTCGGCGTGTCCGGCGGCAAGGATTCGCTGACGCTGCTGACGCTTCTGGCGGCGCTGCGGGAATATGTGCCCTATTCCTATGACCTCACGGCCATCACGATCGACATGGGCCTCGGCGGCATGGATTTCTCGCCGGTCGCACGCCTGTGTGAGCGCCTCGGCGTGCCGTATTCCCGCGTGGAGACGGAGATCGGGCCGATCATCTTCGAGCACCGGAAGGAAAATAATCCCTGCTCGCTGTGCGCCAAG
>DQIA01000077.1:2262-3146 GCA_003525905.1 Clostridiales bacterium
AGGCGCTGCTGGAGCAGGGCTTTTCCAAGGTGGCGCTCGGCCACCACTATGACGACGCCGTCGAGACGTTCCTGATGAGCCTGCTGTTCGAGGGGCGGATCGGCTGCTTCGAGCCGGTGACGTACCTCGACCGGACCGGCGTGACGCAGATCCGGCCCATGCTCTATCTGACGGAGGGCATGGTGCGCACGTTCGCGGCGGAGCACGACCTGCCCGTCGTGCACAATCCGTGCCCGGCCGACAAGCACACGAAGCGGCAGGAGATCAAGGAGCTCGTCGCCGTGCTGTCGAAGACGTACCCCGACCTCAAAACGCGCGTATTCGGCGCGATGCAGCGCCTGCCGCTGCCGCAGTGGGGCGTGACGCCGCACCCGCGCGGCTCACAGAAACAGCTGCATCAGCACGACGGCTGCAAAGCCGGGCAGGCCGAAAAAGCCGACGATGCAGGCCGCGGGCGCGGTGACGGCAATATAGAGCCCGGTCAGGGGCGCGAGTAAATTGACAAGGCCGAGCAGGACCGCGCCGCAGAGCGTGTTGATGCACAGCTTCCAGAACCAGCGCAGCGGCGTGGACAGCAGCCGCACGAGCAGAAACACGGCGGCGACGGAAAGCGCAACGGATAAAACCTGCGTCATGGAAAATTCCTCCTGAAATGCGAAAAAATGAACCAACGCGGCGTGCATTGTTCGGCCGCGCCGGGGCATACTGAAAGCGGACACAGTCCTGGAACATTTTCCGGCATCGGGCCAATGCACTTCGAACGGCCAATTCGGAGAGGAAGTGGAATCCATAGCCTGTGTCAAGTGCGCCGCGCGGCGTAAAACTGCCGCGGACGGTACGAAAGATACCCCCATGGGGCGGGGCGCTGCGGCCGCAGCGCCCCA
>DQIA01000078.1:0-385 GCA_003525905.1 Clostridiales bacterium
TACCGTCCAGTAAGCCGCCTTCGCCACTGGTGTTCATCCTAATATCTACGCATTTCACCGCTACACTAGGAATTCCGCCTGCCTCTCCGATACTCAAGGGATACAGTTTCAAATGCAGTTCCCGGGTTAAGCCCGAGGATTTCACATCTGACTTGCATCTCCGCCTACACGCCCTTTACACCCAGTAAATCCGGACAACGCTTGCCACCTACGTATTACCGCGGCTGCTGGCACGTAGTTAGCCGTGGCTTTTTCTCCAGGTACCGTCACTTTCTTCGTCCCTGGTAAAAGAAGTTTACAACCCGAAAGCCTTCTTCCTTCACGCGGCGTTGCTGGGTCAGGGTTTCCCCCATTGCCCAATATTCCCCACTGCTGCCTCCCGTAG
>DQIA01000078.1:509-29796 GCA_003525905.1 Clostridiales bacterium
GGCCGTTACCCCACCAACTATCTAATCAGACGCGAGCCCATCTTTCAGCAATAAATCTTTGGCATCTCGATCATGCGGTCAAAATGCATTATGCGGTATTAGCAGTCGTTTCCAACTGTTGTCCCCCACTGAAAGGCAGGTTGCTCACGCGTTACTCACCCGTTCGCCACTAAGTCAGTCCCTTGCGGGGCCGACTCCGTTCGACTTGCATGTGTTAGGCACGCCGCCAGCGTTCGTCCTGAGCCAGGATCAAACTCTCTATAAAATGGTATCTTAATCAGTTCCCTTTCGGAAACCAAATAAAATCATGCATTCTATAAGTTTTGCTCTTAGCTTCACTCAAGAATTTCTCGTTGGCTATTCTTCACAATCTCAGTTTTTACACTGACATCTCAAAGAACAACTTGTTTTTTAATCAAATTGTCCAAGGTGTTTGTTCATGTTTCTCGTTGTTTAATTTACAAGGTACACCGCCGGCCGCTCGTGGCTCATTCGCTTTCGCGTTTGTGTCTCTCGCAGACAGCTCCGATATAATACCATGCATACCTCCTTTTGTCAAGCGCTTTTTTCAGATTTTTCCGATTTTCTTTTTCTCCCCTGTTTTCGACCTGTTTCGTGGAATTTCCTCCGAAGCTTCCACAGGAAATTTTTTCAAGATTTTGCAAAATGCCTATTGTGTCTTGCAAAAAAATCTTGTATGATAGATTTAAACATTCGTCATGGACGAACCGCGGCGAATGCACATTGGGGTGACCCAACAATATCAAGGAGGAAAAAGGATTGAAGAAGGTACTTGCGCTGCTTCTCGTTCTCGTGCTCGCGATCGGCATGTTCGCCGCCTGCGGTACGGACAGCGGGAACAATGAGGAAACGAAGGACACCGCGAACAACGCCACGACGGAAGGCGGCAACGACGAGACGAAGCCGTCCGAAGAAAACGGCAACAACACCGAAGGCAAGACCCTGAAGGTCGGCATGATCTGCATCGGCGACGAGAACGATCAGGGCTACACCTACAACTTCTATCGCGCGAAGGACTCCGTCACGGAGAAGATGGCCGCCAAGGGCGTTACCCTTGACTGGAACATCATCACGAACATCGGCGAAGACGACGGCTGCACCGACGCCTGCGTCGAGCTGGCCGAGGCCGGCTGCGATGTCGTCATCTGCAACTCCTATGGCCACGAGCCGTACATGCTCAAGGCTGCTCCCGATTACCCCAATGTGCAGTTCATCGGCTGCACCAACCTGAACTCCCAGTTCGCCGGTCTCGACAACTGCCACAACGCCTTCGCCAACATCTATGAAGGCCGTTATGTCGCCGGTGTCGTCGCCGGTATGAAGATCAAGGAGCTCATCGACTCCGGCAAGATCACCGCTGACCAGGCCAAGATCGGCTATGTCGGCGCGTACCCGTTCGCCGAGGTCATCTCCGGCTTCACCGCTTTCTATCTGGGCGCCCGCTCCATCGTTCCTGAGGTCACGATGACGGTCAAGTACGTCTCCTCCTGGTCCGACGCTACGGCTGAGGGCAACGCCGCGCAGGCTCTGTGCGACGAAGGCTGCGTGCTCATCTCCCAGCACTCCGATAACACCACCCCGGCCACGGTCGCGCAGCAGAACGGCGTGTTCCACGTCGGCTACAACAACGACATGACCGGCATCGCTCCCGAGGCTTCCCTCATCTCCAGCCGCATCGACTGGTCCGTCTACTTCGAGTATGTGTTTGACTGCCTCGTGAACGGTGAGACCATCGCGAAGGACTGGACCGCCGGCATGAAGGACGGCGCCGTTGTCGTCACTGAGCTGAATGAAGCCATCGCCGCCGAAGGCACCGCCGAGAAGATCGCGGAAGTCGAGGCCGGTCTGGCCGACGGCAGCATCCATGTCTTCCAGGGCCCGTGGAAGGGCGAGGGCACCGCTTACGGCGCCGACGCTCCCGACACGAAGGAAATGCCCGCCGACGACTGGTTCAAGGAATCCGATATCGAGGGCGGTCAGACCTCCGCTCCGTACTTCTACTGGATCATCGAGGGCATCACCTCCGAAAACTGATCCGAAACAGCATATCGCATCGCGCAGAAGCCGGGGAGACCCGGCTTCTGTCGTTTCGGAGACCATATTTCAAAAAAATTGTTAGGAAAGCAAAAATTTTGTTTACTTTTGACGTAGCCTGTGCTAAACTAACTTTGAAAGTTATGCAAATTCCCCAGCAAATCCATGCAAGAAAGGATGACCGCTTTGGAGTCGAACTGCAAAATTGAACTGGTCAATGTCACAAAGCGCTTTGGCAAGGTCATTGCCAACGACAGCGTGAACCTGACCATCGAGGGCGGCAAGGTCCTGTGCCTCCTCGGAGAAAACGGGAGCGGCAAGACCACGCTGATGAACGTGCTGTCCGGTATCTATATGCCGGAGCAGGGGCACATTCTGAAAAACGGCGTGGAGATCCAGATCCGCTCCCCCAAGGATGCCTTTGCCAACGGCATCGGCATGATCCATCAACATTTCAAGCTGGTCGATGTCCTGACGGTCACGGAGAATATCATTCTCGGTCTGAACGAAAAGGGCAAGCTCAACATTCGCGCCGCAGCGCAGAAGATTGACGACATCTGCAAAAAATACGGTTTCGACCTCGATCCGATGGCAAAGATCTACGATCTTTCCGTCTCGCAGAAGCAGACCGTCGAGATCGTCAAGGTCCTGTTCCGCGGAGCGGAGATCCTGATCCTCGACGAGCCGACCGCCGTTCTGACCCCGCAGGAGACGGACCGTCTGTTCCAGGTCGTGCGCAACATGCGCGCCGACGGCAAGGCCATCGTCCTCATCACCCACAAGCTGCACGAGGTGCTGTCCGTTTCGGACGAGGTCGCCGTGCTGCGCAAGGGCAAGTACATCGGCACCGTCAAGACGAGCGAGGCCACGGCCCAGTCCCTGACCGACATGATGGTCGGCCGCGCCGTCAGCCTGAACATCGACCGCCCGGACCCCGTCGACCCGAAGCCGCGGCTGAAGATTGAGGGCCTGACCTGCGTCGACAATCTCGGTGTCAAGCGCCTTGACAACGTCACGTTCACCGCCATGAGCGGCGAGATCCTCGGCATCGCAGGCATTGCAGGCAGCGGCCAGCGTGAGCTGCTCGAGTGCATCACGGGCCTGTACCCCGTGGAGCACGGCACGGTCACGTTCCTGCCGGAGGGCAAGCCCGCCCAGCAGCTCATCGGCAAGACCCCGAATCAGATCCGCAAGGCAGGCGTCGCCATGGCCTTCGTGCCGGAGGATCGCCTCGGCATGGGTCTGGTCGGCAGCATGGGCATGGGCAGCAACATGATGCTGCGCAGCTGGCGCAAGGGCAAGGGCGCCTTTGTCAACCGCCGCGACCCGAACAAGCTCGCCATGGAGGTCATGGAGGAGCTGGAGGTCGTCACACCGAGCATCTCGACACCGGTGCGCCGTCTCTCCGGCGGCAACGTGCAGAAGGTGCTCGTCGGCCGCGAAATCGCGATGTCTCCCTCCGTCCTGCTGACGGCTTACGCCGTGCGCGGCCTGGATATCAACACGTCCTATACCATTTATAATCTGCTGACGCAGCAGAAGATGAAGGGCTCAGCCGTCGTGTTCGTCGGTGAGGACCTCGACGTGCTGCTGGAGCTGTGTGACCGCATTCTGGTCCTGTGCGGCGGCAAGGTCAGCGGCATCGTGGATGCCCGCACCGCGACAAAGGAAGAGATCGGTCTGCTCATGACCAAGGTCTGACGGGAGGGAATCAACATGAACGAAAAATCCGCACGCAAGCTCCAGCTCTCCCGCCGGATCGACGGGATACATCCCGCTGCGGCGTGGTCCATCCGCGTCGCGTCCATCGTGTTCGCCCTGATCGTCGGCGGCCTGCTGCTGCTCGCCCTCGGCTATTCCCCGCTGAAGGCCTACGGCACGATCATCGATGGCTCGCTCGGGTCGAAGACGTTCGTCCGCCAGACCATCAAGATCGCCATTCCCCTGCTCGGCTGCGCGCTGGCCATCGCCCCGTGCTTCAAGATGCACTTCTGGAACATCGGCGCAGAGGGCCAGATCACCGCAGGCGCCATCGGCGCGACGTTCTTTGCGCTGAAGTTCGGCAAGACGATGCCGCAGCTTCCGCTGCTGCTCATCATGGCCGTAGCCGCGATCCTGTGCGGCGGCCTGTGGGCCCTCATCCCCGCCTTCTTCAAGGCGAAGTGGAACACGAACGAAACGCTGTTCACCCTGATGATGAACTACATCATCATCGGTGTCGTCAAGTGGCTGCAGGGCGGCCCGTGGGAGGCTCCTCCCTCCGGCAGCCAGATGATCGCGCAGTTTGCGGGCAATGCCAAGCTGCCGTCCGTGCTCGGCGTGCACTGCGGCTGGATCATTGTACTCGTGCTGACGGTCCTGATGTTCATCTACATGCGCTACACAAAGCACGGCTACGAGATCGCCGTCATTGGTGACTCCAGCAACACCGCGCGCTATGCCGGTATGAACGTCGGCCGCATCATGATGCGCACGATGTTCCTGTCCGGCTCCATCTCCGGCCTTGTCGGCTTCATCATTGTCTCCGGTGCAAACCACACGCTTTATGACGGCGTGGCAGGCGGCGTCGGCTTCACCGCCATCTCCGTGGCATGGCTGGCTCAGCTCAATCCGTTCGCGATGATCATCATCGCCTCGATGCTCGCCGTGCTGACGAAGGGCTCTCAGACGCTCAACACCCGCATGCAGGTGCCCTCGACCATCGCGGACATCCTGACCGGCTTCATTCTGCTGTGCATGCTGGGCTGCGAGTTCTTCATCAACTACAAGATTTCCGTCCGTCGGGAAAAGGAGGACTGAGGTATGGGCGCTGTTCTGACATTTCTTTCCACGCTGTTCGTTTTCTCGGTCGTCAACGGCACGCCGCTGCTCTACGGCACGCTCGGTGAGATCCTGACCGAAAAATCCGGCAATATGAACCTCGGCGTTGAGGGCATCCTGTTCATGGGCGGCGCGGCCGGCCTCGGCGGCGCGTTCTACTATGAAAAGCTCGCAGGCGCGAATGCCTCGCCGTTCGTGGCGCTGCTGCTGGCCGTGTTCTTCGCCTTCCTGGCGGGCGCGCTGGCCTCGCTGCTGTTCAGCTTCATCACCATCACCCTGCGTGCCAACCAGAACGTCACCGGCCTTGCCCTGACGATCTTCGGCACCGGCGCAGGTCAGTTTCTCGGCGAATACATGCGCGTGCAGGAGGGCTCCTACGTCTCCCTGAGCAACAATCTCAAGGCGATCTTTGTAAACTCCCCCTTCCCCGCCTTCCTGCGCAACATTCCCGTGCTCGGCCCGCTGCTGTTCCAGCATAACATTCTGACGTATTTCGCCCTCGCGCTTGCCATCTTCCTTGCATGGTTCCTGAATAAGACGCGCAAGGGCCTGTATCTCCGGGCCGTAGGCGAATCCCCCGCCACGGCGGATGCAGCCGGCATCAACGTCACCCGGTACAAGTACCTGGCCACCGTGCTGGGCGGCGGCATCTCCGCCATCGGCGGCGTCGCCTACATCACCGGCATCGCGGGCTGCGTGTGGAATCACGAGGGCCTGTCCGGCGTCGGCTGGCTGGCTGTCGCGCTCGTCATCTTCTGCCTGTGGAAGCCGTCCGCAGCCATCTGGGGCAGCATCCTGTTCGGCTGCCTGCAGAACCTGTACCTGCGCCTGAGCATTCCGTTCATCCCTTCGCAGATCTACAAGATCCTGCCGTACATCGTCACGGTGGTTGTGCTCATCTTCAGCAGTCTGCGCAACAATCGCGAAAAGCAGCCGCCCGCCGCGCTGGGCGTCCCCTACTTCCGCGAGGAGCGCTGAGTCTCCCAAAACCAACCTGCGCCGCATCCCAGAGTCGGGATGCGGCGCGTTTTTTCGTTCTTCAGGCAGCAGCGCTGCCCGATATATTATTATTGTGTCAGCCAGCAGGGTCGAAATCCGCCGGGCGCTCGGCGCGCAGGCCGAAGTGCCAGGCGATCGCGTCGGCAATGCGCTCGCAGGCGTGGCCGTCTCCATAGGGGTTCACGGCATGCGCCATGCGATGGTAGGCAGCAGGATCGTCGAGCAGCGTGCAGGCCTCACGGAGCACATCGTCGTGCGCAACGCCCGCCAGGCGGACCGTTCCGGCAGCGACAGCCTCGGGGCGCTCCGTCTCGCGGCGGAGCACCAGAACCGGCTTGCCAAGCGCAGGCGCTTCCTCCTGCAGGCCGCCGGAGTCCGTCATAACGAAGCAGCAGCGCGCCATGAGATTGTGCATCTCCTCCACATCGACCGGGTCGATGAGGTGCACGCGCGGCACATTGCCGAGCTCCTCCTGTGCGCAGGCGCGCACGGCCGGGCTGAGGTGGACGGGATAGACGATCTCGACGTCCTCATACCGCTCCGCAACGTCTCGCACGGCCCGCAGGATGTCATGCATGGGCTGGCCATAGTTCTCGCGGCGGTGGCATGTCAGAACGATAACGCGGCGGTTCTCGAAATCCAACTCGTTGAGCTCCGCCGTGGCAAAACGGTAATCCGGGCGCACCGTCGTGCGCATGGCGTCGATGACGGTGTTGCCCGTGCGGAAGATCTCACCCTGTACGGACTCACGGCGCAGATTATCCACATTGGCCGACGTTGGCGCGAAGTGCAGCGCCGCAATATCGCTGACGAGCGTGCGGTTCATCTCCTCCGGGAAGGGGGAATACCTGTCATAGGTCCGCAGGCCCGCCTCGACATGGCCGACCGGGACCTTTTGATAAAAGGCCGCCAGCGCCCCGGCAAACGTCGTGGACGTGTCGCCGTGCACCAGAACGAGGTCCGGCTGCGCCTCCTGCAGGGCCTGCTCCATGCCGAGCAGGGCGCGCGTTGTGATGGACGACAGCGTCTGCTGCTTCTGCATGATGTTCAGGTCATACTGCGCCGTCAGGCGGAAGATCTGCATGACGGAGTCCAGCATCTCGCGGTGCTGGCCCGTAAGACAGCAGATGCTCTCAAATTCCGGCCGCTGCGCCAGCGTCTGCACCAGCGGGGCCATTTTGATTGCCTCCGGCCGCGTGCCGAAGACGGACATCACCTTAATTTTCTTCATGCGATTTCTCCTCCGGCTTTTCCGTGGTCTCGTCCTGCTTGTCCGGGTGGCGATGGAAAATAACCAGCACACCGATCGCGCCCACCACGATCACGGCGCCGATGAAGATCAGGGCCTTCATCTCGCCGTCATTCGTCAGCACGACGGCCGCCATGCCGAGAATGGCCGAGAGCATATAGGCGATGGCGACGGCCTGCTTCTGGCTGAAGCCCATGTCGATCAGGCGATGGTGCACATGGCCGCGGTCGGCATGCATCGGGCTCTGGCCCTTGGAGACGCGGCGGATGACCGCGAAGCAGATGTCAAAGATCGGCAGGCCCAGTACAAGGAATGGCACGGCAAACGAAATGATCGCATACATCTTGAACAGGCCGTAGATGGAGATGGACGAGAGCATAAAGCCGAGGAATGTCGAGCCGGTGTCGCCCATGAAGATCTTTGCCGGGTTGAAATTATACGGGATGAAGCCCGCGCACGCGCCGACAATGGCCGCAAGCAGGATGGCGGAGTTGTAATCCGGCACGAGCAGCGCCACGACGAGCATGGAGCCGGCCGAGATCGCGGACACGCCGGCAGCAAGGCCGTCGAGACCGTCGATGAAGTTCACGGCGTTCGTGATGGCCACGATCCAGATCACGCTGACGGGATAGGAAAGCCACGTTGCCAGACGGAAGCCCATAAAATGCTCGATCCGGCAGCCGTGCAGCACGGCGATAACGGCCGCAACAATCTGCACGGCAAATTTCGGCAGGGCCTTGAGCGTCAGGATATCATCAAGGATGCCGAGCACGACGATGATCGTCGCGCCGAGCAAAATGCCGCGCAGCTCACGGTCGATCCCGGCAAAGCACAGCACCGCGATAAGGAACGCGAAGAAGATGGCGAGGCCGCCCATGCGCGGGATGGGGATCTTGTGCATGCGGCGCTCGTCCTTCGGCACATCCATCGCGCCGACGCGCTGCGCCAGCCGCTTGACGAGCGGCGTGACCGCAAAGGCCAGCGCCGCCGCCACAATGAGCGACAGCAGGACCTTGACAATGAAATTCGGATCCATAATCATGTTCTGCTCCCCGGTCAGCGCGCCACGAAGCCGACCTTTTTATAAACCTTGCGCAGCGTTTTTTCCGCAACATAGGCCGCCTTCTGCGCGCCGCTCTCGCAGACGCTCTGCAGATAGGCCTTGTCGGCCAGCAGGCGCTGGCTCTCCTCGCGGATGGGCCGCAGCAGCTCCACGACGGCCTCGCCGACCGTCTTCTTGAAGTCGCCGTAGCCGCGCCCTGCAAATTCCGCCTCGATCTCGGCGAACGTCCGCCCGGTCGCAGCGGAGTAGATGGTCATCAGGTTCGAAACGCCCTTCTTGTGCTCAGGGTCATAGCGCACCTCGGACTCACAGTCCGTGATGGCGCGCTTGAACAGGCGCATGATATCCTCCGGCTTATCCATCAGGCAGACGCGGCCGGGATCGTCGTTCTCGGACTTCGACATTTTGGCCTCGGGGTTGGCAAGGCTCATGATGCGCGCGCCGACCTTGGGGATATACGGCTCCGGCAGCTTGAACACGTCGCCGTAGATGCCGTTGAACCGCTTGGCGATGTTGCGCGTCAGCTCGACGTGCTGCTTCTGATCCTCGCCCACCGGAACAAGATCCGCCTGATACAGCAGGATATCCGCCGCCATCAGCGCGGGATAGGTAAACAGGCCGCCGTTGATATTGTCGGCATTTTTCGCGCTTTTATCCTTGAACTGCGTCATGCGGCTCAGCTCGCCGAACATGGAATAGCAGTTGAGCACCCAGCCGAGCTCTGCGTGCTGATGCACATGGCTCTGGATGAACAGCACGTTCTTCTCCGGGTCCAGACCGCAGGCGATATACTGCGCCAGCTGCTCCATCGTGCGGCGGCGCAGGTCGGCCGGGTTCTGCCGGACGGTAATGGCGTGAAGGTCCGCCATAAAGTAATAGCAATCGAATTCCTCTGCACGGTCGCGCCAGTTCCGGATCGCGCCGAGGTAAGAGCCGAGCGTCAGGTCGCCCGACGGCTTGATGCCGGAGAGCATACGCTTGCGCGGCGCAGTTCTTTCCGTAGTCTGTTCTGTCATAAGATCACGCCTCTTTCTCAGAAAACAGAGTTGTGCCCAAGGCACTTGATTCTATATATTTTAGCATAATTCCCGCCGATACGCAAGGCCCATGTCGTATCCTTGCGGTCCGCGTCCTTTTTCGGAAAAAAAGAAAAAATGTAGGTTTGTCAAACATATTGTACAGCGAACTCGATAGGAGAAAGCCAGTGTAGGGGTCTCATGGGCAAGTTGTTGGCACGGCGGTTATGAGTGGCAAGCTGTTTTTCAAAGTCTTCAAGCGAATAGAACGAATGGCAGGAATAGAACCGTTTCTGATCCTCACGGTGGCTGCGCTCGACCTTGCCGTTGTGTCGCGGTGTATAAGGACGAATCAACTTGTGGCGAATGCCCAGCTCGGCGGCGGTTTTCTCAAACAGCGTGGGCAGATCGCGCTTGCTGTTAGAAAAACGGTTGGTAAACTCGAACCCGTTGTCCGTCTGGACACACTCCACTTGTATGCCTCTGCGGGCGTACCACGCCCGCAGCCTGCGCAGGAAGTCCGCCGAGGAATAGGTGGATTGCTCCGGATACGCCGCCAGAAAGCGCAGCCGTGTGAACTCGTCGATAGCGGTGTACTGGAACAGGCGAAGCTCCGGGTCTGCGATGCAGCGGCGGGGAACGACCTTGACATCCACCTGAACGCGCTCGCCGGGGTGCGTCATCTGCTCATAAGGCTTTGGTTTATACTTCTTTTTCGGCTTTTCCGCCGGAAACAGTCCCAGTTTGCGCATGACGCGGAACAGACTTTCCGGACAACGGCTATAGCCGCGCTGCCTCAGCCGATGCCACAGCTCGAGCATTCCGAGCGTCGGATTGCGGCGGCGCATATCTCGGATGAGCTTCAGCTCGTCTTCCGTGTGCTGATTTGGGTGGCTGTGCGGACGTCTGGACGCGCAGGCCAGGGACGCCACACTTCCGTCCCAGCGCTTTTTCCAGAAGTAGATGTATGAACGACTTTTGTTGTACTTCCGACTGGCGCGGCTGACACCATATTTTTTGGCGTACTGCATTAGGGATTGCCGAAAGGCCATGTCTTGTGTTATACTGTTTGACATGAGGAATATGGTCTCCTTTCTGGTGTGTTTGGTGTGGTAGCTTAACTATATCACAGGAGACCCTATTTCTCATACTTTTTTATTCGCTTGTCCAAGATGTATTATAGTCCTACAGTCCTTTTTCGGAAAAAAAGAAAAAAGTGCTTGACAAAAAGGCGGCCTTCTGGTATACTATGCCTTGCTGACGGACGATTAGCTCAGCTGGCTAGAGCATCCGCTTGACGTGCGGAAGGTCATAGGTTCGAGTCCTATATCGTCCACCATATAAATCCCGCTGGCAGGCAGTCAGCGGGGTTCTTTTTGTCTATCTCTGCAAATCAGCCGGGCGGCGGACTTTTTCGGTCCACCGCCCGGCGTTTTTCTGCTTATGCCGCGCCGAGGTAGCGCATCAGGATGACGGCGACCTGCGCTCGCGTGGCGTTCTGCTGCGGCGCAAGGTAGTCCACCCCGCCCTCGCGCGTTCCGGCGATCAGTCCCGCCGCGTTGGCCCACGACAGGGCGTCATAGGCCCAGCCGCTGACGGCTCCGCCGTCCGGGAAGCTGCCGAGGTCCGCGCGCCCGCCGGTCGGAACGCCGCGCAGGCCTGCATAGCGATACAGGATCGTGGCGATCTGTTCGCGCGTGACATTGCCGTCCGGCTCGAATTTCCCGCCGCCGACGCCGTTGACGACGCCGTTTTCGGCCGCCCACGCGACGGCCTCCGTATACCACTGACCGCGCGGCACATCCGTAAAACTACTGCCGCCCGCCGCGCCTGGCTTACC
Organism: Clostridiales bacterium; assembly: GCA_003525905.1. Classification (GTDB taxonomy): domain Bacteria; phylum Bacillota; class Clostridia; order Oscillospirales; family Oscillospiraceae; genus JAZOXB01. The sequence goes on from DQIA01000078.1 coordinate 11,552, forward strand.
GTCCATGCGCCAGAGCACCGTAACGAGCATGGCCCGCGTCATCGGCTCGTCCGGGCTGAACATATCGGCCGCCGTGCCCTGGAACAGGCCGTGCTGATAGGCGAATTTCACACCGAAATAGAACCAGTCGCTCGCGCGGACGTCGCGGAACGGGTCGTTCCACGGCCGTTCCGTTCCGGACCAGCGCGGGTCCTTCGCGCCGCACACTGTGCACGCGCCGTTGCGGTACTGATGTCCCGCAGCCGGGACGGCCTCGCCGTGCGTGATCTCCGTGCCGCAGGCCTTACAGACCGTGTCGCCGGTGTAACCCGCCTCCGTGCAGGTGGCCGCGCGGGCGTCGCGCAGCTCCGTCTCCAGATGGGCGCAGCGCGCAGAGGCGGAAAGCTCCGGATAGGCTCCGTTTTCCAGCATGAAGCAGCCGTTTTTGTCCAGCTGCCGCAGGAAGGACAACCCGGCAAATTCCGCCGTCGTGCGCGCCGCCGTGCCGGATGCCTCCGCCTTGCCGCCGACGGCGGTACCGCAGGAATCCGCACGGTAATAGAGATTTTCACGCACGTTTGTCGAACGGCTGCTGTCCCGACCGATCAGGCCGCCCGCCGTTCCGGCCGCCGCGCTGACCGCGCCGTAGCTGAAGCAATTTTCTGCGCGGTAATCGTTTCCGTAGCCGATCAGGCCGCCCGTGCCGGAGGAGGCATAGGTATGGGCATTGCGCACCTCGCCGGCGCTGTAGCAGTCGGTGAGTGACGACGCTCCCTCCGTCATGCACGCACCGGCCACGCCGCCCAGATACCAGCCGCTGCCGGTGACGGCTCCGTAATTCGCGCAGCGGAGCAGGCTGCCGCCGATGCGTCCGGCCACGCCGCCGATGCCCGTGGCCGCACCGTTTCCGGTCACGGCGCCGCGGTTCACGCAGCCGGTCAGTGTGCTTTCCTTGTCGTTGACCACACCGGCGAGGCCGCCGACGCCGTCCGTGCCCGTGACGGCCCCGAGGTTGGTGCAGCCCGTCAGGCTGCTTGCCCCGTCGAGGAGTGCGGCGATGCCGCCCGCCTTTTCGCCGGTCGAAGTCACGGCCGCTTCATTCACGCAGCCAAGGAACTGCGTGTTCTTCGCCTGCGCCGCGATCCCGGCCGCGCTGCCGTTGGCCCTCGCCGTGCCGGAGACGCGGATATTCCGGAGCACTGCGCCGTCTGTCGCAAGGAACAGGGCAGCGCCGCTGCCGGTCGACTCCGCCGTCATCTCCGTGATGCGGTAGCCGTTGCCATCAAATGTACCCGCAAACGGGGCCTGCGTGCTGCCGATGCCGTCGAACCAGCGGACACCGCGGTTGAAGGTCTTGTCATCGTTTGCCAGCGAGATATCCGCGCCGAGCAGGACGGTCTTGCCCGCGAAGGAATTGCCCTGCTTGACCAGCTGGGCCAGGCCCGCCAGCTGCCGCGCCGACGTCAGGGTGAAGCGGTCGGCAGACGGCGTATACCAGTCCGTCTCGGCCAGCTGCGTCCAGACCTTGTGCGTCGTGTAGGCCGTGGCGCGCAGGCGCAGCGAGGCGCTCGCGATCCGGCTCGTGACGGTGAATTTCCCGGTGTCCGTGCTTTTCTCCGTCTGGGCCGCATCCTGAAAGGTGAAATAGTAACGGAATTTCCCGTTGTAGACATAGCTCAGATCCTCCGGCTCTGCGCCTTCCGCCAGCGTGGCCGTAGCAGTCAGCACGTCGCCCTCGTAGAGCGGGTCGCCGTCCGCCACGGGATAGTCCGTCACACGCCGCACGGTCCCGTTTTCCATCACCGTGCCGTCCTTCTTTACCGTGATGGAGAAGGCCGGGGCGTTCTCGATGTACAGCGCGCCCGCCGTCATGCGGGAGAACACGCCGCTGACGGCCGCGTCCGCTGTCACGGTCGCATAGGGGCCGGTCAGGGTCTCGCCGTCCAGCGTATAGGCGCGGAAGGCCCAGCCGACGTCCGGCGTATTGGAAAGATGGAGCACCGTGCCGAAGGCCACGCTCTCGCCGCCGTCCGAGGCGACCGTACCGCCCTCCGGCTGCGTGATGCGGACGGTGTGGGCCGCCGGGCTGCGCTCGGCCTCCCACGCCAGAACGGGATAGCTCCCCTGCACGGCGGCATAGGCCGCGCCGTTGCAGTTCAGCGCGTCAACGAGCTTCTGCGAGCGCATGTCCGCCTTCGGCATGGCCGTGACGGAGACGGCGCACGAGAGCGCCGTGCCGCTGTACCAGCCGTTCGAGGCCGGATCGTCGTCGCAGCCCTCGAGATAATAGCAGTCCGAGACGGTGTAGCTGCCGTTGTTGTGGCCGCCGATGGCGCGGCCGCGCTGGCTGCCGTTCGAATCGATCACGCCGGCGTTATAACAGTTATAAATGTCCAGCCCGCCGTTGCTGCCGCAGATGCCGCCCGCCGGGCAGGCATAGCCCGTCGTGACCGAGCCGGTGTTGTAGCAGTTGACGATTGCTCCCTTGCTCCAGCCCGCGCCGACGATGCCGCCGACGCCCTTGGAGTCCGTGTTTTTGACGGAGGCGTGATTCGCGCAGTTTTCCAGATAGATGCCCGTGGGGATGCTGCCGCTCCGGCCGACGATGCCGCCGACCATGCGGCGGCCGTAGATGCTGCCGCTGACGGAGAGATTGCGCACGGCTGGGGCCGTTTCCGGTGCGGCCTCGCCGTCATAGAGGTCGCCCATGTGGCCGATGAGGCCGACGCCCTGCGAATAGGCATAGCCCTTTTCGGCATAGCGGTCGCAGAACAGGTTCGTGATGCGGTGGCCCTGCCCGTCGAGCGTGCCGTTGAAATATGCCGCGATCACGCGCTCCGTGTTGGCGCGGTCCATCGGATACAGGCCGCCGATCGGCGTCCAGTTGCTCGAGCCGCCCATGTTGAGGTCGGCCGTCAGATAGACGGTCTTGTCCGAAAAATCGTGCGCAGCATCGCCGACATGGACCGTGCCATACTGATTGTCGCCGCCCGCGCCGACGAGCAGGTAGTCGTCGACCCGCGTGGAGACAAGCTCGCTGCGGTCGCCCTTGATGCGGTAGTCCGGCGTGCCCGCGTCGACCTGCCCGTTGACGAGGGCCGCAAGGCCCGCGAGCTTTGCAGGCGTGTCGATGGAAAACACCTTCTGCGATGCGTCATACCATGAGATATCGACCGCGCCGTCCCAGACCGTGGTAGAAAAGTATTCCGGCTTTACGGTGTAGGTCCCGGCGGGACAGTCAAAGGCATAGGCATAGCCGGCCGCCGTCTCCTCGATCGAAGCAAAGAAGTAGCTCCCGTCGGCCAACTCACAGCGCACCGACGCAAGGTCATAGCCCGCGCGGCGCTCCAGCGTTCCGGTCACCCGCTCCGCGGCAGCTGCGCCGGGCACGAGGCACAGCAGCAGACAAAGGGAAAGGATCCAGCAGAGAAGTCGTTTCATTCCATGTCCTCCGTTACAATCAGGCTGCGGACCGTGCCGCGATCCGTCGGCACCTCCGCAAGAATGGCTTGAATTCCGTAAAGCGTCTGCAGAAGCTGCGGCGTCAGGGCCGTCTCCGTCGGACCGTCCGCCGCAATATGACCGCCCTGCAGCGCAAGGATCCGGTGGGCATAGTGCAGGGCATGCTCCGGATTGTGCGTGGAGAGCAGGACGGTGTAGCCGCGCGCAGCCAGCGCCCGGATCTGCGCCAGCACGCGCTGCTGATTGCCAAAATCCAGATTGGCCGTCGGCTCGTCCATGATGAGAATTTCCGCATTCTGTACGAGTGCACGGGCAATGAGCGCCAGCTGCCGCTCACCGCCGGAAATGGTGCCGATGCCCCGCTGCGCAAGCGCCTCGATGCCAAGCCGCTGCAGGGCCTGCATGGCTGCCTCCTGCTGCCGCCGGCCGGGGCGCTGCAGGACATTCATCGTGCCGGTCGTGCCCATGAGCACAGTGTCGAGCACGGTATAGTTGAAGATCGGCTCCGACGACTGCGGGATATAGGCGATCTTCTCCGCAGTCTCCCGCCGGGAATAGGCGGAAAGCGGTCTGCCGGAGAGTCGGATCTCCCCCGCCTGCGGTGTCAGAAAGCCCAGCAGGCAGCGAAACAGCGTGCTTTTCCCAGCGCCGTTTGCACCGAGCACCGCCGTGAGCGTGCCCTTCTGCACGGAAAAGCTCACTTCCCGCAAAGCGGGCTGCTTTCCGTAGGAAAACGTCAGGTTCTGGACCTCAATTTCCACGCCGCGCACCTCCCGTCAGGATCAGATAGAGGAAGATCGGCGCACCGACGAAGGCCGTCAGAATGCCGAGCGGAATTTCTCCGGCCGTGGCGAGCCGCGCAATGTCGTCCACGACGATCAGGAACGAGGCACCGAACAGGGCCGCAGCCGGGATCAGCCGCCGGTAGTCATAGCCGAACAGCATCCGGCAGAAATGCGGGATGACAAGGCCGACCCAGCCGATCATGCCGGAGACCGCGACGGACGCCGCCGTCAGCAGCGTTGCGCAGAGGATGACGGTGAATCGCAGCAGGCGGGTATTCACGCCCATAGAGCGCGCCTCCTCCTCGCCGAGCGTCAGCAGGTTCATGCGCCAGCTCAGGATCAGCAGCGGCACGAGCCCGAGCGTGACCGGGATCACAAGAAACAGCACATCCCGCGGCTTGATGGAGGAAAGGCTGCCCATCAGCCAGTAGGTAATGGCCGGGAGCTGCTGCTGCGTGTCGGCGACGAGCTTGAGATAGGACGTGCCCGCCGAAAAGAGCGACGAGACCATCATGCCGGCCAAGATGAGGGCAATGGTCTGGTTCGTGCGGCTCATGCAGCTGACAAGATAGGCCGCCGCAACTGCCAGAAGGCCGAACACGAAGGCCGACATCGAAATGCCGAAATAGCCAGCGCCGAGCAGGATAGCCAGCGCCGCGCCGAAGCCCGCGCCGGTCGACGCGCCGAGAATGTCCGGCGAGACCATGGGGTTCCGGAACATGCCCTGATAGGACACGCCCGCGACTGCCAGCGCCGCGCCGATGAGGGCCGCCGCCGCAACGCGCGGGAGGCGGATCTGGAACACAACGTTCTCCGCGCCGTCCCGCCAGCCCGGCTCCGTCTCGGTCAAGCGGGAGAGCAGCAGGCGGAACAGCTCCTTCGGCGTGACGGAAAAGCGCCCGAGCAGCACGGAGCCGAACAGTGCCGCCGCAAAGACGGCCCCCAGCACGGCAAAGCGGCGGGGATAGGCGTGGTTCTGCAGTTTCATGGGCTTACTTTCCGTTTTCTATAATGTAGTATTTTCCCGTCCCGGCGTCGTAGTAGACCTCGCCGAGCTTTTCCATGCCCTCGTCGGTCTCGCCCTCGGTAGAGTCCATTTGCTCCAGCTCCTCCGGCGTGAACGACAGGGCGTCGTCGCGGTCAATGGCGCTCTGGCCGCCCTGCCCCTCGGCCGCGACGGTCTCGCCGACGTTCTCGGAGCTTCTGCCGCCGGTGGAAATGTCCACGTTCCAGTGGACGATGAGGGCCAGCATCATGCCGACGGCGAGGACGAGCATCGCGTCGGACAGGTTCGAAACATAGTTCATCGGGTCGACGCTCTCCTCCGAGAAGCGATCCCCGCGGCGTCTTCTTCTCTTCATGCTGCTTCCTCTTCGCACACGCAGTCCATCAGCGTCTCAAGATCGGCCATGTAGCCGCCGTACCAGCGCTTGCGCAGCGTGGTCACAACAAGGCACACGGCCGCAGCGCACAGGCCCGCGATCGTCGTGTCGAACGCCGTCAGCAGGGACGTGGACAGCGTCTGCGTGTCGCCCTGCCCCAGCGCGATGATGCCGGGGCCGAGCGGGATGAGTGTGCCGAGCAGGCCGAGCATCGGAGCCAGCTTGCTGACAAGCTCCGTGCATTTCAAAATATGGTCATAATGGCTCTGCTCCCGCTCCAGCAGGTTCGCAGCCAGACTTTCGCGCAGCCCGCTGCTGAAATCAGGGTGCTCCGTCAGCTCGAGCAGCGCGGCCTTCTGCCGCCGGTTGAGTTGGCTTTTTCGGATGAGCAAAGCCGTGTCGGCCCCCTGCTCCCGCAGCGCGTCGAGCAGGCGCGGCAGGTCCTCGCGCATGTGGCGGTGCTCCGTAAAATACTCGCAGATCAGCCAGCCAACGGAAAACACGGCAAAGCCGAGCGCCAGCACAAGAAACACAACGTCCGGAATTTCCATCGCACCGGCGACGGCGCGCAGAATTTTGTGGAATACAGAAGTCATGATGATCTCCTCCCTCTGGTATAGTAGCGCAGCGCGCACAGCGCGCCGAGTACGGCAAGTGCAAGTGCGCCCGCGCCCGTCAGCAGCAGGAGCTTCCGGTCATCCTCCGGCTGCACCGTAACAACGGTGACAGGAATGGGATCGGCCGCGCCCGGCGCTTCCGCCTGCCCGCCGCTCTGCAGCTGCAAAGCCAGCGCATCGGGCAGGGCGTACATGCGGATGGTCTCCGGGTCCACGGCCGCCGTCGGCTCGACCGGTTCGGATGGCGCCGCCTCGGACGGGCCCGCCTCGGACGGGCCCGGCACGGACGGCGTCGTCTCCCGCGGTTCGGCTCCGCCGGTCGGGGCGGAGGGCCCGCCGCCCGGTCCCTCGGACGGCTCCGTGGACGGCGTTGTCTCCGCCGGCTTCGTCGGTTCCGTCGGCTTTTCCTCGGGCTGCTTTGTCGTGACCTGCCGGTTTTCGGCGATGGACGTCCCGCCGAAGCCGAACGACAGCTCGACCTCTCCCTCGGCGTGCACGGTGTAGTGCACCGTCACGGTCGCAAGGTCGGAATACTGCACGTCCGGCGTGACGGTGATGCCGGTGATCTCCAGAACGGAGCTGTCGGACGAGGCGATGTCCAGATACTGCGCCAGCGCATCGCGCAGGGCCTGCTGGCCGACGGAAATCTGAAATGTCGCCGTATGAGAGCCGAGCGTGCCGTCCAGCTCCGGCGGCTCCTCCGTGATCTTCGGCGCGCCCTGCAGGGTGATGAACAGCGTGTGCGTATATTTTGCACTCTGGTTCGTGCGGCACTCGAGCGGATAGGACTGGCCGAACAGCAGGCGGAAGCGGTTGCCCGTTCCGAGCGAGGAGTAGTTCGGCGCGGTGTGCTCCGTGCCGATCTCATAGCTCACCCAGCTGTCCTCCAGCGCCAGCATCGGCTGGACCGTCCAGCAGTCGTTCCATGCCTCGTCGCCGTCATAGCCGGTCAGCGTGCTGTTTTCGTCATAGACCGGGCTGATGTGCGCAGAGAGATCATTATAATAGTATCGCTGCGTGCCGAACAGGTCGGCATAGGTGAACGAGGTGAAAAAGCCGACGCTCTGGTCGCGGGTGAAGAACGCGACGACCGCAATATCGCCGCTGTAGATCCCGGCGTAGTCCAGAAGGTCCGCAAGGTAGAAGCCATAGGCCGAGTCGATGACCGTGTTGTAGGTCCCGTCGTCCGTGCTGCGGAAGAAGGAATAGGCCTCGTAGTGCAGCGGCAGGGCGTCATAGAGCTCGCTCCAGTGGTAGGTCGCGACCTCCACATAGCGGTCCTGCTCCATGCCGTAGTAGCCGACCCTGACCGTCAGCGTATCCGTCACGGTCCCGGCCGCCTCGGCCCCGAGGCAAAGGGACAGGCACAGCAGGCCCGCGAACAGCAGGGAAAGCTTGCGTTTCATCAGCTTCCCCTCCCCGGCTTGCGCGTGGAGCGCGCGAGCAGCTGCTCCGCCTCCTCCGCAGAAAGCTCGTAGTGCCAGAACAGGCGATAGAACTCCTGCGCCTTTTCGACCATGTCATAGTCATAAAGCTCGGGGTACAGCAAATTCCCCAGCCAGTAGATGCCCAGCACGCGGTTGATGGACGGCGGCGAGGACATCCAGTCATACGGCAGGTTTGGAATTTCATAATATGTCCCGTTTTTCACGGCCGTCAGGCCGGACCATTCGCTCTCTGCCAGCGTGTCATACGGACCGCCCGCCGCCAGAAGGATCACATCCGGATCGCAGGCGTAGACCTCCTCGAGGTTCACGGTCGTGCCGCCGTTGCGGTTGCTGATCTCCTCGGAATGGATGGCGTTTCCGGCGCCGACGAGCGACAGCACGTCCGCCTGCACCGAGCCCTCGGCATTGCAGGCAAGGCCCGTCGCACCCGTGCCGAACAGCACGGTCTTTCGGGCGTCCTGCGGCAGCTTTGCCGAATTCTCCGCCGCCATGGCAAGCGTCTGCTCCAGATAGACCGCCAGCACCTCAGCCTCGGCCTCCCGGTGAAGAAGCTGGCCGAGCTTGCGGTAGGCCTGCGGCATTTCTTCGAGCGTCGCTTCGAGGAAGACCGTCGGGATGCCGGTCTGCTTCTGGATGCCGTCCATATCGCTGCGGACGTTCTCCTTGGCATCGCCAAGGTCGACGATGAGCTGCGGCTCGGCGTCGATCAGTGCCTCCATGTTGAGGTTGGCCTTGCTGCCGTAGAACTGGCCGAACGTCGGCAGCGTCCACATCTCCGCCGGGAAATACGGCCGCTGCGCCGTGCTGGGCGAGCTGGCAAGGCCGACGAGCAGCTCCGGCACGAGCGTCATCAGGATCATCTGTGCCGTCGAGCCGCTGGCTGCGATGCGCGTAATGTCGGCCGGGACCGTCACATCGCGCCCGGCATCGTCGGTGAACACCGTCGTCTCCACGCCCGCAAGCGGGTCATACTGCTTTCCGCCGCAGCCGGAGAACAGGCCCAGCAGCAGGGCGAGGCAGAGCGTCAGCGTCAGGATCTTTTTCATTGGGACCTCCCCGTGATACTTTTCCGAGAATTACCAAAAGGACAAAAAAGCGGATCACTTGCAGGCAAGTCATCCGTGAATACACCATATCACAGACTTCCTTTTGACCATGCAGAAGATCGTGCCTTTCCGGAAATCGCTTCTTTGGGTATTATGATACAATGTGCGCCGGGAAATTGCAAGCGATATTTTGCGGGTTCGACAAAGGCGAACGCGGGCAGATTCCGGGGCACAAGGCTTCCGGCCGCGCATTGTATGGGAGGCGGGCGTTCGTCCACTGCCAGCTGCCGTTAGAATGGCATGCACCAATTGCGTCTGTAGCGGCGCTCATTGAGCGCCTTGCAGGCTGTAGGTTTGGTGGCACTCCCGCTGACCGCACACGCCATTGTAGGGGAGCGGCATGCCGCTCCCGGCGCGGTGCTGCCGACTGGTGCAGGCTGGCGTTAAAACGGTGAAAACCAAAGGTTTGTCATTGCGAGGGCGCGCTGCGCCCGTGGCAATCTCGGGAAGGCAGTTACGTTTTTGCCGGAAGTACCCAATTATCCGGCCGGGTACTGCGAGATTCCCACGTCGCTTCGCTCCTCGGAATGACACGTCAAGGCGGTGCGGCGGTGCATCAGTGCTCTTACGCGGTTGAATCGCTCTGTACAAGGCGCTCACTGAGCGCCGCTACAGACGCAATCGGTGCGCACCATTTTATCGATACCCGATACGAATCGCAAGCGTTGCGCCGGGAGCGGCATGCCGTTCCCCAACATTGGCCGGTGCGGCCCACGCATCCAATCCGGTAATTTTCCGCTTGCATTTTCCGGACGCTCCTGTTATGGTTGTAACAGCATCCGCCGAAAGGAGCGATCTCCATGATCTTCTACACCGCTGACCTGCATCTCGGCTATTTCCCCATCCTGCACGACACGGCGCGGCCGTTTACCGGCGTGCCGGAGATGGACGAGGCTCTCATTTCCAACTGGAACGCCCGCGTCGGCGCAGACGACAGCGTATACATCGTCGGCGACTTCTCCTACAACGGCGGCGAGGCCCCGACGCAGTATCTCTCCCGCCTGAATGGCCACCTGCATCTCATCCGCGGCAACCACGACACCGGCCTGAACCACGCCGAGCGTCTGCTGGACTACTGCGACAGCGTGACAGACTTTCTGGAGATCGACGACGGCGGCACGCACATCCTCCTGTGCCATTACCCGATCCTCCACGAAAAGGGCGGCTATATGATCCACGGCCACATCCACAATCAGCGCAACCATGCCTATGAAATTCTGAAGGCCCTGCCGCGCGTTCTGAACGCGGGCGTAGACATCAACTTTTACCGCCCTGTTCCGCTCGACGAGCTGGTCGAAAACAACCGGAAATACTACAGCGAGGAATACCCCGAGCTGTTCCCGGTGCCGCCGCGCCCCGACCGCAGCGCACCCGGCCTCATGCCGCGCAAGCCGGACTTCCGCCCGCTCCCGCAGAGGCATTGATATGCGTGAGCGCCATGCGGACCCGCAAATTTCCGTGCACCATCGCCGACCGTGCAATGCTCCCAGATTTGTCATTGCGAGGAGGCCGTAGGCCGACGTGGCAATCTCACGCAACAGCCTACGGATTCGCCGAGGCTGCCCTGTTATCGGACCGGGTCCTGCAAGACTGTCACGTCGCTTCGCTCCTCGCAATGACACATCAGGGTGGTGCTGCGGTGCATCAGTGCTCTTGCGCGGTTGAATTACCCTAACAAGGCGGTCACCGACCGCTGCTGCAATAGGATATCTCGTCAAATTGCGTTCCCCCGGGCGCGATTTTTCTTCTCTATTCAAATCGACAAATTTTTTTAGTTTTTCAAACAAAGTATTAGACATTTTGAGCTTCGCGTGCTAGAATGAATACGGTTATTCTCACAAAAAGATAACGATTTCAGGAAAAGGAGCGAGATAACATGAGATTCTTCCATCAGGCCGCGCGGCGTGCGGCAGTTCTGCTGCTGTGCCTCTCCATGCTGACCGGCATGCTGATCCCGGCCTTTGCAGCGACCACTGACCCCGCGACGGAAACGCCTGCCCATAACCTGGTCTACACCGACAATCAGGACGAAAACCACGACCCGATCTATAAGGTCCGGCTGACGGATGACGGCGTGGGCGGCGGCTGCGGCGGTGGCTCCGGTGAGACCGAGGACGGCTATGTCGTCGACCTGATCTACGCCGGTGCGACGCCGGAATTCCGCTTCGGCAGCAAAAAGCCCACCGAGCCTGTCGTTCTGACCGTCTATGAGCGCTACGAGGGCGAAGCCGCCGTTGTGGCGAAGACCTACACCCTCTCCGAGCTGAAGGCGCTGGCTCAGACCGAGGTCGTCGGCTACCAGCACTGGAAGAACGGCAGTGAAAAGGTCATCGCCTCGAACCTCTATGCGACCGTCGGCAGCCTGCTGGCAGACGCCGGGGTCGAGTTCGGCGCGGGCGATGCCGTCACGACGGCCGACCCCACGGACTTCACCTCGACGCTCACCTATGAGGACAGCGGCGTCTACAAGTATTATGTCAACGAAGACGGCGCGACTGAGGTCCCCGCTGCCATCCTGATCTCGTGGAACACCGGCTCCGGCACGCCCGAGGACATTGCGAAGACCGCCTATATCTCCGGCAGCCTCCGCTTTGCCTACGGCATCACCGAGCAGCAGTACGCCGACCAGTCTGCGCAGGGCAAGCGCCTTGCCTCCAACGTGGTCACGCTGACCGTCACCCATCCCGAGCGCGTCGTCCTGACCGTCTATGAGCAGGCCGAAGGCGGCGAAGCGAAGGAAGTCAAGTCCTACAAGCCGTCCGAGCTGGCCGCGCTGGCCACGGAAGGCGCTGCAGGTTATCAGTTCTGGAAGAAGGGCGAGGCCCAGCTCGTCGCGGCGACCGACTACGTCACGATAAACGACCTGCTGACCGATGCCGGGATCACGTTCTCCGATCTCGACACCCTGAAGGCCGCCGCGGCCGACGGCTTCAGCTCCACGCTGACCTATGCCGGCAATGAGACCTATCGCTACTACATCACCGAAGACGGCAAGACTGAGGTCCCCGCGATCCTCGCGCTGACGTGGGCCTCCGGCTCCGGCACGCTGGAAGAGGTCGCCGCCGCCGCGAAGAACACCGGCAGCCTCCGCTTCTGCTACGGCATCAGCGAACAGCAGTACGCAGATCAGTCCGCGCAGGGCAAGCGCCTCGCCGCCAATATCGCCACGATCACCGTCGTGCACGGCACGAAGGCCGAGGAGCCGTGGGTCAACCCGTTCCGCGATGTCACGGAGTCCGACTGGTTCTATGACGATGTCCGCTTTGCAAATCAGAACGGTCTCTTCAACGGTGTGGAGAAGGACCTGTTCGCTCCGGAGGAGCCCATGACCCGCGGCATGCTCGTCACAGTCCTGTGGCGTCTTGACGGCGAGACGGCCCCGAAGACCGCGACGACCTTCACCGATGTGGACGCCAACGCCTACTATGCCGACGCAGTCGCATGGGCCGCAGAGTCCGGCGTTGTCAACGGCATCGGCGGCAACAAGTTCGACCCGGAGGGCAATGTGACCCGTGAGCAGATCGCCGCCATTCTCTTCCGCTATGCATCGCTCAAGGGCGTCGACACGGCCGCGCGCGCCGATCTCACGGCCTTCCCGGATGCGGAGAAGACCAGCGCCTATGCGCACGACGCCCTCTCCTGGGCCGTCGCCGCAGCGCTCGTCAAGGGCACGAAGGAAGGCTCCACGATCTACCTTGACCCGCAGGGCAGCGCCACCCGCGCGCAGGTCGCCGCCATCCTCTCCCGCTATGCGCAGAATATCGTGAAATAAGCCAGACATAGGAATTCCCGCAGCAGGGGCAAAACCCTGCTGCGGGAACTGTTTTTATGTGGGTAGGGCTAATTGGCGGCCGTTAAAAGCGCTTCATCGTAGGCATCATAATATGCGGAATACGGCTGTAGAGAGGGATGCTCCGCCAAGCCATTTTCGCGCACAAACCGCAGGTCTTCCTCCGTCGCGTGCAGAAAGGCCGCGATCCGTTCGTGCCCGACCGAGTAAAACCAGCATTGTCCTCCCTTGAAAAAGGCCAGATCCTCCGCATTCTTCGGTCTGGACCAGTCGCTCAACCTGTCCGCCGCCTGCAGGACCTGCTTTGCCGCATCGCAGCAGCGGTAAACGTTGATTTTGTAAGTCGTATTTGGGCAGCAAGTCTCCGGCGTTCCCGGCCACGATGGATTCGTGCGGCTTCTGACCCGAAACGGCGCGAGCTGCGCCCTGGCCTGTCTGGCGCGGGCCGGGAGGCCTTTCCCGTAATAATTCACAAAGGCAAGCATGAAGAAATCTGCCTGTGTAAATGCATAATCAAGGAACAGCTGATACGCAGGCCCGGAACAGCGCTCTGCCGCCTGCCCCTGCGCGCTGATGTCAAGAATGTACTCCACAGCTTCCCCCTTGCTACCACCACTTCTTCGGTGTGAGATTTTGCAATCACTTCCGCTTTTCGTTGTCATGATAAAGCCCGACAAGCATATCATAGCCGATCGTGAGGGATTCCCTTCTGCAGAACAGGCGGTATCCTTCCGGCAGCTCGTCCCCTTCTACCCAGAACAGCTGCACTAGCTCGTTTCCGTCCTCGGAGAAGTTGGAAAAATATGTACTGCCGCCCTCTATGGTCTGCGACGGAGGGCCGTAGTTGTCCTGATAACGATCTGAGGAGATCAGCTGAATGGCGAAGCCGTCTTTGAGCTTCAGCCCCTGAAGCTGCGTATAATGAACGTTCAGCTCCATATCGGCCTCAAAATTGGCATAGGCCATGTCATGGTTAATATCGAAGAATCGATAATATGTTCCGAAAAGTGACTTTTCTTCCACAGCCTGAATGTACTTATGGCCGAGCAGTTCAACATCGACTTCCATTGTCCGCACCTGCCGGTCCCCCAGCGTGACTTCGGAAACATTCTGATCAACGAACTGGAAATCGAGCCAGTACTCCGCATTGAGCTGATAGAAGAAATCCGCCACCGAAGCAAACTTATAGTTCGTGTACTCGCGAAACTCCTGATAATCCTGATAATACCCGCGCGCGGTAAACAGCAGAAAACCGATCCCGCCGAATAGCAGAGCGCGAAGCAGAGACCGTAAAATTCTTTTCCAGAATTTCATCTTTCTCTCTCCTTTGGTTTCTCATTTCTTCCACCATTCCTTCGGCTTGGGGTGGGCTTTCTTATAGTCGGCAATAAAATCGTAGTCCAGCGGGCCATAATATTTCTCCACAAACCCCAAAAACCGCTCCGCGTGCTTTTCCGGATAACCGATCGAGAATATTCTTCCGCATAACCATTCTGTATAGAAGATTTTCCTCTGTGCTTTGGGGATATATCCGCTTTCATCCGGGCGGTATATGTTCCCGCGCATGGTCGTAAATACCAACGAGGGCGGATCGCCGCGCGCTCCTGTCTGCACATAAACATTCATGACATCTTTCACATCGCTCCACGGCGTAACGCGGTAACATATCCCCCAGAATTTATGCCGGATTCCCTGTTCCGTCAGGGTATAAGACTTTCCGGTCACAATTGTTAAGGCAACACTGCAACTGACAAGGAACAACGTGCAGACCACTAAATCGTACTCTTTTGCCTGAAAGCTATCAATAACGTATGTCGCCATATAAACTGTCGTTACAGGAAAAATAAATCCGGCAGCATTCGCGATCGTATATTTCTTATCATTCTTCTTCATTTCCGGTTTTTCCGCCCCTCTCCAATGCAAAAATCGCCGTGTCCAGCGAGGGGCACGGCGGCAGCATTATGGCAGAATAAAGATCGCGATCACGGGAAGCATACGCAGGAAAAAGCGCAGATAGGCCACGCTCTTCTGCGTCGCCCAGGCATAGAACTGCGCGTCCAGATCGTCCGGTATATCCAGCACCCACGGAATGGCGGCATAGGCCAGCGGCGCTGCCCCGCGCATGCACAGCAGGAACAGCGCAATGGACGGCAACGCGATCGATTTCGCCGGGGCGACCCCGACAGACGGCCAGAACCAGATGCCAAACAGCCAGAAATAGCCGAGGAATTCCGCCAGATCGTGCAGAATGAGCGCCCATTTCCGCGGGATGATGACGCGGCGGCACTTCATGCAGACATAGGGCGGGACCGGGTAGATCGTCTCCGTGCTGGTGGCCAGATAGCGCAGCCGCTCCCACGGCGTTTCGCCCGGAACGGGATAATGGGTCTCCTGATCGTCAAACATCGCGTCCGTCTCTCTTCCTCCGCAGTCGGATCATAGTTCCATATTAACAGGCAGGATTCCATTTGTCAAGGAATTTCCTGTAAAAATATTCAATTTTTGCGCAGCTGCCGCACGGCGCTCCCTCAGATCATGTAATTATTCGCATAGTGCGCCCGCTGCTGGTCAAGCAGGTCCTGGAGCGTGATGCCGTCGAGGTATTCGTTGATGACACGGTTCAGCCCGCGCCAGACCGGCAGCGTGGCGCAGTCCTCGCTGCGGGGGCAGTCGGCCGGGTCCTGCGCCGCGCACGGAACGGGCGCAAGGTCCCCCTCCGTCAGGCGCAGGATGTCGCCGACGGTGTACTGCCGGGGCGGCTTTGACAGCATATAGCCGCCCTGATAGCCGCGATTTGTCTTCAGAAAGCCGGACTTGTTCAGGATCGGCACGATCTGCTCCAGATATTTCTTGGAGACCTCCTGCCGCTGGGCAATATCCTTGAGCGAAATATACTCGCCGTTCTGGTGCTCCGCCAGATCGACCATCATTCTCAGCGCATAGCGCCCCTTTGTAGAGATCTTCACCGGGCCGCTCCTTCTCCGCAGCCGCGCTGCGGCTTATTCTTTTTTGTATCATCATACCATAAATATGCCCGCTTTGCAAGAAAACGCCTCACTCCCCGCGATATTTCCGGCGCGTGGCCATGCCGCCGCGGATGTGGCGCTCCGCCTTGTTCTGCTCCATCACCGCCTTGACCTGCAGATAGAGCGCGCGGTTCCAGTGCGGCAGCCGCTCGGAGAGGTCCTTGTGGACCGTCGATTTGCTGACGCCGAAATGCCTCGCCGCGGCGCGGACGGTGGCGTGGGTCTCGATGATGTACACAGCCAACTCACAGGCTCTCTGCTCAATGTTCTCCCTCATGTGCCTGACCCCCTTCGCTGTGCGTTCAGAACACTATATGCATGGGGGACAGGCGAAACGCCAGAAAAATGCGGCGGACGCTGCCGTCCGCCGCAAAGGATGCTGCAAATAGCCTGTCGGATCAGATCGTGCGCTCCACAACGCGCACCTGCGTGATCACATCGCGCAGACGGTCCTCGCCGACCATGTATTCCAGTGCTTCTTCCGCCGTTTCGCACACTTTTTCCGTTTCGGGGTGGCCGCACTGGTAGATCGTGATCTTGTGATCCGTTCCATATCGGATCACACCATACAGCACGCCCTTCCATTCAAATTCGATCTCCGCGCCCCAGCTCAGGCTGCGCTCGAAATCGCCGATCGACACAAAATTGTCGTTCCCCGCAAAGATAATGTTACTATCATCCATTGCTAATAAGCTCCTATATTCTTTAAATTCTGGTGCGCCATCAGGATAATTAATCGGGGGGCCTAGAACTGGATGTCCACCCGGATTATCCCAGTTAATCTCATGGTCGTGTGGGTTGGTATGTTTGTCGCCTCTATTATGAACTGTCTCATGTCTTTCCCGTTCAGCACGTCCATCACTACCTATTTTAGTTCTGTAGGTATCTCCCTTTGTGGTAATTGTCGTTTTGATTTCACCTGGCTTTCCCAAAAATCTTTGATCCGTTGGCTTATTGGGATTTGGTCTCCAAGTTCCTCCGTAGACACTACCCATCCCTTTTTCTTCCGACACTACATAACCCTGTTTTAAAACAATCCCAGTGTTTTCAGGCAGCGGCAATTCACCGCTAATATACTTAACATATGGTGATAATTTATATTCCTTCCCTTGGTACTTCCAAGAGGAGAGTTCGTAGTCAACAAATACAATATTCCCTTCCATTTCAGGAAATGGTGTATTATAACATATGATACGTTCTGGTTCAATTTGTCTTAGCATTTCACGGTAACCCGCCATAAAAAAATCCTTTTGATCGTTGTGGTTATCATGTTCTGATACCATATAGGTTGAAACTGCGACCGTGCTTCCTTTAGGAACACCCAAGAAACAGAATTCAAAAGTTTTCTCGTTTCCCCAACTTATAGTCGGTACAACTCGCAACCCCTCATTAGACCAATATGCACCACACCAGCGATTTCGAAATGTATTATATAACTGTATGGTTGGGTTCATTTCAATATACATACTGAAATCTGGGGACAAAACCGCCCGGTAGTTTTTCAGCCTTTCTAAATCTCGTGCAGCATCTTTCCATACTCGCTCAAACTTATAGTCATACAGAAAAAAATGCACCATGCGATCTCTATTCTTTTCATCGTCAGCTCTAGCTTTGTCAAAGCCGATTAGCATTAACTCCTGGAATTCCTTCTCTGAAAACGATGCTTTTGGGATAATCGGAATTTGGAATGGGCCGTCTCCATCAAACTGATTGCGCAATAAATTTTGGCTTGTCCTATATTGATAGTTTTGCTCTGTCATAATATACACCTCTTTACTTGTTTTGTCCATTTTATTCTACACTTTGCGTGCGAAAAAAATCGTCGAAATATGTTGAGAATATAAGAAAAGCTTCCCATTCAGGAAGCTTTTCTCCTTATATTACAGAGCAAATCCAATAGATCACGCCGTAGAGCACGCTTGCCGACAGGCCATAGACGATGACCGGCCCGGCGATGGTGAACATCTTCGCCGCCGTTCCCAGTACGAAGCCCTCCGTCTGGAACTCGATGGCCGGGGCCACGACGGCGTTGGCGAAGCCCGTGATGGGCACGAGCGTGCCCGCTCCGGCAAATTTTGCGATGTCGTCATAGACCGCAAAGCCCGTCAGGATGGCCGAGAGCAGCACAAGTGAGATGCTCACAGCCGCGCCCGCCGTCGTTTCGTCCAGCCCGAGCGCCTGATAGCCGTTCAGGAGCGCCTGCGCGATCGCGCAGATCAGCCCGCCGACCCAGAAGGCATTCAGCAGATTTTTCCCCGTTTTCGACCGGGGCGCCAGCGCGTCCACATAGCGGCCGTATTCCTCGTTTGTCATGTGCATCCCTCCGCGTGTTTTATGCTAGTATACCGCACGGAGGACGTAGTATACAGAAATTTGAAATGGAATGCGGAAGCTCCCGGATTTGTCATTGCGAGGAGGCGCAGCCGACGTGGCAATCTCGCAGTACCATGTTGAATAGCAGGTAGGCCTCGGCGAAAACGTAACCGACTGCAGGAGATTCCCACGTCGCTTCGCTCCTCGGAATGACAAATTTGGGAGCCTTGCGCCAATGAATTTGTGCCTCAAATAATGCCAGCCTGCATGGCGATCACCGCCCGTAAAGGGCACGCCGCATCCGTAAGGCGGCAAAGCCGCCAACGGCTGCGCAGTG
>DQIA01000028.1 GCA_003525905.1 Clostridiales bacterium
TATGACGGTTCGCGCGAAAAGTGCCCGCTCTGCGGCAGCACCACCCGCGCCGAGGCCGCGCCCGCCGCGCCGCGCCGCCGCCTGACCGAGGAGGAGCGCAAAGCCCGCCGCCGCACCCAGCAGGAGGAGCAGCGCGCGCAGCAGGATGCGCAGCGTGCCAGACGCGAGGAGGACCGTCAGGCCCGGCTGGAGGAGCGCCGCCGCGTTCCGCAGAAGCAGCGCGGCTCCAAGGCACCCGAGACGCAGGGCGGCATCCCGCGCGGTTATCTGCGCGCCGCCGTGGTCTTTTTGACGATGGCCGTGCTCGTCGTGCTGTTCTTCATCGGCGACATGATCGGCTGGTGGCCCGGCCTGGAGGATGTGCTCCGGGCGACCACGCCGAGCGAGACGGCCGCCGCGCAGGACGATTCCTCCTGCACCTTCCTGAATTTGACGCCCGATCATCTGACGTTCTCCGCTGCGGACGAGACGCTGCAGCTGCAGGTCGCCATCAACGCCAGCTGCGAGCAGCCCGTGTCGTTCAAGAGCTCGGATGAGAGCATCGTCCGCATCTCCGGCGACCCCGTTGTGAGCGCGCCGGACTACGACCAGACCGAGGTACTGGCCCAGATCACCGCCGTCGGCGAGGGGCAGGCCACGATCACCGTGACGTGCGGCGAACGGAAAATGACCTGTGCCGTCACCTGCGATTTCAGCGGCAGTCCCACGGACGCCTCCACGGAGCCGGATACGGACGCCACGGAGCCGAGCGAGCCGACGACATCCGCCAGCTTCAAGCCGGAGCTGAACTACAGCGACGTGACCATGAGCCTGCACAACGAGACGCTCCGCGTCAAGGTCACGAACCTGCCCGCCGGAAAGACCGTGAAGTGGTCGAGCGAGGACGAGAAGGTCGCCATCGTGGACGAGGACGGCCTTGTCACGGCCAAAGGCCCCGGCGTAACGACCATCACCGCCGACGTGGGCGGCAAGACGGCCGAGCTCATCGTCCGCTGCAGCTTCGAGGACACAGCCGAGGGCGGCTATCACCTCTCCCTGACGGACGTCACGCTCAGCGTAGGCGAGAGCTTCAACCTGCGGCTGCTCGATGAGAACGACGAGCGCGTCGAGGGCGCAAGCTACAGTGTGAAGGACACGACTGTCTGCACGGCAGACGGCTCGAAGATCACGGGCAAGGCCAGCAGCGTCACGCGCGTGACCGTCACCTACTACGGCGAGAGCTTCGAGTGCATCATCCGCGTAAAGTAAATTTAACAAAGAATTCACGGCGGCGTGCTGGTACGGTACGCCGCCGTATGCTATTCTATGGGTGGAAGTGCGGAGCGCATGATGCCGCGTTCCGCCGCGCAGCCGCCCTTTGCGGCGCTTGAACCGGGCTGCTGCGGCGGAGGCAGCACGCTGCTTGCGGAGCACGCATGCCGCGCCCTGCCCGGCAGGACGGATCGTATTTCCGGAATTAAAATATTCGCCCGCTGCGGGACCGCAGCGGGCTTCTTTCGCTTTTTGCGCTCTTATTGACGCGGAGACGGCAAGGCAACACCTCACAATTCAGCGAGATGCAATCGTGCAGCGCTGCCTCAGATCATTTGGGCAAGTTTTGTGCGGAGGAAGCGCCCGTTCAGGCGCTCGAACAGACGCGGTAATCCGGTATAGCGCGCGACAAGCCAGCCGATCTCAGCCACAGCCACGCCGCTAATGACATCGTAGAACACATGCTGCTTCGTGAACATCGTCGCGAGGAACACGAGCACGGAGCCGACGGTGCACAGCGTGCACGTCAGGCCGCGATGACGAAGGCTGCGGCACTCATAGATATAGCGCGTACCGAGCCACGAGACAAAGCAGTGGATGGAGGGAAACAGATTCGTCGGTGTGTCCAGCAGCCAGATCGTCCGCATGGCCCAGCCCGTAAAGCCGCCCGTTTCCAGCGGCGGGCGGACATTGTGCGTCGGCAGCAGGACGAAAAACAGGAGGCAGATCACCTTGGCCGCAAAATCGGCCGCCACAAGGCGATAGCACAAGGAGCGGCTCTCCTTGGCCACGACGGAATACTGATAGATCCAGAACGGGAACGCCGCGACATAGACGAAGACCCAGACCGGGGAAAACGGGAACGCACGGTCGAAGGCCGCCGTCATATCGTGCATGGGAAGGCTCCAACCCAGGACCTGCAGCAGCTTCGGGCCGCTGAACGCGATGAGGTTCATCAGGCCCGTGATGGCAAGCGGAAGGCTGTTTTCCGGCGGGACGATCTTATGCAGGAGTCTGCGCAGCAAGCTACCACCTCCAGAACAGAATAGGGAGATTATAGCAAACCGCCGGGATAAAGTCAACCGCAGAAGGGCACTGGTCCACTGCCGCACCACCTGACGCGGCGATCTCGGGTAGGCAGTTGCGTTTTCGCCGGGAGTACCCTGTTATCCAACCAAGCACTGCGAGATTGCACCCCAAGGGCACTTCCTCGTGCTTCGCGCTCAGGGCGCCACGTCGGCCTGCGGCCTCCTCGCAATGACAAGCCTGCCACCCTGCA
>DQIA01000003.1:0-16842 GCA_003525905.1 Clostridiales bacterium
TGCAGCCGGGGCAGGGTGTGCTCGTGGCCGGGCTCGGAAACGAGGCCGTCACGCCGGATGCCCTCGGGCCGCTGTGCCTGCGCGGGCTGTTCCTGACGCGCCACCTCATCCGCCACCTGCCGGAGCAGTTCGGCGGCGTGCGGCCGGTCAGCGCCGTTGCGCCCGGCGTGCTGGCCACAACGGGCATGGAGAGCCTCGAGCTCGTGCGCGGGGCCGTGCGCCATGTGCGCCCGGCCTGCGTGCTGGCCGTCGACGCCCTTGCGGCCGCTGCCCCGGAGCGGCTGTGCCGCACGTTCCAGCTCTCGGACGCGGGCATCGTGCCCGGCTCCGGCGTGGGCAACGCCCGCGCCGCCCTGCAGAAGCGGACGCTCGGCGTGCCGGTGTTCTGCCTCGGCGTGCCGACGGTGCTCGATGCGGGCACGCTCGGCGGACCCCGCGGCATGATCGTCACCCCACGCGATATCGACGCGCAGGTCCGCTTTCTCGGGCGCGTTGCGGCGGACGCTGTCAACCTCGCGCTGCACCCGGAAATTTCCTATGATGATTTTGCACAATTCATCCCAAATCGATAAACGGGCGTTATGTCAACGCCCCATGCACACAATGCACACGTCTTTCCACAGGCTCCCTGTGCAGAACTCTGTGCACAATGTGCAAAACCCCGCGCCCTGTCAACAACTTGACCTGCACAGGCCCATGTGGAAAACTCCGGAAGACCGGTGCATAATTGCATGAATACTCTGCCCGCATTCGCATCCCGCGCAACCGGATACACGGGCCGGAACGGGACTTATGTCAACTCCGCGGCGCGGATTTTCCGCCGAAAAGTTGGAAATAAACGGAGCGGCTGCCGGTTTTGAGGTTTCCTGACGAGACATGAATTTTTGAAAATTTTCAAAAATCAGCGATGTGCCGAATTTGCCGGAACGGAAAAATTGGGGCTTGACAGGCGGCGCGCCATGCGCTATGGCCGCGCCGGAAGAAATAAATCCGGCAGCGCGGGGCGCTGCCGGACCAGACTTCAGATTTCCATAATAACGGGCAGGATCATGGGGTTGCGCTTCGTGTTCTTGAACAGGAACTGGCTCAGGTCGCCCTTGATCGTGGACTTGATCGTCGCCCAGTCGGAAATATTGCGGTTGTGGCAGACCTCCAGCGAATGCGTGGCGATCATCTTCATGGCGTCCATGAGGTCCTCGTTGTCCTTCATATAGACAAAGCCGCGGCTGATGATGTCCGGACCGGACAGGACGGAGCCGTCCTCGCTCGAGAGGTTGACGCACACGACGATCATGCCGTCCTGCGCCAGATGCTTGCGGTCGCGCAGCACGACGCTGCCGACGTCGCCGACACCCGTGCCGTCGACGAGAATCTTGCCCGCCGGGACGGTGCCCGCGAGCTTGCACGTCTTCGGCGTGCACTCGATGACGGAGCCGGTGTCCGCAATGAGGATGTTCTTCGGGTTCATGCCCATCTGGCGCGCCAGCGCGGCGTGCTTCTGCAGGTGGCGCTGCTCGCCGTGGACCGGGATGAAGAACTTCGGCTTCGTCAGAGCGTGGATGATCTTCAGCTCCTCCTGACAGGCGTGTCCGGAGACGTGCAGACCTTCAAGCTTGTCGTAGATGACCTCCGCTCCCTTGCGGTACAGCTCGTTGATGATGCGGGAGATGGACTTCTCGTTGCCCGGAATGGCCGAGGCGGAGATGATGATGTGGTCACCCGGCTGGATCTCCACCTGACGGTGGCTGGAGAAGGCCATGCGGTACAGGGCGGACATATCCTCGCCCTGCGAGCCGGTCGAGACGATGACAAGCTTGTCCTTCGGGATCGATTTGATCTGGTTCAGGTCGACAAGCGTGTTTTCGGGGAGATGGAGGTAATCCAGCTCCGTTGCGACCTTCAGGATGTTCTCCATGCTGCGGCCCGTGACGGCGACCTTGCGGCCGTGGCGGTGGGCGATGTTGAACACGGCCTGGATGCGGTGCATGTTCGAGGCGAATGTCGTGACGATGATGCGGTTCTTGCAGCCCTTGAAGTGGCGGTCAAGACTCTCGGACACGACGGACTCCGACGGGGTGTAGCCCTGACGCTCGACGTTCGTCGAGTCGCACAGCAGGGCGTAGACGCCCTCCTTACCGAGCATGCCGAAGCGGCCGAGGTCCGTCATGCCGTCCTCCGACGTGGGGTCGATCTTGAAGTCGCCCGTCATGATAACGGTGCCGACCGGCGTATGGATGGCAAAGGCCACGGCGTCGGCAATGGAATGGTTCACATGGATGAACTCCACGGAGAAGCAGCCCGCCTTCACGACGTCGCCGGGGTGATGGGTCACGAGCTGCGTCTTGCTCACAAGGTCGTGCTCCTCGAGCTTGAGCTTGATGAGGCCCAGCGTCAGCGGCGTGGCGTGCACGGGGGCATTGACGGCCTGCAGCACATACGGCAGCGCGCCGATGTGGTCCTCGTGGCCGTGGGTGATGAAGAAGCCGCGGAGCTTCTTCTGGTTTTTCGCAAGATAGGTGACGTCCGGAATGACAAGGTCCACGCCGTACATGTCGTCCTCGGGGAAGCCGAGGCCGCAGTCGACGACGATTATGTCCTTGCCGTATTCCAGCACGGTCATGTTCTTGCCGATCTCATTCAATCCGCCGAGCGGAATGATCTTCAGTTTTTCTGCCAATAAAATTACAACTCCTTTAATGATAAAAACACAAGCATGCCGAAGAACTGTGATGTTGTGTCATTCCGAGGAGCGAAGCGGCGTGGGAATCTCGGGAAAATGTTTCGAATTCGCCGGAATCTATCGAAAGATCAAAAATGACGCTGCGAGATTGCCACGGCCCCTTGCGGGGCCTCGCAATGACAAAACAGGGTCCTTCGACCCAAAATCGCAGCACAGCTGCGATGAAAAAACGAGCCCGCCCGCCTCTGCGGGTGCGGAAAGCCGGAAAATGGGTAAGCTCGGTCTGCGGCCTGCGCAAAAATGCACAGGTCAGGCAGAAAGCGGCCGGACGGGGCAGCTCAGCGCCATGCAGACGCGACGGAAAACGAAACGAGCAGCCGTACCCGGGAAAAGACGGAGCATCGGCCGGACCTGTGACGAGACTCGTGCTCGACCGGGGATGCCCCGCCGCGAGGCGGGAAAACTGTGAGGCAGACCACACGCCGCCTCACGACTCTGCAGGTAGTATAGCACAAAACCGGCGCGTTGTATACCTTTTTTTCGGATGCGCGCCGTTGGGACGGATTTTTTCGATGAAACGGAGGAAAATCCAGTTGAGAATATGGTGTGAATTTGGTATAATAAACGAATCGCAGGAATCGAACGGCCCGTGCGGGCCGCCGGGAGGGGAGATCGCAGATGAATAAAAAGCTTCGCCGCCTGATGCAGCCAAATCTGGCGCTGTTCTTCGTCGTCATGGCGCTGTTCTGCGCCGCCGCCGTCGCGCTGCAGGAATATATTCTGGCCGTGGCCGAGGGCTGCGCCACACTGCTGCTGCTCGGCTGCTACCAGTGGCTCAGCGTGCGCCGCCGCCGCGCGCTTGCGGACTATGTGCAGGCCACGAGCGAGATGCTCCAGCATACGTCGGACGGCGAGATGCCGTTCCCCGTGGCCCTCGTCAAGCTGAACGACAACGAGCTCGTCTGGTATAACCGCGCGTTCGCAGAACTGACGCATGTGCGCGAGCGCATGAGCGCCCAGTCCCTGAGCGAGGTCATCCCGGGCCTGTCGGCCGATTTTCTGGCCGCAGGAAAGCAGGAGGCCGCGGCGGAGCTCCGCTTTGAGGGGCGGCGCTACCGTGTCAGCGGCACGGTCATGCCGGATGCGGACCCAAAGTCCGGCGTCATGCTCGGCATGCTCTATCTGCTCGATCTGACGGATCTGCTGCTCGTGCGCGATGAATACATCCGCTCCCGCCCCATCGTGTCCATCGTTCTGGTGGACAACTACGACGAGCTGACGAACAATATGCCGGACGTCAGCATCTCCGCCCTGAATGCCCAGCTGAACTCACGCATCAGCGATTGGGCCGATTCCTTCGGCGGCATGCTCCGCAAGCTCGAGCGCAACCGCTTCCTGCTGCTGTTTGAGGCCAAGGATCTGGCCCGCATGGCAGACGGCAAATTCTCGCTGCTCGAGAGCGTCCGCTCCGTCACCAGCCCGACCGGCATCCCGGCTACGGTGTCCATCGGCATCGGCAAGGATGGTGTGGATTTCCGCGAGGACTACGATTTTGCCGCCCTTTCCATCGAAATGGCGCTGTCCCGCGGCGGCGATCAGGCCGTCATCAAGGACCGCTATGACTTCACGTTCTTCGGCGGGCGCACGAAGCAGACCGAGCGCCGCACGAAGGTCAAATCCCGTGTGATGGCCTCGTCCCTTTCTGAGCTTATCACACAGTCGAGCCGCGTGTTCATCATGGGCCATAAAATGGCCGATCTCGATGCGCTCGGCGCGGCAGCGGGCGTTGCGTGCCTGTGCCGCAAGAAGGGCAAGAAGGCCAACATCGTCATGGACCCGGACGCCAACGCCTGCGGCCAGCTGCTGGCACAGCTGCAGCCGCTTGCGGAGTATCACGACCTTTTCCTGACGGGGCAGGAGGCTCTGCTTGCGGCCGATCCGAAGAGCCTGCTCGTCGTCGTCGACACAAACAGGCCCGATCAGGTCGAATGCAAGCCGCTGCTCGAATCCATCCGCCGCATCGTCGTCATCGACCACCATCGCCGCGCTGCGGATTATATCGATCAGGCCGTGCTCAACATGCATGAGCCATTCGCCTCGTCCGCCTCGGAGCTTGTGACGGAGCTGCTGCAGTACGCCGTGGACGCCACGGACATCCTGCCGCAGGAGGCAGCGGCGCTGCTGGCGGGTATCGTGCTCGACACGAAGAACTTCGGCGTGCGCACGTCGAGCCGCACGTTTGAGGCGGCGGCCTTCCTGCGCCGCATCGGCGCGGACACCGTGGCGGTGAAAAAGCTGTTCCAGAACGACCTTTCCGCCACCGTTGCGCGCTATAGGATCATTCAGAACGCCCGGCTCTATCGCGGCAGCATCGCCATCGCGGCGCTGGACTATACCGTCACGCGCACGCTTGCGGCGCAGGCCGCCGATGAGCTGCTCAATATCTCCGGCATTGATACGTCGTTCGTGCTCTATCCGCAGGACGGCGTGACCTACATTTCCGCCCGCTCGCTCGGCGATGCGAACGTGCAGGTCATCCTCGAGCCGCTGGGCGGCGGCGGCAACGCCGCAACGGCGGGCGCGCAGGTGAAGAACCACGCCGTGCAGCAGACGCTCGACGAGCTTCTGCAGTCCATCAACAAATTCTACGAGTCCTGAGGCAGGACCCGGACCGGAAAACAGGAGGAATTTCCATGAAAGTGATTTTACAGCAGGATATCCGCGGCAAGGGCAAGCGCGGCCAGATGATCGAGGTCTCCGACGGCTACGCCCGCAACTACATGCTGCCGCGCAAGCTGGCCGTTGAGGCGACGGCCGATAACGTCAACACCATGCGCATGAATGACAAGGCCATGCAGGAAAAGCGCCAGCGCGAGCGCGAGGAGGCCAGCGCCATCGCCGCACGCATGCGCGACCTGACCGTGACCGTCTTTGCCAAGGGCGGCGGCGCCGGACGTCTGTTCGGCTCCGTCACGACGCAGGAGATCGCCGACGCGCTCAAGCAGAGCTGCGGCATTGAGCTCGACCGCCGCAAGCTCGTGCTCGACGAGCCGATCAAGACGACGGGCATCTATACCGTCCGCTGCAAGCTCGGCTATGAGATCACGGCCGATCTTCGCGTGGAGATCAAGGAGCAGTAACACCAAGGAGGAAGCACCATGCCCATGGAAGACCTGCTGACAAGGCAGGCACCGCATTCGCAGGAGGCCGAGCAGTCCGTGCTCGGCTCCATGCTCATTGACAGCCGCTGCATCAGCGACGTCGTCGGCGTCGTCCGCCCGGAGGACTTTTACCTGCAGGCGAACCGCGAGATCTACGAGACGATGTACGAGATGTTCAGCTATTCGGAGGTCATCGACCCGGTCACCGTGCTCGATAAAATGCGCGCCCGGGGCGTTTATAACGAAGAAAGCTCCACAAAATATCTCATGCAGCTCATGGAGATCACGCCGACGGCCGCGAACGTCAAGCGCTATGCGCAGATCGTCCATGACAAGGCGCTGCTGCGCAGTCTGTCCGAGGCGGCCTCCGGCATCGTCGAGACGGTCTACGAGGGCGTCGGCACGGCGCAGGAGATCCTGGAAGCTGCGGAAAAGCGCATCTATGCCCTGCGGCGCGGCAACACGAACGAGTCGCTCGAGCACATCGGCACGGTGCTGCTGAAGGTCTTCGACCGCCTGAAGGAGCTGTCGGAGTCCGGCAGCGACATTTCGGGCCTGTCCACCGGCCTGCGCGACCTTGACAAGTTCATCAATGGCCTGAACCGCTCCGACCTTGTGCTGCTGGCGGCCCGACCCGGCATGGGCAAGACGTCCATGGCGCTGAACGTCGCGCTGAACGTCGCAAAAAAGAACCCGCAGAAGACCGTGGCGTTTTTCTCGCTCGAAATGTCGAAGGAGCAGCTCGTCACGCGCCTGATCTCCAACGAGAGCTTTGTGGACAACAAGAAGCTCGTCACGGGCCAGCTGTCCATGGAGGAGTGGAGCAAGATCGGCATCGCGGCCACGGCGCTTTCGCAGACGGACATCCGCGTGGACGACAATCCGTCGCTGAGCGTCGCGGAGATGAACGCCAAGTGCCGCCGCCTCGATAATCTCTGCCTTGTCATCATCGACTACCTTCAGCTTATGGTCAGCGCGGGCGGCCGGACCTACAGCGGCGAAAACCGCCAGCAGGTCGTTTCGGACATCTCGCGCTCGCTGAAGATCATGGCCAAGGAGCTGAACGTGCCCGTGCTTTGCCTGTCGCAGCTGTCCCGTGCGAACGAGAGCCGCCAGGACAAGCGTCCGCTGCTGTCCGATCTGCGCGAATCCGGCGCCATCGAGCAGGATGCGGACGAGGTCATGTTCCTCTACCGCGAGGACTATTATAATAAGGATACACCGGAGCAGAACGTCGCCGAGTGCATCGTGGCCAAGAACCGCCACGGCGAGACCGGCACGGTCAAGCTCCAGTGGCTGCCGCAGTTTACGACCTTCGCCGACCGGGAGTGGCGTCACGATGAGGGCTGAGGTCCTTTCCTGGTGCCGCCGGGAGGCGCTGTTTTCCCCCGGCGCGCAGGTCGTGTGCGCCGTCTCCGGCGGGGCGGATTCCATGGCAATGCTCTGCTGCCTGCGCGAGCTGGCGGCGGAGCTTTCCGTCTATGTGCGGGCGGCGCATTTCAACCACCGCCTGCGCGGGGCCGAGTCCGACGGCGACGAGGCCTTTGTGCGCGCGTTCTGCGCGGCCGAGGGCATCGAGCTCGTCTGCGGCGCGCCGGAAAAGCCCGCCCGCAGCGAGGAGGAGGCGCGGGAGCAGCGCTATGCCTTCCTCGATTCCATCCCGTGCGACGCCGTTGCCATCGCTCACACGGCCGAGGACAATCTCGAGACGCTGCTGCAGCATCTGCTGCGCGGCAGCGGGCTGCGGGGCCTCGGCGGCATCCCGCCGCGCCGCGGGCGCTATGTACGGCCGCTGCTGGCCGTTTCCCATGCGCAGGTACGGGAATATCTGCGCGCGCGGGGCACGGGCTGGCGCGAGGATGCGACGAACGCGGAGGACAGCTGCCAGCGCAACCGCCTGCGCCACGGCGTGCTGCCCCTGCTGGCGGCCGAGATGCCGGAGCTGCCGCTGCGCGTCACGGAGCTGACGGCCCTTGTGCGGGCGGACGATGCCCTTTTGGACCGCGAGGCGGAGCGGCTGCTGCTGCCCGCGCTGGAGCCGCTGTTTTCCGACCCGTGCGTGCTGCGTAGGGTGCGGCTCGCGCCGCTGCGCGAGGCCCCGGAGCCGCTGCAGCGCCGGGCGCTTCGCTGCCTGCTGCGTGAGGCCCTGCCGCAGGATGCGGCCCTTGTCCACATCCGGGCGCTGCAGGCCCTGCTCGAAAATCCCGCTCCCGCTGCCCGGGCCGATCTGCCCGGCCGTCTGACGGTCCGGCGGAGCTATGATGCGCTGGAGCTTGTCCGCGGCACGCCGCCGGTGTTCCGGCCCGTTCCGCTGGCGCAGACGGTGCACTTTCCTGCGCTCGGCTTGCGGGCCGTCTGCACGCTTGCAGAAAAAAACGAAAAAATTCAAAATACCCCTTTCACTTTTGCGCTGAAATATGATAAGATGGTCGGGAGAATTCCCGTTTTTCGCCCGCGGAAAACGGGCGACATGCTCACGCTGCCGGACGGCCGCTGCGTGACGCTGAAAAAGCTCTTTCTGGATCGCCGCCTGCCGCAGCCGGTTCGGGACCGTGTCCCGGTGCTCGAGCTGGACGGACAGGTGATCGCAGTGGCGGGCTTCGGCGCGGATCCGCGCTGGACAGCCCGTGACGGAGAGCAGGCTGTAATCCTACGAATAGAGAAAGAGGAAATGTGACATGCACCAGGACATTGAACGCGTACTCATCAGTGAGCAGGAGCTTGCCGCCCGCATCGCCGAGCTGGGCAAACAGGTCGCGGCGGACTATGCCGATAAGGATCCCATTTTCCTGGGCATCCTGAAGGGCGTCGTGATGTTTTTCTCGGACATGATCCGCGCAACGCCGATCCAGTGTCAGATCGACTTCATGGCCGTGTCGTCCTACGGCGGCGGCACGAGCACAAGCGGCAAGGTCAGAATGCTCAAGGATGTGTCCGTGGATCTGCGCGGCCGCCATGTCGTCATTCTGGAGGACATTCTGGACTCCGGTGTGACGCTCAGCCATGTCTGTGCGCACCTGCGGGAGATGGGCCCGGCTTCCCTGAAGATCTGCACCCTGCTCGACAAGCCCTCGCGCCGCCAGACGGACGTCAAGGCGGACTATGTCGGCTTCACGATCCCGAACGAATTTGTCGTCGGCTATGGCCTCGACTATGACGAGCACTACCGCAACCTGCCGTATGTCGGCATCCTGAAGCCGGAAGTCTACACGAAATAAAAGGAGCTGGGAGCTTGAAAAACCGTTCCAGACTGCTCACCGTTCTGCTGTATATCGTGGTGTTTGCCGTGGCTGTCGTGCTCATTTCGGAGGTGTTCTTCCGGGATGACACGGTCTATGTGAACTACAGCACCGTCTGCGAGCAGTTCCGCAGCGAAAATGTCCGTTCCTTTGAGTATGACAACGGTGTGCTGACACTCGAGCTGCGCAAGCCCTATCAGAACGAGGCGTATTCCGTCAGCCACAAGCTGGCAGACCTCGGCCTGTTCTATGAGGATCTGGGGACCCTGATCGCAGAGCAGCAGGAGAGCGGTGTTCTGCAGTCTTATAACTATGTACCCATGCGCCAGACACCGTGGTATGTGCGTATGCTGCCGGAGATGCTCCTGTCGGTCATCATGATCGCGCTCGTCTACATGGTGCTCATGCGCAACAGCGGCGGCATGATGAAGTTCGGCCACGCCAATGCCCGCGTGGGCAGCGGCCGCGACAAGGTGATGTTCAGCGACGTCGCCGGAGCGGACGAGGAAAAGGCCGAGCTGCAGGAGATCGTCGATTTCCTGCGTGATCCCGCAAAATACCGCCGCATCGGCGCGCGCATTCCCAAGGGCGTGCTGCTCGTCGGCCCTCCGGGCACGGGCAAGACGCTGCTGGCCCGCGCTGTGGCCGGTGAGGCGAATGTGCAGTTCCTTTCCATTTCCGGCTCGGATTTTGTGGAGCTGTATGTCGGCATCGGCGCGAGCCGCGTTCGCGACCTGTTTGAGCAGGCCAAGCGCAGTGCCCCTGCCATTATTTTCATCGATGAGATCGACGCCGTCGGCCGCCGCCGCGGTGCCGGTATGGGCGGCGGCCACGACGAGCGCGAGCAGACGCTCAACCAGCTCCTTGTGGAGATGGACGGCTTCGGCAGCAATGACGGCGTCATCGTCATGGCGGCGACGAACCGCCGCGATATCCTCGACCCCGCCCTTCTGCGCCCGGGCCGCTTTGACCGCCAGATCTATGTGAACGTGCCCGACGTCGGCGGCCGCGAGGCCATCCTGCGCGTCCATGCGCGCGACAAGCAGCTCTCCGATGACGTCGACCTGCGCACCGTCGCCCGCGCGACGGCGGGCTTCACCGGCGCGGATCTGGAAAATCTGCTCAACGAGGCGGCACTGATCTCGGCACGGAAGAACCTGCCCGTCATTACGATGCAGACCATGGAGGACGCCGTCCTCAAGGTCATTGCCGGGCCGGAAAAACGGAGCCTTGTCAATATCGAGCGCGACCGGCGCATCACGGCCATCCACGAGGCGGGCCACGCTGTTGCGGCATACTTCCTGCCCACGCAGGAGCCTGTCCACCAGATCACCATTGTGCCGCGCGGCAATGCCCTCGGCCTGACGATCAGCCTGCCGGATCAGGACACGCTCCATACCACGCGAAACGAGATGCGCGACCGCATCGTCGTGCTGCTCGGCGGCCGCGTGGCGGAGCAGCTGGAGTTTGACGACATTTCGACCGGCGCTTCGAACGATCTGCAGCGGGCCACGAAGCTGGCGCACGATATGATCGCAAAATACGGTATGAACGAGCGCATCGGCGCCGTGGCCTATGACGACGACAGCGAGATCTTCGTCGGCCGCGACTATGAGCGCACGCGTTCCTATTCCGAGCAGACGGCTGCCGAGATCGATGCCGAGGTCCGCAAGACCGTGGATCAGGCTTATGCGCACTGCACGCAGATCCTGACGGAGCACCACGAGAAGCTGCAGGAGATCGCGCAGTGGCTGCTGGAGCACGAGACGATGAGCCGCAGCCAGTTCGAGGCCTGCATGCAGGCCCTGCCGATCCCCGAGAAGCAGGAGGGCCTGCTGGCCGGAGAGGAGAAGACCGATGGAGCCGAAGAAGATTAAAAACCCGACCGGCATGCTCATCATGCACGGAACGGTCATTGCCGTTGTGCTGTATATGGCCTGGCAGCTCGTGCGCAGCTATCGCGCGGGCGGGGCGGAGGCCCCGAGCCTGACGACCCTGATCGTCGGCCTCGTGCTGCTGGTCGGCGGCTGTGTCGTCGTCGGCTGGCTTGCCGTGCGGCTTTTCCTGCAGGCAAAGCGCGAGGGAAAGGCGCTGGAGCAGGAGACCGAGCAGCTGCATGCCGCAGCTGCGCAGGAGAATTTGAAGGCTCCGGAGAATTCGGAAGAATAACGGAAGTGCTCTGCTGCGCATAACGGCAGAGCGCTTTCTTGTAGGACGGGGGGATAGCCATGGGCTGGAAGATCGCGATCTGTGACGACGACGCCGGACAGGCCGCACGGCTGCAGGCGGACGTGACGGACTGGGCGCACGGTGCCTGCGCCGTGACCTGCTTCCCGAGCGCGGAGGCGTTCCGCTTCGCCGGAGATACCGACTGGGATATCCTGCTGCTGGATGTTGAAATGCCCGGCATGAGCGGCATCGATCTTGCCAAGCGCCTGCGCGGCGCGGGCTGCCGGGCGGAGATCATCTTTATCACGTCGCATTTTGAGTGCATGGCCGAGGGCTATGAGGTCGATGCCCTGCACTATCTCGTCAAGCCCGTGCCGGCGGAAAAGCTTCGCGCCGTGCTGGACCGCGCCGCCGCGCGGCTGGCCGTCGAGCCGCCGTCCGTCGTGATCGCGTGCGAGAAGGGGAATGTGAAGCTCTATGAGAGCGAGCTTTTGTATGCGGAGTCCTTCCTGCATGATCTCGTTCTCCACACGACCGGGCCGGACTACCGCATCCGCGAGAGCATCTCGGCCTTTGCCGGGCGGCTGAGCGCGGACTTCTTCCGCACGCACCGGTCGTACCTCGTCAATCTGAAGGCCGTGGTGCGCATCGGGCGCACGTCCGTCCTGCTGCGCGGCGGGGCGGAGGTCCCGCTGGCGCGGGGAAAGTATGACGCCATCAACCGGGCGTTCATTGACAGAAACTGAGGACCGCAGAAACAGAGGAAATGCCATGTTGAAGAGAACCTATCTCAGGCTGGTCGAAATGCAGGAGGAGCAGGCGCGGCAGCATCTGGAGGAGGTCCGGAGCATCCATAACGAGATGCGCGGCTATAAGCACGACTTCCACCACCATCTGCAGGCGCTCAAGGGCCAGCTGGAGGCCGGGCAGGTCGACCGGGCCATCGCCTACCTCGAGCAGCTGGACCGGAGCCTGCAGACGGTCGACACCCTGCTCAAGACCGGCAATGTGACCGTTGATGCCATTCTTTCGGCCAAGCTCGCGCAGGCCCGCGCCGCCGGGATCGCCGTGACGGCGGAGGCCAATCTGCCGCCGGAGCTGTCGCTCACCGATCTGGAGCTGAGCATTGTCATCGGGAATCTGCTGGACAATGCCATCGAGGGCTGCCGGAGCGCGGCTGGTGAAAAATTCCTCCGCCTTTCTCTGCGGATGAAGGGCGATATGCTCTATTTCTATCTTCTCAACAGCGCCGGGAAGAAGCAGAAGAAGGTTGGCTCCCTCTTCCGGACGGGGAAGACCGGCGCACACGGCTTCGGCCTGCACCGGGCAGAGGCCATTGTGAAGCAGCATGGCGGCTGGGTGAAATACAACAGCGAGGACGGCGCGTTCACGTCGGAATTCCTCGTCCCCGCCGCGTGCTGAATGCGATTCGTGCACCGCTGGAAGCAGTTGGTGCACGATCTCTCTTTTTTGGGGCCTTGTGTGCTACAGTGGAAGCAGAAGGGGGCGATATGCCTTGAAGGAATCAACCCAAAAGCCCTATCGGGGTCTTATGAGCAACGCCGTGTGGAGCTATCGGCAGATGCTCCGCGGAACGCCTGCGTCATTCTTTGTCATGGCGGCCGGCGTCCCACTGGGCGTGCTTCTGGCTTGGGCGGAGCTGCGCCTGCCCGCGCTCGTCGTGTCGGAGGTGACGGGAGGACAGACGTTCCTCCATGCCGCACTGGCCGCCGGCGCCCTGCTCGCGCTCACATTTCTGGCAGTCGGCCTGCGGGACTTCTGCAAGACCATCCTGGAGGCCCAGGAGAGCCGCTACCGCTTTTATCTGACCAGCTGCCTGGAGGAGAAGAGCATGGCGATGTTCTATCAGACCTATGAGAAAAAGCAGACGCGAGACCTGCGCAAGCGGGCCGAGGAAGCAAGCTATATGATGAACGGCAAGGTGCCGCTGTGTCAGGTCCCTAACCTGATGACGGAGCTGATCCGCAATGCCCTGTGCTATGCCCTGTTCGGCACGATCCTCTCGCGCATCAGTTCGCTGCTGTTGGTGCTGCTGACGCTTGCGGCACTGGTCAACCTGCTGTGCGTCCGGGCCTATAACCGCTATGAATACGCCTCCCGCGGGGAGCGGACGGACATTGGCCGGAGGCTGCGGTATGTGTCTAAAAATGCTGCCGATTTTGCGGCGGCCAAGGATATCCGCATCTACGGCATGGCGACATGGCTGCGCGAGACGTTTTCAGACCTGTTCCGGCAGGATACCGCGTGGTCCGCACGGCTGAACCGCCGTCTGCTTCTGGGGCGGCTCGTCGACCTGCTGGTGATCCTGCTGCGCGACGGCGGGGCCTATACCCTGCTGCTCGTCATGGCGGTGCGGGGCGAGCTGCGGCCGGATGAATTCGTGCTGTATTTTTCCGCCATCTCCGGCTTTGCCACGTTTATCGGCAACATGATCTCCGCCTGGAACGAAATGCAGACCGCCAGCCTGAAGGTCAGCGATTACCGGCAGTTTATGGAGCTGCCGGACACGGACGGAACGGGAACGGCGCATGCGGCGGACCACCGGGAGCATGCACCGG
Source organism: Clostridiales bacterium (assembly GCA_003525905.1). GTDB lineage: Bacteria > Bacillota > Clostridia > Oscillospirales > Oscillospiraceae > JAZOXB01. Next base: position 13,829 of record DQIA01000003.1, read on the forward strand.
AGATCACGTTCGACCATGTATCATTCCGCTATGACGGGGCGGCGCATGACACGCTGCACGATATCAGTCTTACGCTCCGTGCCGGGGAGCATGTGGCGCTTGTTGGCCTGAACGGCGCGGGCAAAACAACGCTCGTCAAGCTCCTGTGCGGGCTGTATGCGCCAACATCCGGCACGATCCGGATCGACGGCGTCCCCGCGGCGGAGTTCCGCCGGGACGACTATGCGGCACTGTTCGCTCCGGTGTTTCAGGAGGTCCGCACGGCCTGCTTTTCGCTGGCCGAGACGGCCGCCTGCGCCTTCGGCCCTGAGGTGGACCGGGAGCGGGCGGAGCGGTGCCTGCGCGCGGCCGGGCTGAGAGAAAAGCTGGATGCCCTGCCGCACGGCATGGATACGCACCTGGATAAACAGGTGAATCCGGACGGCATTGAGCTGTCCGGCGGCGAGGCGCAGAAGCTCATGATGGCCCGCGCCCTGTATAAGGACGCACCGGTGCTCGTGCTCGACGAGCCGACGGCGGCGCTCGACCCCATTGCGGAGAATGAGGTCTATGAGCAGTACCGGCGCATGGCGGCAGGGAAGACATCCCTGTTCATCTCACACCGGCTGGCCTCGACCCGCTTCTGCGACCGGATCGTGCTGCTGCGCGACGGCGGCATCGCCGAGGAGGGCACGCACGAAACGCTCCTTGCGGCTGGCGGGGAATATGCAAGGCTGTATGAAATTCAGAGCTGCTGGTATCAGCCCGGCTATCAGGGAGGGAAGCAGGCATGAAAGAACGTTGGGATCTGAACCGCCGCGCGGTCCGGCTGCTGTATCATCTGGACCGGAAGTACTTCCTCTGTACCCTGTTTTCCAGCCTGACGACTGCGATCGCGCCCTATATCCCGATCTATTTTTCGGCTAAGATCATCGATGCCCTGACGGCCGGTGCGGGCGGAAAGACGCTTGCCCTGTATGCTGCGCTCACCGTCGGCCTGACGGCCCTTGTCGGGCTGGCAGGCGCCCTGCTGAAAATGCATGCGGACGTCGGCGAGGCCGAGCTGGACCGGCTGGTTGACTGGAAGCATGCGGAAAAGGCCATGGATCTGCCCTATGCCCTGATCGAGGACCGCAAGACGGCCCTGCTCCGGGAACGGATCGAGATGGAGACGCAGACAGGCTATAATGTGTATTACTATGCCGTGACGGCGGGCGGCCTTGTCCGCTATGCGGTGCAGATCGCGGCCGCCGTCCTGCTGACATTCTCCCTGTTCCGGCCCGGCCTGCTCTCCGCCGGGGCAAAACTGGCGCTGCTGGCGGGCATCGTGCTGACGGCCGCGGTCAGCGTTCTGACCGGCCGCCGGTACGGCAGACTGCGCAGCGAGTTCTTTGCCGGATGTGTGGACGACAACATCCGCGGCGAAAAGCTGTATGATTACACCAGCAACGATTCCTCCGGCAAGGATATTCGTCTGTACGGTATGCGGGCCGCACTGCTGCAGAAGGAGCGGGACTTTAACGAAAACTTCTGCAGGCGGGAGAGAACCATGAATTTCGGTGTTGCGTGGATGGGGCTCCTCTCCAATTTTGTGACGTATGCGCTCCAGTTCGGTGTCTATCTGCTCCTGATCGCGGCGGCGCTGCGGGGCGGCCTGTCCGTCGGCTCCATCGCGCGGTATGTCTCTTCCATCATGCTGCTGCTGGCGGGCGTCTCCGGGCTGGCGCGCACGATTCGGATTTCCGTCACGAACGAGGAATACATGAAGCGCTATCTCGACTACTTCGATATCCCAAACCCCATGTATCAGGGCTCGCTCAGTGTGGAAAAGCGCGATGACGATCGCTATGAGGTGGAATTCCGCGATGTGTCCTTTCGCTATCCCAACACGGAGGCCTATGCGCTGCGCCATGTGAGCATGAAGTTCCGCATCGGCGAAAAGCTGGCCGTCGTCGGCCGCAACGGCAGCGGTAAGACGACGTTCATCAAGCTGCTGTGCAGACTCTATGACCCGACGGAGGGCGAGATCCTGCTCAACGGCGTTGATATCCGAAAATATGACTATGCGGAGTATCAGGCGCTGTTCTCCGTTGTGTTTCAGGACTTCCGCCTGTTCGCTTTCTCCCTCGGGCAGAATGTGACGGCCGGAGCGGATGTTGACTGCGCGCGGGCGGAGGTCTGCCTGCGGGAGGCCGGGCTCGGCGAACGCCTTTTGCGCATGCCGGACGGCCTCGACACGATGCTTTACCGCGATTTTGACCCGCACGGCGTGGTGATCTCCGGCGGCGAGGCGCAGAAGATCGCCATCGCCCGCGCACTTTACAAGAATGCGCCCTTCCTCGTGCTCGACGAGCCGACGGCGGCGCTTGACCCCGTTTCCGAATATGAGGTCTACCGGAAGTTCAATGCGATCTCCGGCGGCAAGACGGCGCTCTATATCAGCCACCGGCTGGCCTCGTGCCGCTTCTGCGATGAAATTCTGGTGTTCTCGGCGGGCAGCATCGTCCAGCATGGCGCGCATGAGGCGCTGCTCGGCGAGAAAAACGGAGAATATGCCTGCCTCTGGCACGCGCAGGCGCAGTATTATGACGATTCTTTACAGAAAAAGAATCCTGTAAAATAGCTGAAAAACGGATGAATATGAACGGACTGTGAACAAACACCGTGCATTGTGTGAATATTAGCACTCTTCTATTGACAGTGCTAAAAACGGTGGTATAATGCAGTTGAACCTTGAGAGAGGGGACAGGAACCCACCCCCCAGGGGAACAAAACCACAACCACATTGGGTACATAATACAGGCCCGGCTGCACGGGAGCCTCTCCCGGAGGCGGCCGGAGCGAATGGAGGTATGACTTATGCTGCCCAGCATCTATAGTGAAAATTTGTTTGATGATTTCTTCTCGGATCCGTTTGATATGGTAATGCCGCGTAGCCTCAATGCCCTGTACGGCAAGCATGGCAAGAACCTCATGAAGACCGACGTCCGTGAGACCGAGGACACCTATGAGCTTGACATCGACCTGCCGGGCTT
>DQIA01000003.1:16874-17251 GCA_003525905.1 Clostridiales bacterium
CTGCCGGGCTTCAAGAAGGACGAAGTGAATCTGGAGCTGAAGGACGGTTATCTCACCATTCAGGCCGCAAAGGGTCTGGACAAGGAGGAGCCGGAGAAGAAGGGTAAGTACATCCGTCAGGAGCGTTACGCCGGTGCGTGCAGCCGCAGCTTCTATGTTGGTGAGCATGTGGAGCCGGAGGACATCCGCGCGAAGTTCGAAAACGGCATCCTGCAGATCTCTCTGCCGAAGGCCGCAAAGAAGCAGCTCCCGAAGAGCAATGTCATTGCCATCGAGTAACGGCATATTCAATATCCCGCAGAGGAATTTCCCCCTGCGGGATATTTTTTTGCGAAGGCACATTGAAAATGCGAACAAAAGCCTCGCAGAGTTTGCGC
>DQIA01000032.1 GCA_003525905.1 Clostridiales bacterium
CAGCACATCAAATCAGCGGGAGATGATCTCTCGCTATATCTTTGATGAAACTATGTACCGGCTCTGAAATTCAGAAACCTTCAGTGTCTGCTTTTTCCGTCCCGCAGGCAGACGCTGCAACAGGAGCGGCGCAGCCGCAATTTCTTTCGACGGCTGCCTTGTGTTTCATTTCAGATATTCAGTTGTGGACTCTGCTATGAGAGAAAAATATAGTATAGCATATAAAACGCTTGTTCGTCAAGTGATTTTGACATACTGCAGTAAGAAAGTCGGCTGCCGTTTCCGACAGCCGACTTTGCAAAAGTTATCACTTATCAATATGGGATTTTCAGATTCTTCAAAAACCCCTCAATATTTGTTGCAGTTCCCTCCGAAGCGTCTGTCAGCAGTCCGTCATCCGTCAGCAGCGGCGTATCCAAAACGGATTTGATACTCACAGCCACACTGGCGCAGGATGCAATTATCTTTTTGGAATCTGCACCGTAACAACTGTAATCATCGCCCTCTGTTTTTACGATGTCGCTCATCTGGTAGATCAACGGCATAAAGTAAGAATCTAGTCGAGCCAGCAAATTGTAAAACACACAGGTTCTTCTGCGGATGGTCTCACATTGTAAGGATGCCGTGTTGAGCTGCGCTGCGATCTGCACTGCCTCAGCTCGGTTGGTGTATGCTTTTTCAAGATCTTTCTTCGCTGCTTTCCCGGCAACCAGTCCCATAACCAATAGGGCGGGACCGGCTACGAGTCCGCCGAGTACAGCTGTCCCGCCGGCCATTCCAAGCCCACCGGCAGCAAGGGAACCTCCTCCGAAAAAGGCGAGCGTGGCATTCGTTGCAGCGGCACCGCTCAGCGCAGAAATCGCCGTTCCGGTCGAAGCAAAAGCCAGCGCTTGTGCAGCACCATATGCACCGAAGGCAGCCAATGCGCCTCCGGCTGTTCCAGCAACTGCTCCACCGGCTACGGAGCCCGCAAAGTGTGCCATGCTGCGAAGTTCTACAAATTCCTGCTCGTCAATATGAAGCCGATGGAGTTCATCCAGTCCTTCCGTCTCCTTGAAATCCACATTTTTGATCTGTGTGAACACATTCAAGAAGTCGGAAATCGTTCCGTTCAAGACGGTCATTTTTTCTGCCCCCAGCTGGGTCAGTGAGTTTCCGCAGGCGAGCCGCTGTGCATTCAGATAATCGGTGGACTCCTGAACAAGCTCATTGGCACTCTTATTAATCTGCTTGGCATTTTTGGCATCAAAGCCGGCCTTTACGGTGCCGCCGATCCCGAACATTCCACTGGCAGCAGCAATACCGATAAACAAAAGCGGTAACGGCATTTTCTTCCCCTCCCATCAAAGTGTGATCAAGTCTTTGACACTGTCAAAGATCACTGCCTGGCGTTTTGCAAGCTCATTTACCCGTGCTTCGATCGTCAAGTACGGACGATCTGTCGTTTTGATCCACGCAATCTCTTTTTCAATATCCAGTATTGTCAGGATGCTGCTTTCCATTTCCAGAAAAACAGCTTTGTCGATTTGCAGCTTACGGACGATGTACTTGAGCAGTTTGCGCTCGGTTTCATCGTAGCTTTCATCACTGTATGCAATGGTCAACAGATCCCAAACCAATAGCTTGGGTGTGATGAAGGTATCAGCTGTTTCGTTGGAGGACTGAATCGCATCTTCTACGCCGTCCTGCAAAACATCGTAATAGTCCTCCGAATCAATGATCTTCTCCAATTGTGCCTGACAGTCCTTGATGATAGCGGGCTTGCTATCTGCAAAATTAGGGTCAAGCGCTGCACCTATGGCATCAAACTTTTCCTCCTCACTGTGGTAAACCGTTCCGTCCGCTGCCATCAGATAGTAGATGATTTGAAGTGCGTTTCGAGTAGCAATGCTCTTCACCACTGACGCAGTGCCCTTTTCCGATTCAGCGGCTGCAATTAGTTCCTTTGCCGCAGCCGCCTTCTGAGCATCGGCTTTTCTCTTCTCCCGACTTTGTTTTGCGTCAGCTGCCATATCCTGCACGGCCAGTTTAGCTGCCTTGGTTGCATCGGCAGCTTTTTGCAAAGCCCCTGCAAAACCTGCCCCGATTTTCTTCTTATCCACTTCTGCCTAACCTCCTTTATAATACCAATGGAGCATCGGACTCCATCAGAGCATCAAATTCTTTCTGATTTGTAAACTGCGGCTCTCGCCCAAGAACCTTCTGAATGGTAACATTTCCCCGAATAACAAAATCAGAATCACCGGTCAGCATGCCTTGCTGCATATCAGCAAAGCCGGACATAAAGCCGTCGATGTCCTCGGCAAGATAATTGCTGACCTTCAGGTCCAGTTGTTCCTTGAACTCCTGAAGCTGCTTGAGGAACAGTGCCGCCTTTGTCTCCGAAAGGATCATCTTTTCGTGAATGAGCTGCGCCTCCTTCTTCTCATTGGATACCTCACGCACGATGGAAAGAGCAGCACACCCGGCACCCACATAATTAAACCGGGTAACAAATCGACCGGAAAACAGCACCCAATTGCCGCCGGATTCGATGGCAGCGTGGATCGCCGCATCAGCGGTATCGGCTACGGTGAAGGTCATACTGGCTATGGTGAGCATCCGGTCTACTGTGCGGTTTCGGAAAGGAATGATGGCTTTCCAGTTGATTTTATGGACATCGCTCCAGTCTTGAATGTCGTCTCTGGACAGTTCCTGCAGCAACCGGCGCAGAAGGAAAAACGACCGCACGATACATTCGTTGATGATCACAGGAATGGTTTGCTTCCCAACTTGCATGGCAACGCCCATTTCGGTGCGAAGGTCAAATTTAAGAGGGATCAGATTGCCGTTTAAGTCCCGTTCTCCCAGCAGCGTTCCGTTGAACAGCTTGGATATGTAAACGGAAAATTCCTTACACCCCTTAGCATCTTGCTTTTTGAACAAGCGAGTTGAAGAAAATTCCTTCAAAAGGGAGACCAGCGGCCCCGGCAGCCCCGTGCCAAAGCTGCCTTTCATAACAGAGCCAGAAGACCCGGCAACATCACTGACCATATGAAAGAACCAGTTTACAGCGCCAAACATAATCTTTTCGGGGAAACTCTTTCCCACGAGATTCAGGCCATCTTTGTTAAGCGGTACGCACTGAAACGCTCCCGCAACATCGGTACCGTAAACATTGCCCGTAAATTGCGTCAAAATGGAACAAACCAGTCCCAGCGGGGTCGGGTGGTGCGAGAAGTCACGGAGATGGTGTTGCAGACCTCCGCCAAAGGCAGCGGTTGCCTTGTCTGCGGCAATGGGGAACTGATCCTCCAGATGCTTTATAGCCTGTCCAAGATCGGTTCCACTGTAGCCTTGATATTTTGCAACCTTTAGAACCAACTTTTCAGCCTGCTGATTTCCCCACTGATTTGCATACTCAAGCGAGAATTCTCCGACAAACAAGCTGTCCACTAAACCGGCAAGAACGCCGCTTGCAACCGCAAACGCATAATCTGCCTTGTCGGCGTGATTGGTATAATGTTCCAACTCCTGATTGACACGGGCCAGCTCCGTGTTCAGGCGATCAATGCTTGGTGCTTCGATTTTCGCCTCGGCAGATACGACATCCTCTGCCAACTCCTGATTGATCTCTTTTGTCTTGTCTGACAAAGTAAATGTACCGTCAATAATTCCTGCGTACTGCGCTGACTGGGACCATTCGTAGCACTCATAGGCACGGGTGGCCAATCGCGGATGGGTTTCATCCTGCACCAGCATCAGTTCCATCAGCTTGTTGGATTTTGAATCGTTGACAAAGGATTTTAAGTCAAGCGCCTGTTTCAGAAATTCTTTCCGATCCACATTCTTGCCATAGCCGTTGAGCCGGAGCAATACATCAATGGTTTTGTCCGCTGTTCCGTCACAGAGAGCAGCAGCTCGGTCTGCGGACAACTCACTGCAACGATCCCAGAATAGAAGTGCCCTCACTAATGTCGGCGTGAGATATTTGCCAATGGCCGGAATACGCGCTAACGGGCTTCGGTCTATACCACCAACCAACTGCGCTGCAATGGAGTGATAAAGGGAATGCTTGCAGGCAATGTGGCCGCATTCGTGCGCCAGAACACTGGGGAGCAGATTGAGCGGAAGTTTATTCACAAGCCCGGATGTCACATAGATACAAGGGTGAACGCTGCCAAATGTTGCTGCATTGGCCTGCCTGTCCCTCACATAATAAAGCTCCGGCGTATCAATGCCAAGCTGCTCACAGATCGGGGGCAAGAGACCGTATACCTCCGGCATCTGGTTTTCGCCGAGACGGATTGCGGTCGATAGAAGGTCAATTTTAGCAGCCTTCTCATCGTAATTGGCAGAATACGATTCCAGAAGCTTTACAAACTTCGGGAATTGATTCAAAGCATCTGCGGCTTGCCTGTCCAAGTCGTGCACATAGAGTTCGGCACTATAGGCCATGTTGTCACGCCCTTTCCTTTCAAGTTACTTCTTCTGTTCAGTTTCAAATTCGACAATGTCGTCCAGCTTGCAGTCCAGTGATGTGCAGAGCTTTTCCAGCACATTCACCCGAACATCTTCGTTGCGCCCCAGCTTTGCCATAGCGTTAGTGCTGATCCCAGCCAAATGCGTCAATTCAGTCTTGCTGAGATTTTTGTCGATCATCAGCTTCCAGAGCTTTTTGTAATTTGCTGGCATATTTTCATCTCCTTATGATTAAGGGTAAATTCAATCTTTCCAAGATCAGTATATCACGTCCAAATCGAGAATTCAAGAAAATTTTGAGACTTGCAAGATAGAAGATGGGTTCGATTGCACAATATATTATCGGAAACTCGGCTGAGGTATATGGAAACGGCGTGCGGGATGTGCCCACACGCCGTACTTGATTACGAGAAAATAACCTCTTGATTTACAATTTCAGCCGCCCTATTTCGGATGTTATTGCTTTTCCTAACCCATTCCACTGGATTAGTCGCCTTGAAACCCTCCGTCAGGTTTTCATTTCGAGATAGTGCATTCACAAGTTCATCAAACATCTGCTGTGCCCAATTTTCCACATCAACAAGATAATCATTCAATTTGCCGCTTGTCAGCAGATTGTAGTAGCGCACTCTGTGATACTGCTTTAGATACCGCAAGTGCCGTTGTCCCCATATGCCGATATGTACTTCGCCTTCCTCCGGCAGTTTCAGGCAGGGCAGATAGTAGTCTCCCTGTAGCTCATACCAAAGCCCGTTCTGCTCGTTGTAGATGTACTTTTCCATTTTGTAACCCTCCAATATGATTGATTTTGCCTACAATCCAATCATTCCGGCTGACTACAAAAGCCGAAGGAGACACTTCCTTACGAAGTGCCTCCTTCGGCGTCATTTTTTCATGTTTGATTGGGACTATAAGCCGGGTTCTGTGATCGACAGCCATCTATCTCGACGCAGCGTTGCCGCTGCGCTCAAGCCACCCCCTCGGAAGCGGCCGGGCAGGCCATATGCTTCCTCCACGGTGTTGCACCGGATAGAGTTTACAGCGCCGCAATGTTCCCATGCGGCGGGTGAGCTCTTACCTCGCCTTTCCACCCTTACCCCGCGAGCGGGGCGGTATTTCTCTGTTGCACTTTTCCTGAAGTCGCCTTCGGCGGGCGTTACCCGTTATCCTTGCCCTGTGGTGCCCGGACTTTCCTCACATGGGCGCTTTTCAGCGCAGATGCGCGGCTGTCCGTCCCAGTCGTGTTTATTTTACTTTATTTTGGCGGAAATGTCAAACGGATTGCAAAATTTATCCCGAGCGGATATAATATGGGAGTAGTTCAACGCCTGCGCCGGGCGGCGCAGGGGAAAGAAGGACATAGATCATGACTGTAACGGAATATTTCACCCGGCTGCAGGGGAAGCGCGTTCTGGTGCTTGGCCTCGGTGTAAGCAACCGGCCGCTCGTGCGCCTGCTGCTGCGGTTTGGCATTGACGTCACGGGCTGCGACCGCACGCCGCGGGAGAAGCTCGACCCGGAGGTGCTCGAGCTGGAGCGCCTCGGCGCGAAGCTGCACCTCGGCGATGATTATCTGACGGGCATCTCCGGCGATGTGGCCTTCCGCACACCCGGACTGCACCCGGGAAAGCCGGAGCTGCAGGCGCTGCGTGCCGCAGGGACGCAGTTTACCTCCGAAATGGAGGCCTTTTTCGAGGTCTGCCCCTGCAGGATCATCGGCGTGACCGGCTCAGACGGAAAAACGACGACAAGCACGCTTATCTCCGAAATCCTGAAGCATGCAGGCTATCGCGTCTGGACCGGCGGCAATATCGGTACGCCGCTGCTCGACCAGGCGGAGCACATGACGCCGGACGAACTCGTCGTGCTGGAGCTGAGCTCGTTCCAGCTTATGGACCTTCGCCACAGCTGCCACATCGCCGTCGTGACGAACCTTGCGCCGAACCATCTCGACGTACACCGCGACATGGCGGAGTACATCGACGCAAAAAAGCATATTTTCACCCGCCAAACCGCGCAGGACGTGCTCATTCTGAACGCGGACAACACCATCACGGCCGGGTTTGCGCCGGAGGCCGCCGGAGAGGTCCGGATGTTCTCGCGCCAGACCGTTCCCGCGCACGGTGCGAGCTTCCGGGACGGCGTGATCCGGCGCGACGGCGTACCCGTTGTGCGGCAGGACGAGATCAAAATCCCCGGCCTGCACAATGTGGAAAACTACATGGCAGCCATCCTCGCGGTCGCAGGGCTGGCCTCGGATGAGGATATCCGCTATGTCGCGCGGAACTTCGGCGGTGTGGAGCACCGCATCGAGTTCGTGCGCGAAAAGGACGGCGTAAAGTTCTATAACGACTCCATCGCCTCGTCCCCGAGCCGTACCATCGCGGGCCTGCGCAGCTTCTCCGAGAAGGTCATTCTTATCGCGGGCGGCTATGACAAGCACATTCCGTATGACGTGCTCGGCCCGGAGATCGCAGCGCACGTCAAGCTCCTCGTCTGCACCGGCGCGACCGGCCCGAAGATCGCAGCCGCGGCCCGCGCCGTTCCGGATGCGCCGGAGATCCTCGAAATTCCGGATTTCTATGAGGCCGTTCACGCCGCTGCGCAGCAGGCAAAGCCCGGTGATATCGTGCTGCTGTCCCCGGCAAGCGCCGCCTTTGACCGCTTCAAGAACTTTATGGTCAGAGGCGCGGAATTCAAGAAAACGGTGATGGCGCTGTGAGCGGGGGAGATATCCGCTGCTCGGCCGTTATCGTCGCAGCCGGCAGCGCGCAGCGCATGCAGGGCATCGACAAGCTCCTGGCACCGTTGGACGGTGTGCCCGTCCTGCGCCGGACAGTCGAAGCGCTGGCATCTGCGCCCGAGATCACAGAGCTGATCGTTGTTACGCGTGTAGACCGCTTGGAGGCCGTGCAGGCCCTGTGCGAAGGACTTTCCAAGCCCGTTTCCGTCGTTCCCGGCGGGAAAACGCGGGCGGAGTCCGTCCTGTGCGGCCTTTCTGCGGCAGCCATGCCCTATGCCGCCATTCATGACGGTGCGCGTCCGCTCGTCACGAATGAGGTGATCGCGCAGGCTGTTTCCGCTGCCGTCTCTTGCGGAGCTGCAGCGCCAGCCGTCTCCGTTCACGACACCATCAAGCGCGCCGAAAGCGGCCTTGTGCTTGAAACGCCGGACCGCAGCACGCTGTTTGCCGTCCAGACGCCGCAGGTCTTCCGGACGGAGGAAATTCGCTCCGTGCTCCGCTGGGCCATCGCGCAGGGGCTGCCGCTCACGGACGACTGCTCCGCCATGGAAGCGGCCGGAAGGCCGGTGCGCCTGACGCCCGGCGATGTCGAAAATTTGAAGATCACAACACCGGTCGATCTGCGCATCGCAGAGGCGATCTGGAAGGGGAGAACGACATGAGGATCGGACACGGATATGATGTACACCGCCTCGTTCCGGGGCGCAAGCTCATCCTCGGCGGCGTGGAAATTCCGTTCGAGCGCGGGCTGGACGGTCACTCCGATGCGGACGTGCTCACGCACGCTCTGATGGACGCCCTGCTCGGCGCAGCCTGTCTCGGCGACATCGGCCTGCTGTTCCCGGATAACGACCCGCAGTACAAGGGCATTTCGAGCCTTCTGCTGCTGGAGGAGGTCGTGCGCCGGGTGCATGCGGCGGGCTTTGCCGTCGGCAACGCCGATATCACCGTCCTATGCCAGCGGCCGAAGCTCCGGCCGCATATTCCCGCCATGCAGGAGCGCCTGCGCGCCCTGCTCGGCACGCAGGCCGTTAATGTCAAGGCGACGACGGAGGAAGGCCTCGGCTTTACGGGCAGCGGCGAGGGCATCGCCTGCCACGCCGTATGCCTGCTGGAGGAGCATTTATGAAAACGCTTTTGATCACCGGCTTTGAGCCGTTCGGCGGCGAGACGATCAACCCGGCATGGGAGGCCGTGAAGGCCCTGCCAGAGCAGATCGGCGGCTGGCAGCTCCGGAAGCTGCAGATCCCGACCGTCTTCGGCCTTGCGGCTGCAAGAACGCTCGCCTGCGCGGCGGAGTGCCGCCCGGATGCGGTCCTGTGCATCGGGCAGGCGGGAACGCGCAGCGCCGTGACGCCGGAATATGTCGGCATCAACCTGCGCCACGCGCGCATAGCGGACAACCTTGGAAATCAGCCGCAGGACGAGCCTGTCGTGCCCGGCGGCCCCACCGCCTACTTTGCAACGGTCCCGGTGCGCACCATGACAGCCGCCATCGAGGCGCAAGGCATCCCGGCCGCCGTGTCCTACACGGCCGGGACCTATGTCTGCAATGACCTGCTGTACACGCTCCTGCATCACTATGCCGGAACGCCGGTCCGCGCCGGGTTCATCCATGTGCCCTTCCTGCCGGAGCAGGCCCCGCAGGGCGTGGCCTCCATGCCGCTTGCACAGATGATCCGCGCACTGGAGGCGGCCGTCTCCGCGCTCTGAGCCGGCTCAGAGAAAGTGCTTCATTTCCTCGATATTGGCCTGCTCCGTCTGCAGCAGCCGCGTGGACAGGGACGAGACCTTCGGGTCCAGCACGCCCATGGCGCGCAGGTTCTGCATACTCTTGACCATGCCACGCGTATTGCCCTGCACGAGCATCTCGGCGATTCTCGCCGTCGTGTTCCGGCTACTGCGGACGCGCAGCTTCGCCGTGAGCATGGAGCCGTATTTTGCCAGCGGATTCACGCCGCTTAAGCGCACGCCGCGCTCGCGCAGTAGGCGGTCCGCCTCGGCGTAGATGCTGTCATATTCCTTCCATTGGCTCCGCAGCGCGCTCTGCATGGCGGGATTCTGCGCCTCCGGCAGCACGGCCCGGATGCCGCTGCAGCCCATTTCCGTGCTCTGCCGGATGGAGCGGAGCATTTCGATCTCATTTTGCATGCTTTATCACCTCGCGCATAGCTTTCCACGAAAATTCCCGCCCATTCGCCGGAAAACCCAACTTTTTTTCTGCAAAGAAGGGCTCGGCATTGACAAGATTCTGGAATCGCGCTATAATATTCAAGTGCTGTTGCGCAGCAATTGGAAGTAAAAAGGAGAATGTCCGATGTATCATACCATGACAATTGCGGGGGTCCAGCGGGATCTGCCGATCTGCAAAGTTTCTGACGACCTCTATATTGGTGCATTTGTGATTTTCGGCGACGTCGAGCTGACGGTCAAGACGGCTGAGGCGCTGCTGAAGAAGGCGCCGGAGTACGACTATATGATCTCTGCCGAGGCCAAGGGGATCCCCCTGATCTATGAGATGGCCCGTCAGAGCGGCCAGAACAAATATTTCCTCGCGCGCAAGGCGCCGAAGCTCTATATGTCCGGCGTGTTCGATGTGAAGGTCAACTCCATCACGACGGCCAAGGAGCAGCATCTCTACCTCGATAAAGCCGATGCCGAGCTCATGCGCGGCAAGCGCATCCTCATCGTCGACGATGTCATCTCCACCGGCGAATCCCTCGCTGCCGTTGAGAAGCTCGTGGAAGAGGCGGGCGGCATCATCGCAGGCCGTATGGCCATCCTCGCCGAGGGCGACGCCCAGAACCGCGACGACATCATCTACCTTGAGAAGCTGCCGGTGTTCCACGCAGACGGCACGATCAAGGAATAAGAAGAATTACATTGCCGCCGAACCCGAATGGGCTCGGCGGCTTTTTGCTGCTTAGCGGCGGTTCTCGTTCTGATTCTGCTGCTGGCTCTGCTGTTGATTCTGCTGGTTTTGCTTCTGATTCTGCTTCTGGTTCTGATTGCGGTTTTCCATGGTGGAAAAGCCTCCTGAATTTTGATTTCGCGGTTTTGCCGCGGCATTAGTATAACCGCCGCGGCTTCATTTATCCTTCGGCTTGAAAATGAGACTGGCAAGCAGGCCGAAGATCACGGCGGCCGTGATTCCGGCGGCAGAGGCAGTCAGGCCGCCCGTCAGGATACCGAGCGCGCCATCCTCGTCCACCGCCTTTTTGATACCGCGGGCCAGCGTATTGCCGAAGCCCGTCAGCGGAACGGTCGCGCCCGCGCCCGCAAAATCGACGAGCTTGTCATACAGCCCGACGGCACCAAGCAGGACGCCCGCTACAACATAGGCGACCAGAATGCGCGCCGGTGTCAGCTTCGTTCGGTCGATGAGGATCTGACCGATGACGCACAGCAGGCCGCCGACCAGAAATGCTTTGAGATAGTCCATGTCAGCTCCTTTCCAGAACGACGGCGTGGCAGACGGCAGGGATCGACTCGCCCTGCTGGGTGGACAGCGGAGAGAGCAGCGCGCCCGTTCCGCAGAACAGCAGGCGGCGCAGCTCGCCCCGCTCCATACGGGAAAGCAGCGGCCCGCACAGAACGGAGGCGCTGCACCCGCAGCCGGAGCCGCCGCAGTGCACGTCCTGCCGCCTTGTATCGAAGATCATCACGCCGCAGTCCTGCACGTCTGCGCGGATGCCATCCTTCTCGAGAAGACCGTGCAGCAGCTCGCTGCCGAGCTTTCCAAGGTCGCCCGTGACGATCCTATCATAGTCCTCCGGCGTGCAGTGCAGGTCGTCAAAATGTGCCCGCAGCGTCGCAAAGGCTGCCGGGGCCATAGCCGCCCCCATGTTGTTCGCATCACAGATGCCGCGGTCGACGATGCTGCCAATCGTGGCGGCCGTGATGCGGATGCCGCACTCCCCGCCGCCGAGCAGGACTGCGCCCGCGCCGGTGACCGTCCACTGCGACGTCGGCGTGCGCTGCCCGCCATAGCCTAGCGGGAAGCGGTACTGCCGCTCGGATGAGGCGAAATGCGACGAGGTCATGGCCAGCGCCGTGCGCGCGTAGCCTCCGCTGACGGACATGGCTGCAAGCAGCAGGGACTCCGCCATCGTCGAGCACGCGCCGTAAAGACCCAGCGTCGGCACGCCGCGGTTGCGCAGGCTGAAGCTCGAGCCGATGCACTGATTCAGCAGGTCCCCGGCAAAGGCCGCGTCAAGATCTGCATCGGTCAGCCCGGCCTTCTCCAGCGCCAGCTCCAGCGTCATCTGCTGCATGCGGCGCTCGGCCCGCTCCCAGCTCTTTTCGCCGAATGTCGTGTCCTGCACCGTTGCCGTAAACTGATCGCCGAGCGGCCCCTCGCGCTCCTTTTTCCCGGCGACGGAGGCGAAGCCGCGCACGACCGGCGGCTGCGGAAAGCGGATGCTCTGCCGCCCCATGTGATTCGTTCCCATGAACGTTCCTCCGATCATTTGATTCGGATATAGTATGCCGTTTTCGTGCGAAAAAATTGCGGTGCAAACACAACGTTCACACCGCAATTTTGACAAATCATTTTTCGGGCTTCTGCAGCAGGGGCCGCAGGCGGAGCAGCAGGAGAGCCAGCAGCACCCGGATTGCCGCCCACACCAGCAGGCTCAGCACGGCAAGCAGCCGCCCGCCGCCGCGGCACAGGCCATCAAAGAAGGCCAGCGGGAAAAAGCCGGAGAACAGGCTCTCCGAAAAAAGGCCGGAGAATGCGCCGAGCACCATGGCAAGCGCAAGAAGTACATTGATGCCGAGCATCACGCTGCACGGACCCGTGCCCTGCTTTTCGCGCAGGGTGCGCCAACCGAGAGCCCGCAGAAAGCGGCGGCTCACGGAGAAATACACCAGACTGATCGCCCAGATGACCAGCAGACCGATATAGCCGCTCAGCACGCGCGACCGCGCAAAGTCCGGCAGGTGGAAGGGGAAGAGATATAGGTGCAGCGGCAGGCACAGGACCGTCAGTAGCACGAATTCCATCCAGGCAGCCGCACGAAACGCGCGATAGGCCGTCAGCGGAACAGGCTCTTCCTTCCGCGCCGCGCGCCATGCCAGCCACAGACCGGCGCACAGGGCAGCGGACGGCAGGAAGAAGAAAAACGCCGCGCCGCCGAACAGTCGGCCGTCCTTCGGCAGGAGAACGCCGACAGAAGCGGCAAGCTCGTGGAAGCCGTGCTGCATGGCGGGGAACAGCAGTGTCAGCAACAGGAACAGGACAAGGCCCGCCGTGGAGACCGTCGCCGTGAGCAGACACAGGCGGGATGCAGCCACATGCTGCAGGCGCAGGGGAACGGGCTGCGGGCCCTCCGGCAGCGTTGCGCCGCAATGGCGGCAGAGGCGGGCGTCAGCGGCATTCTCGGTGCCGCACTGCGGGCAGGTCATGATGCATTCTCCTTTCCCTCGGGCGGCGCGATGCGGACGGCCCGGAGCGACTCGCCGGGATACCAGCCCTCGGGCATGGCAAGGGCAGCCAGATCGTCCGTCTGGCAGGCAATGTAGTGGATCGTGCGCGTGGATTCCTCCAGCAGGACATATTCGGAGTTGTCCGTGTCGTGGAGCATCCAGATATAGGCGGGCAGGCGGAAGAGCGTCGTGTCATAGGTTGCGCCGAGCGCCGCGAGGCGGTCGACCTCCGCCTGATAGTCCGCGGCGGAATAGCGGCAGGACAGGCGCGTGAACAGCTCGTCCTGCAGGAGCGTATAGCGATAGAGATGGTGGTAATCCCGGTCCTGCGCACGCTGCAGCAGCGCATCGGGCGGGAAGATTGGGAAGAGCTCCTGCATGCGCGGCGGCGCAGCGCTCTGCGTACCGTCCGCATCGCCGGTAGAGGTCAGGTTGGAGAGCAGGTCAAAAACGGCGCTGCCGTGCCAGGTCTCGCCGCCGGTGTTGCCGTAATCGGCCAGATCCGTCGTCTGCACGATGGCGCAGCCGCTCAGCAGGACAGCAAAAAGCAGCGCAAGGGCAAGCAAGCATTTTTTCATGGAAGGCCTCCTCCACCGATATATTCTCCGGTTCTTCTCTGCTAGTATACCATATGGGCAGAGGAAAGTCAAATGTCGCTGCAGCGGTGAAAAAGGCTTGCCTTTTCGGGTTTGGTATGGTATTATATTGCTAATAGTGTTAGCAATATAAGGAGAACCAACAAAGACCATGGACTATTCCGCACTTGCAGCCGAGCTGCTGTCGTTCCGGACGGCGCTGCACCATCTTCCTGCCGTCCGCGGGCTGGACGAGATGTCCGGCGGCGAATATTTTGTCCTGCATTTCCTGCTGCGCCACGGCGGAACGGCAGGGCCGTCCGAGCTGAGCCGCTCTTTGTATGCCAGCTCCGCGCGCATCGCCGCCCTGCTGAAGCATCTGGAGGCCAAGGGCTGGATCGTCCGCACGCCGGATGCCGCCGATGTGCGCCGTGTGGACGTCGTCCTCACAGAGGCCGGCGCTGCATGCATCCGGGAGCGGCTGGGCGCGGTGCTGGATGAGGTCTCCGTCCTTCTGTCGGCGCTCAGCCCGGAGGAGGCGGCGGAATATGTCCGACTGCAGCGCAAGCTGCTCGAGAAGGGAGGAACCGTTTGAAAAGACCCATCGACTGGCGGGAGGACCGCTCTGCCGTGCGAGAAAAGGTCGCCGAATCGGCACGCTGTGTGCTGCCGATCGTTCTGATCGTCGTTCTGCTGTGCCTGGCCGCCGCGCCGATGAAGCCGGACCTGCTCCTGAGCTTTCTCATCGGCGGCGTGATGCTGGTTGTCGGCATGGGCCTGTTCTCGCTCGGCGCGGAGCAGTCCATGACGCCCATCGGCACCAAGATCGGCACGGCGCTGACGCGCACAAAGAATCTGCCGCTCATCCTCGGCGTGAGCTTCGCGCTCGGCTTTGCCATCACCGTGGCCGAACCGGACCTGCAGGTGCTGGCCGAAACCGTGCCGCACATCAGCAGCACAGTGCTCCTGCTGACGGTCGGCGTGGGCGTCGGCCTGTTTATGGCCGTGTGCATGCTGCGCATCGTCACGGGCGCGAACCTGCGCTGGCTGCTGATCGGCTGCTATGCGCTCATCTTCCTGCTGGCCGCCTTTTCAGACCCCGATTTTCTCGGAATCGCCTTTGACTCCGGCGGCGTAACGACCGGTCCAATGACCGTGCCGTTCATCCTCGCCATGGGCCTCGGCGTGTCGAATATCCGAAGCGACCGCCGCGCGGAGGCTGACAGCTTCGGCCTTGTGGCGCTGTGCTCCGTCGGGCCGATCCTCGCAGTGCTGATCCTGGGCTTTTTCTATCAGGGCAGCGACGCCGTTGCCGACCTCAGCTCGGCCTCATTCGGCAGCTCGACTGCCATCGGCGGCGCGTTCCTCGCCTCCATTCCGCTTTACCTCATGGAAATGGCGATCTCCATGCTGCCGATCGTGGCGATCTTCTTCCTGTTTCAGGTCACGCTGCTGCGCCTGCCGGGCCGCAGCCTTGCCAAGATCCTCATCGGTATTCTCTATACCTACGTTGGTCTTGTCCTGTTCCTCACCGGCGTGAACGTCGGCTTTTCGCCGCTCGGCGCGGAGCTGGGCGCAGAGCTGGCCGTGCACGGCTGGCTGCTCGTTCCGCTCGCCATGGTGCTTGGCTGGTTCATTATCTCGGCCGAGCCTGCCGTCGGTGTGCTGGAAAAGCAGATCGAGAGCGTCAGCGCAGGCGCGATCCCCGGCAAGGTCATCCAGCGCAGCCTCTCCGTCGCCATTGCGCTGGCCATGGGTCTTTCCATGCTGCGCGTGCTGACCGGCATCTCCATTCTGTGGTTCCTCGTGCCCGGCTACGGTATTGCGCTGGCGCTGTCGTTCTTCGTGCCGGACATCTACACGGCCATCGCCTTCGACTCCGGCGGCGTGGCCTCCGGCCCAATGACGGCAACATTCATGCTCCAGTTCGTCATGGGCGCAAGCAGCGCGCTCGGCGGCAACATCCTGCGCGACGCCTTCGGCGTGGTGGCCCTTGTCGCCATGATGCCGCTGCTGTCCATTCAGGCCGTCGGCTTCCTCTATGAGCGCCGGGCAAAGCGCGCAGCCGTGGCCCCGGAGCACTATGGCGACTTCGACATTGTGGAGCTTTGGGAGGATGCGGCATGAATTATGTGATCTCCATCATCGCGCCGGAGCGGCTTGAGATCCTCACGGACCTGTGCGAAGGGCTCGGCCTGCCGCTGACCGTCACGCTCCATGGGCGCGGGACGGCCGTGCAGAGCATGCTCGACCTGCTCGGCATTGAATCGAATGAACGCCGCGTTGTACTGACGATCGCCGACGCGGAGAAAACAGCCGCACTGATTGCGGCGCAGAAGCGGCGGCTGCACATCGGCGTGCCGGGGCACGGCATCGTCATCGCCGTGCCGATCAAAAGTGTGGGAGGAGGAAATACGGTGGCATATCTGAACGGCGGGAGAAGCCCGAAATACACGCCGGACCTGAGCTGCGCCTATGAGCTGATCATCGCCATTGCAAACGAGGGCGGCACGGACGCCGTGATGAACGCGGCACGCGCAGCCGGGGCCAGAGGCGGCACGGTCCTTCACGGCAAGGGGACCGGCGCAAAGGGCGCGCCGAAATTCTACAACATCTCCATCGCGGCGGAGAAGGAGGTCATTCTTATTGTCTCTGCGGCGGGGCAGAAGGCCGAGATCATGCGCTCCATTCTGCGCAAGGCTGGGCCGGACAGCGACGCAGGCGCCATCGTCTTCTCGCTCCCGGCCTCGGCCGTAGCAGGCTTCGGCCTGCTGGAGGAGAATTGAACTTTAATGTATGCATCGAGCCGTGGCGTTTCGCCACGGCTCTTTGTGCTGGTGTTGTAATCTCTTTGCCGATATGGTAAAATAGCAGAAAACGACGGGGAGGAAACGATGAAGCAGCGCACCTATCTTGCCATTGATCTCAAATCGTTTTACGCCTCCGTCGAGTGCCGCGAGCGGGGGCTGGACCCGCTGAACACGAATCTCGTTGTGGCGGATGAGTCGCGGACGGACAAGACGATCTGTCTTGCCGTCACGCCGTCGCTCAAAAGCTACGGCATCTCCGGCCGCGGGCGGCTGTTCGAGGTGCGGCAGCGCGTCCGCGAGGTCAATGCCTGGCGGCAGGCCCGCGCGCCGGGCAGAACGCTGACCGGCAGCTCACACCAGTTTTCCGAGCTGCAGCGCGACCCTGCGCTGGCGGTGGATTTCGTGATCGCACCGCCGCGCATGGCCTATTATATGGAATACAGTACGCGCATCTACGAAATTTACCGAAAATATATCGCACCGGAAGACATCGTCGTCTATTCCATCGACGAGGTCTTCCTCGATGTGACGGACTATCCTTTTGACTGCACCGCCCATGAGCTGGCACAGACCATCATCCGCGACGTACTCGAAACGACCGGCATCACGGCGACGGCCGGCATCGGGACGAACCTGTTCCTCGCCAAGGTCGCCATGGACATTGTGGCAAAGCACATCCCGGCTGATGAAAACGGCGTGCGCATCGCAGAGCTCGATGAAATGAAATTCCGCAGGGAGCTCTGGCCACACCGGCCGCTGACGGACTTCTGGCGCGTCGGCCGCGGCATCGCCCGCAGGCTCGAGGCGCACGGCATGTTCACGATGGGGGACGTCGCGCTTTGCTCCGAGCAGAATGAGGAGCTGCTCTACCGCCTGTTCGGTAAGAATGCGGAGCTGCTCATCGACCACGCGTGGGGCTGGGAGCCGTGCAGGATCCCCGCCATCAAGGCCTACCGCCCATCCGAGAACAGCCTGAGCTCCGGTCAGGTGCTGAGCTGCCCCTATGAGGCGGCAAAGGCCCGGCTCGTTTTGCGGGAAATGGCGGATCAGCTCTCGCTGGAGCTGGTGGAAAAGGGCCTCGTGACGGACCAGGTCGTGCTGACAGTCGGCTATGACATTGAAAATCTGACGGCCCCCGCCCGCCGCGCAGCCTATTCCGGCCCGGTGGAGCAGGACCGCTATGGACGGCGTGTGCCGAAGGCCGCGCATGGCGCGCAGAAGCTCGACGCACCGTCGTCCTCCACACGGCGGATCATGGAAGCGGCCTCCGCCCTGTTTGACCGCATCGTAGACGGCGCACTGCTCGTCCGGCGCATGTATCTCGTCGCTGCGCACATCGTCCCGGAGGACGAGGCGCAGCCGGAGGAGATGGAGCAGCTGGACCTGTTCACCGATCTTGCCACCGAGGACGCCCGGCGCGAGGCGGAGCAGGCGGCGCTGGCGCGCGAAAAGAAGCTGCAGGAGACGACGCTGGCCATCAAGAAGAAATTCGGCAAAAATGCCATTCTCAAGGGCATGAGTCTGGAGGAGGGCGCAACGGCCCGCGAGCGAAACGCCAGGATCGGCGGGCATAAGGCATGAGGAGGAATACATGACCGGAAAATATGACGCGATCCTGCACCTGCCGCACCATGTCTCCAAAAAGCACCCGCCCATGCCAATGGCCGACCGCGCGGCGCAGTTCGCGCCGTTTGCAGCCCTGACCGGCTACGACGCGGCCATCCGGGAAAACGCGCGCCTCACGCAGGAGCGGATCGTCCCGGCCGAGGCGGAGCTGGCCTCGCTGGATCGGCGCTTCCGCCTGCTGCTGGAGCATCTGGGGGAACGGCCGGAGGTCCGCCTGACCCGGTTCCGGCCGGATGAACGGAAATCCGGCGGAGTCTATGAGACCGTCAGCGGGATCGTGAAGCAGATCGATCTCATTGCACGCCGCATCCGCCTTCTGGACGGAACGGACATTCCCATGGACGATGTGCTGACGCTGGACGGCGCGCTGTTTGATGTTTTGGATTAAGGGAGAGAGAAAATCATGAAAGAGCTGATGAAAACAAACGTCTATGACGTCGGGGAATCGGTGCTGATCGTCGGCAGCTGCCTGCCGGACATGGAGCCGGAGGGCTTTGCGCAGCTGTGCGCATCGTCCGGCCATGTGTTTGAGCTGTGCCTCGAACAGACGCATATCAATATGGCCATCACGAAAATCAGTGCCATGCTCTACACCGGCAAGATCCGCACGCTGCGCTTTGCGACGGTCGACCGCTCGCCGCACTGCGTGCAGATGCACTACATCCAGAACGAGCTGCGGCGGATGATGGACCTCTCCGCCGTGACGATCGAAAATTACGTCGTGGAGAACGGGAGGCTGACGAAGCTCTCGCCGGAGCTCATCTATCTTTCCAAGCACCTCGGTGAGCTGTCCCGCCGGATGAACGAAAATGTATAAAAAATCCGCAGGATAGGAATTTACCCATCCTGCGGAGCTTTTTTGCTTAATCGGCATCCATGGCGACCACACAGGCGCTGAGCACCTGGCTGAGGATCGGCGTGCAGACCGACGCGCCGCCGCCGCCCTCCTCGACCACGACGATGAAGGCGAGGGGATAGTCGCTGTCCTGCAGGAAGCCTGCAAAGACGGCGTTGGCAGCCTTTCCGCCGCCGTTTTCCGCCGTGCCGGACTTTCCGCCTGCGTATAGTCCGGCGAAGTTCCACTCGCCGTAGACGTTGACGACGGCATTGTGCATCATGTCCGCAAGGCGGCCGGCCGTCGCGCTGTCAAGCAGCCGCCCGGTGGAGCTTGTGGAGGCCTTGTACTTGACGGAGTCGCCGTAGGTGACCTCTTTCACAAGGTACGGCTCCGCAGCGGAGCCGCCGTTTGCGATCGCGCCCATGTAGGTCATATACTGGCAGGGATTGATCTGGTCCGTATACTGGCCGATGCCGGCCCATGCCAGCTCGGATTCCGCCGCATTGGAGACATCAAAGCTTCCGACGGCCGTCGTCGTGCCGTCAAAGCTATAGCGGCGCGTGACGCCGACCTGCTCGGCATAGCGCATCAGCGTCTTTGGGCCGAGCTCCGCTGCGATCTCGCCGAAAACGACGTTGCAGGAGTGGGCCAGCGCCTCTTCAAAGTTTAGCGTGCCGTGCACGCCGTTGCACTGGATGGTCTCACCGCCGATGACGGCGCTGCCCTCGCAGGTGAACGTCCGGGATCCGATATCCGGGATCTCATCCAGCGCGGCTGCAGCCGTGACGAGCTTGAAGACGGAGCCGGGCGTATAGGTGGCATGCAGGAAGCGGTTGACATACACGCCCTCGTAGGTCTCGGGGCTGCCCTCCACGTCCGGCACATCGTCCGGGTCGTAGGTTGGGGAGGAGACGGCGCAGAGGATCTCGCCCGTCTTGTAGTTATAGACGCCGACGGTGCCCTTACGCCCGTCGAGCGCGGCCAGCGCCGTGCGCTGCACGTCTGCGCTTACGGTCAACGCCATTTGACCCTCGCGCTTGCCGGTGGAATAGGTGCCGTTGATGCGGTCGAAGCCGACAAGCTCCGAGCCGTATTCCTGCAGCAGGAAAGGCGTGATATTGCCCTCCCGGTCGCCCAGCAGGTGCAGCATGCTGCGGCGCAGCGAGGCACTGTCGGCATAGGACTTACCGTTCGTGGCATCGAGCACGACGGTGCCGCCGCGGTCGACGATCTTGCCGCTGTTCATAACGCCGTCCGTATAGACATGGGGACTGTTCTGGAACGTGACCCAGTCCGGTGAATCGATGAAGTAGCGCACCACGATCACGCCCATGCCGAGCAAAAGCACACCCGCCAGCGCAAGTGCGAACCACGCGCGTTTTGCAAGCTTATTCAAGCGGCTCCACCTCCTCTGCCTTTGCGGTGCGGACCGCGAAGCTGGCGTTCTGGCGCGTGTCCGCCGCCTTGAGGAAGGCGATCAGGCCCCACGAGGCCAGCATGCTCGAGCCGCCGTTGGAAAGGAACGGGAACGTCACGCCGGTCAGCGGGAGCAGGTCCATCGTGCCGAACACGTTCAAAATGGTCTGGATGGTCAGGATCGCCACGGCAGCACAGGCGGCAATGGTATAGAAGCTGCTGCGGCCGACCTTGGCCGAGCGGACGGTAAACACCGCAAGGATCACGATGACCGCAACGGCGCATAGGCCGATGATCAGGCCCCATTCCTCACAGAGGAAAGCAAAAACGAGGTCCGTATCCGCCGCAAAGACATATTTGAGCCAGCCGTTGCCCGCGCCGAGGCCGAACAGGCCGCCGGAGGCGATGCACATCATCGCGCGCGTCTGCTGGTAGCCGCCCGCAGAGGCATATTCCCACGCATGGCCCCATGTTGCAAAGCGGCGCAGGATATGCGGCCGGAAGCGAACGGCCAGAACACCTGCAAAGCCCGTAGCCGCGCAGGCCAGCGTGACCGTGGCGAAGCTGCCGGAACGCAGGAAGGCGATGACGAGGAACGCGACGAAGAAGATGAGCGCCGTGCCGAAGTCGTTCATCAGGGCAAGGCAGCCGCAGATGGCGGCGGAATAGACAATGAACAGGAACAGGTTCCGCTTCGTTACGATGCGGTCCATCGTAGATGCGCCGACATAGAGGAAGCAGAGCTTGACCAGCTCGGACGGCTGGAACGAGATGCCGCCAAGCGAGATCCAGTTGCGCGCGCCGTTGTTCTCCTGCCCGAACACCAGATTGACGAGCAGCAGGAGCATGCCGCCGACGGCGGCCAGATAGCGAAATTTCTTCGCGCGGGACAGGTCGCGCAGCGACCAGCCGATGATCAGATAGATCACGATGCCGCCGAGCAGGCAGATGAGCTGCTTTGTGAGATTGGCGGGATTATCCGAGGCGATGACGGCAAAGCCGAGCGTACTGAGGAAAAAGGCCAGCGTTTCCACCTCGTAGCCGCTGCGGTGCATCATACGCAGCACGGCAAACAGCAGCCAGCCCACGGCCAGCAGGCCGAGGAAGCTCAGCACGATCGTTTGGGCCGTTTCAGCCTCCGCGCCCATCCAGAGCTGCAGCGTCGTCAGGAGCTGGAAGACCGTCAGCAGAAACAGGGTCAGCGCAGGGGAGGACTGATGGGCCGGGCGCGTGCGGCTGGCAAGCTGCTCCTCGAGCTCGGACTGTGTGACGGGTGCAAGCACCATGTCCACGCCGCCGAGCGAGATGGTATCGCCGTAGTTTACGGCAGCCATCTGGACCGGCTCGCCGTTGAGCGTGACTGCGCCGCGTGAGCCGATATCTGTAATGGACCAGCTGCCATCATCATAGCGCGTCAGGACAGCGTGCGTGCGCGAAACGGTCGGGAAGTCCACGACGATGTCGCAGCCCTTCGCGCGGCCGAGGATATTCTCCCAGTGTGTCAGAGGGAGCTGATTGCCGTCCGGCATGACGAGCCATGCCCACGTCTCCGGCTCCCGCCGGAATTTCAGCAGCGGCCGGGCACAGCGCCACAGCAGCAGCACGGCCAGCACCGGCGCAAGGTAGCGCCACACGGTGCAGAACACCGAGACAAAGCCGGAGCCGCTTCCCTGAAAGTATTCGGCGGCAGAGGCAAAAAATGCGTCCATGGATTCCTCCTTTCCGGCTCAGCCGGGGATATCGTCATAATCCGGATCGTCGATCTCCATATCGTCGTCCGGGTCGATCTGTGTTTCGTAGGCAGGCTCCTCGGCAGCGCTCGTGTAGCTCGGCTCCGTCACGGGCGGCAGGTCGTCCACGGTGCGGATCGTGTAATACAGGCTCGTCTGCTGGGGATGGCGCTTACGGGCAAGGCGCTTGTTGACGCGGTCACCGATGACGGTGTAGAGCACGGCAAAGACCGGCACGCCGAGCAGCATCCCGGCAAAGCCGAAGATACCGCCGAAGACCAGAATGGCAACGAGCACCCAGAAGTCCGAAATGCCGAGCTTTTCACCCAGAATGCGGTTTTCGATGATGTTGCCGTCGACCTGCTGCAGAATGAGAATGAAAATGCAGAAATACAGGGCGTTGACGGGCTTGTCGATCATCAGGAGCAGGGCCGAGGGCACCGCGCCGAGGAAGGGGCCAAAGAAGGGAATGATGTTCGTCACGCCGACGATCGTGCCGATGAGCGCCGCATAGGGCATGCCCATGAACAGCACGCCGAAGTAGGTGATGACGCCGACGAGCACGGCGTCGATGATCTTGCCCATAACATAGCCGCCGAAGATACTGTTCGTCCGGCGGGCCAACTCCAGCAGGCGGTCGGCATGCTGGCGACTGAAGACCGCCACGGTGACCTTCTTGGCCTGCGCACAGAGCTCTTCCTTAAAGATCAGGATATATACGGCCGCGACGATGCCAAGCAGGATATTGAAGATGACCATCACAACGCTGTAGACCGAGCTCGTCAGGCTCGTGACGATCACGCTGTAATCGAGCTTCTTCAGCCAGCCGATGACCATCTCCAGCGGGTCGCCGACGGTCTTTTCCAGGAAGGACTGGATGTCACTGTTCGTGAAAATGCCGCGGAACCACTTGCTGATGGTCGCATAATAGCTTTCGAGCTTTTCGGGCTGCAGCAGCTCCTCGATGCTTGCAATCAGGTTCGGCACGATAAGAGCGATGAGTGCATAGACCGCAAGGCAGAACACCAGCACGGCAGCGCAGATCCCCGTGATCTTGCTGATGCGCGCGGCCATCCGATCGCTGAGGTTCCGTTTGGCAAGCAGCCTGTCCATGATCCGCTGCGTGACCTTCATAACGGGATTCATCAGATAGGCAAACAGGCAGCCGTAGAGCAGAGCGGCGATGATGTTGAGGAATTCGACGATCAGATCATAAAAGCCGCGCAGGTTGGAGAAAACGAGCCAGAACAGTCCGGCGGCGACAATCACAAGAAAGGCCGTGAGACCCCATTTGACATATTTTTCATTGCGATTCAGCTTCATAGCGTATCCTCGTGTCATGATATTCTATTCTAGGATACCACGAAGCGGCGGAATCGTCAAGCAGAGAAGTCCTGCGGGAAATTTTTTTCCATTTCCCAAAACGGGGCTTGCAATTTATGGCGCCGGTGTGGTATGTTGGCAGCAGAGGTGAGAGTACCATGGCAAAATCGGAACGGCAGAAGCTGAAGCTCCTCATCCTTCGCGATTATCTGCGCAGCCATACGGACGAGCTGCACCCGGTGTCCATGCAGCAGATCCTTGCGGCGCTGGAGGGCGAGGGCATCCGTGCGGAGCGCAAAAGCGTCTATGATGATCTGGACACCCTGCGCGATTACGGCATGGAAATTCGCAAGGTCAGCGGCAAAAACGGCGGCTATTATGTGCCGGAGCGTGATTTCGCCCTTTCAGAGCTGAAGCTGCTCGTCGACGCCGTGCAGGCGGCGCGGTTCCTCTCCGAAAAGGAGTCCATGGCCCTGATCCGCAAGCTCGCCGCCCTCTCGAGCGCGCACGAAGCGGAGCTGCTGCGGCGCGAGGTCGTCGTTACCGGCCGCGCCAAAAGCGGCAGCGAGGACGTCTGCCGCAATGTCGATACGCTGCATGCGGCCATCGCCGGGAACAGCCGCATCACGTTCCGCTATTTTGACTGGGATCTGCAGGGCCGGCGCCGCTTCCGGCCGAAGACCTATGAGGCAAGCCCCATCGCGCTGTGCTGGGAGGACGAGAACTATTATCTCGTGGCCTACGGCGCGCCGCACGGCCTGACGCACTACCGCGTAGACAAGATGACGGAGATCACGGCGACGGGCGTCCCGCGCGAGAGCAACGACGAGACGCGCTCCTTTGACCCGGCCGTCTATTCCCAGCAGGTGTTCGGCATGTTCCGCGGGGAGCAGTGCCGCATGAAGCTGCGGTTTGAAAACTCGCTGGCAGGCGTTGTGCTCGACCGCTTCGGCCGTGACCGCCTGCTCGTGCCGGACGGGCCGGACCACTTTGTCTTTCAGGCGGATATCTCCGTTTCACCGACGTTCCTCGGCTGGCTCGCAGGCTTCGGCGGCCGGGCGGAGATCGTGTTCCCGGCGTCGGCGGCGGAAGCCTACCGCGATTTTCTGCGCCGTGCGCTTTCCGCAGCAGAGTAAGGCAGAACGGAAATGATTTGTTCTCAAAGTATTCATAATTTCGTGGTATACTGGCAAAAAAGAGACAGGAGGACTCTTGTATGGAAAAGCAGCCCCCCAACATCGACAGCCGCCTGCGCCACATTCTGCGCATGCCGCAGGAGATCTATCAGGCAAGCGGCATCATCGTCAACGGCCGCAGGCTGAAGAGCTTCGTATTCACGACCGATCTGGCCATTATCCGGAACTGTGACGCGGATGCCGTATTTGCCGTCTATCCGTTCACACCGCAGCAGGCCATCAGCGACGCGATCATCAAATATTCCTATGTCCCCGTATTCTGCGGCGTCGGCGGCGGCACGACGCGCGGCCTGCGCACGGTGCAGCTTGCGCGCGACGTCGAATCGCAGGGCGCGATGGGCGTTGTGCTCAATGCGCCGATCAACAATCTGAATCTCCGCGCGGTCTCCGGCGTGATCGATATTCCGACCGTCATCACCGTGACGAAATTCGACACGGACTTCGAGGCGCGCATCGAGGCTGGAGCCTCCATTCTGAACATCGCAGCCGCTGCGCAGACGCCGGAGCTGGTACGGGAGGCCCGCAAGGCCCTGCCGGACGTGCCCATCATCGCAACAGGCGGCAAGACCGGCGAGAGTATCCTGCGCACCATTGAGGCAGGTGCAAACGCCATCACCTATACGCCGCCGTCGACGTATGAGCTGTTTCAGGAAATGATGAAGGGCTATCGCGAATAAACAAGCCAGGACCGCTGCGTCGCCGCAGCGGTCCTTTACATATTTGTATTTTGATACTTCTGCAGCAGCGTTTCCAGAGCGCCGCTGAGCGGGTATCAGGCGCGCTTTCTGCGCTCGAGCGCGTCGCGGATCAGCCCGTGCAGGAGCAGCAGCGCGCAGTACAGCAGCAGCGCCGCGCAGAACACAAAGACAAAATCATGCGGCAGGGAATAGGTCGCGGCCGTGAGCCCCAGAAGGATGACGTGCGCCAGCAGATAGGCGACCGGCAGCAGGATCACGCGCTCCGTCCAGACGCAGGCTCGCGGCTTTTTCCGGACAAAAATACGGACGAGCACGGCGGCTGCCAGAACGATCAGGGCTACAAAGGCATAGTAATTGAGCGTCAGGGACGGCAGGGCGATCATGCCGCCGGAGGCCATCGGCTTTCCCGCGAGATAAACGGCCTCCGTGCCGTCGTTTTCGCTATAGAGAACGGTGAGCGGCTTACCGCCCTCCGCCTCGAGCCGGGCGGCCTGTGTATGCGGGCCGGAGAACCAGCGCTCCCAGAGCGTCGACCAGGCCTCCACAAGGCAGATCTCGCGCAACGGATCGTCCGGATCGACAAAGCGCTCCGTCGAGACGTTGGCGACATCAGCACGGAACGTAAGCTCCAGCGCCCCCGCATCCTCCGTCACCTGCACAAGATCGTCCGTATAGGGGAAATAGATCGGAGCATTCAAAATGCCGGCTGCGGATATCACGGCCGTCAGGACAAACAGAGCCGTCATCACGATGATTTGCAGGCGCTTGCGCGCCAGCCTTTTCTGCAAATGCTGCAGGGGCGCGGCGTCCGGAGCGGGCTGCAGGGCAGGCGGGGCCTGTGTCTCCTGCAGGGCGGCGCGGCAGTCCGCGCAGGTGCGCAGGTGCTTTTCTACAAAGGCAGCGGTCTCCGGACTCGTAAGCCGCTCGGCATACAGCGGGAGAAGGTCCCGCACAATGCTGCATTCCTGATTCATGTTGATCCCTCCATGTTTTTTCGGATGATGGTTTTGGCGCGATGATAGGTCACGCACGCCCAGTTTTCCGATTTGCCGAAAAGCTGCCCAATGGTCCTGAAGCTCAGACCGCCGAGGGCCCGCCAGAGGAAGACCTCCTTATACGGCTCCGGCGCGCTGTGGAGCGCGGCCCGGATGCGTGCGGCATCGTCCCGGTCCGTGAGCTGCTCCTCCAGACTCGGGGCGGAAGCGGGGAGTGCTTCCATTTTCCCGTCATCCAGCAGCTCGATGCGGCCCATGCGCTTCTGCTCGGTATAGAAGCAGTTCTTCGCGATCTGGCAGAGCCAGACGCGGATATCGCAGGCCCCGCGGAAGCCGGGAAGCGCGCGCATGGCGCGGCAGAATGTTTCGCTCGTCAGCTCTTCGGCAAGCTGGGCATCGTGAGAAAGGGCAAGCAGATAGCGGTAGACATCATCAAAATAAATGCGGTAGATCTCCGCAAGCTCTGACACGGCGCCACCTCCTTTCTGCCAATAAGACCGCGCCGGAGAGAAAATCTTACAGGAATGCGAAAATTTTTTCGCTGCGAATGGTGCCAGCCCCGTTCAGGCTGCAAAAAGGTCCGCTGTCAGGCATAACAGCGGACCTTTACATGCATTTGCGTTCTATCCCGTTTTCAGAAATCAGAAGCGGATGCGACCACCGATGAGGCGACCGGTAGCGGCAAGACGCTCGGCATCACGGCCACGCGGCTCCAGAACGCCATGAGCGCCCAGGACCATGAGGATAGCCAGATAGGTATCCCAACCGAGGGGAGCAGAGCCGCGCTCCATCTCGGAGATCTTCTGACGGCTCTTGCCGACGGCATCACCGAGCTCTGCCTGAGACATCCGCATCTTCTTGCGGTAGGCGGGAAGCTCCTGGACGAGAGAACTGATCAGTTCACGCTGCTGTTCGGACTGTACAAACTGAGGCATAACTTTCCCAACTTTCTTTTTAAATTTCAGCCGCCTGCCAACGGCCGATTCCTGTAACAGGAAATTCAGCTCTGTGTGGAAGAATCCATGATTCCTGCTTACATGCTCAATATATCATACTATGTTCCGTTTGTAAACAGGATTTTGCAAAATATTTTGAAATAATTCCATGTAGCCTGCCCAAAACCGAACTGCATGAAACGTTTCAAATTTTACATACGCCGTATTGACGTCAATTGTATAAAAGCATGTCAGTTTGTTACAATTTGACTGCGCTCAAACACCGTTCTTGAAGAACGCGACCGCTACGACACCCGGCCCCGTATGTGTGCCGATCACACTGCACAGCAGCGTCTGCTCCAGACAGCCGCAGTGATCGCGCCAGAGCGCCGCGCTGTCCGCCACATATTTCTGCAGCAGGGCATCGCTCAGGCCGGTGTAGCCGAGCAGGATCGGCAGGGAAAAGTCGATGCCGCCGCTCTCGCGTACCTTCTGCACAAGCAGGTTGTTGCCCTGCTTCGAGCCGCGCGCCTTGCCGATCATGGTCACGGCCCCGTTTTCCAGCGTAACGACCGGCTTGATGCCGAGCAGCCCGCCCGCGAGCGCCGCCGTGCGTGAGATGCGCCCGCCGCGGCGGAGATACTCCAGCGTATCGAGCAGGCCGAGCAGGCAGATGTCGTCCCGCTTTTTCGTCAGCAGCCCGGCAAGCTCGGCGGCGGCCATGCCGTCCGCCGCCCATTCCAGCGCCAGCTCTGCCAGAATGCCGGATCCGATGGCGGCGCTGCGGCTGTCAACAACATAGATATCCTCATAGTCTGCCGCGGCAATGCAGGCGCTCTGATAGGTCCCGGACAGCTCGGCAGAGATGGTGATGACTACGGCGCTCTCTCCGGCCTGCCGGACGGCCTCAAATTCTTTGACAAAGGCCGCCGGAGTGGCCTGACTCGTCGTGGGCAGCACGTCGGACTCGATCAGCCGCTCATAAAAGCGCCTGCGGTCGATGGTAACGCCATCAATAAGCTCTTCATCTCCAAAATGCACCGTCAGCGGAACGGCGCGCACCTGTGCGCGGCAGCGCTCCGGCAGATCGACGGTCGAGTCGACAAGAATGCGGACGGGTTTCATAGGGTATCCTCCTGTTCTGCGGCGCACAGCCGTTCCAGATTGCCGCAGATCAATTCCAGTGCGGCATACATTTTGCTCCGCTGCTCCTCTGTCAGGCCCATGCTGGCAGCGTCCTCCATCGAGGCAATGCGTGCCTGCAGGGCGGCGAAGATCTCGCGCCCACGGTCCGTCAGATACAGGGGACTACGATAGCGGCGCGATATGGCCTCCGTGGTCACATAGCCGTTTTGCAGCAGAAATTCCAGTGTCCGTGAGACGGCGGCCTTGTCCTCATCGCAGCGCTCGGAAAGCTCCGCCGCCGTCAGGGGGCCGTCCAGCCCGAGATAGTACAGGCACGAGACATGTGGGCCCTTCAGACCGAAGCGCGCCATTTCCTCCGCCTTCAGGCGGCGGATGCAGCGGCTGATGCGCGCGATGCGCTGCGTAAAGACCCCATAGCGTTCTACCATGGTGTTCCTCCATTTCGATATGTTGATTTATCAACTTGCCTGCAGAGTATAGCACAAACTTATTGATTTGTCAACATTCGGGGCGGCACCGCACAATTCAGCAAGAGCATTCGGCGAAAAAAGTCCGGCGAAGGCCGAAGGTGAATTATGCGGTGTTGCCCAAAGTGTAGGAACGTGCCGAACGAGCGCGGCATACCATGGGATGAGCGCGAAATAAAGGAGGAATCATATTTGGAATTCAGAACGCAACCTATGATCGAGGAGGCGCTCCGCGAGGCGCGGCAGGAGGCCGCGCAGGAAGCGCCGCAGCCGGAGCGCAAGGAGCAGCAGGATGCCGCCTGCGGCATGCTTCCGGCCTGCGCGCCGCTGGCAAATCCCTTTGTCCCGTTCCAGAGGGATGATCCGCCCGTCTATGCAGCGGCGGTCGGGGCCGTGCGCGGTACCCTGTTTCCGGGGCTGGACCTTCCGCTGCGCGGACAGGAGAACAGTGGCGAGCTAAGCGGTACGCTGCAGCGCGACCTGCAGGCGCTGGGCTTCGCCGTGGTGGAGCTTGGCGAATACCTCGACACGCATCCCGGCGATGCCAGAGCGGCGGAGCTGTTCCGCTCCTATTCTGGGCTTTATGCGCAGGCGGCAGCCGCCTGGGAGGCCGAGAACGGCCCCATCGTCCAGCGCAGCGCCGTGGGCGAGTCCGGTTATGACTGGCTGCGCGGCCCGTGGCCGTGGCAGTACGCTGCAAACGACGGGGAGGGCTGACGATGTTTGTCTATGAAAAGAAGCTGCAGTATCCGGTGCGGATCAAAAACACGAACCCGAAGCTCGCGAGCATCATCATCTCGCAGTACGGCGGCCCGAACGGCGAGCTTGGCGCGGCGCTTCGGTATCTGTCCCAGCGCTATTCCATGCCGTTTGACGAGCAGCGCGGCCTGCTGACGGATATCGGTAGAGAAGCCTCTGAAATGTTCCATTCAGAGGCTACGGCTTTTTTTGATGCTTTTGCAACCGTATAGCTCCACTTCATAGGAAGCAAATTCAGATATACATCTATGTTGTCCTTATCTTGAACTACCATCTTGTCTAAAATGTGCTTATAGAACTCATCTTCGTACTCCACGCCGCTGACAATCTCTTTGATTGCGTCCTCAATCTCCTTTAGGAGTTGCTGTTGCTGCTCTATCATTTCCCGTTGTTTATCCACGCTTTCAATGATAGATTGAAGCTCCTCGATTTCCGCATCGCAGCTTGCACGGGTGGCGGTAAATTCATCCTTGTTGATTAGATTGGACATATACAGGTCAATCAGATTAGCCCGTTTGCCCTCAATCTTCTTAATCTGCTCTTGCAGCTTTAGGACATCCGTACCCGCCGTATCCATAGCAATGATAGATTGAATAACGGCAGTTAGGTTATTTATGATTTTGTTTCTGTTGTATTTAAGGCTCTTGGTTACGAGATACATAATGTGGGTCGCATCCTCATTGCGGATAGACAAGCCCGTACAGCCGACTTGATTTCCTGCCTTGTCGATATGGGGGCTTCCGTGCTTTGCGGCTTCGTTGCAGCGCCACGCCTTATATCGGCTGCCGTCTTTTCTGGTTTTATACCTTGCCACATAGCTTGAGCCGCAGCAGCCGCATTTGATTTTGCCAGAGAACGGATAGCGGTTAGAGTGCTTTGCCTTGCCCTCCTGCGAAAGTGACTTTGCATCTAAAATGCGGTTTGCTTCATCGAATAACTCACGGGAGATAATCGGCTCGTGATGGTCTTTAATGATAACAAATTCCTCTTGCCCACGGTTGTACTTCTTTTCGTGAGATAGGAAGTCGGGCGTATAGGTCTTTTTCTGCACCAAGTCGCCGCAGTATTTCTCATTGCGTATCACTCGCAGAATAACCGTGTTGCTCCATTCCTTGACCCGCATAGGGCTGATACCTTCCTCACGAAGCTCACGGGCGATGACGTGCGTTCCTTTGCCCTCATTGACAAACTTATGGAAGATAAGGCGTACAACCTTTGCGCCTTCCTCGTTGATAGTCATTTTGCCGCCCTCGACATCGTAGCCCAACATACTTCTGCCAAACACAACGCCTTGTTCCATCTGGCGTTTTTGACCCCACTTCACACGCTCGGAAGTCTTGCGGCTTTCTTCCTGTGCAATAGAGGACATAATCGCCAGACGAAGCTCTGCATCGCCGTCTAATGTGTTGATATTGTCATTCATAAATATAACACCGACGCCGTGCTTTTTCAATTCACGGGTGTAATAGATACTATCAAGGGTGTTTCTCGCAAAACGGGAAATCTCCTTGGTGATAATCAAATCAAAGTCGCCGTTCTTGGCGCACGCAATCATACGGTTAAACTCTTTGCGCTTCTTTGTGTTCGTGCCAGAAATGCCCTCATCGGCAAAAATCTCATATAGCTCCCAATTGGGGTTACGCTCAATATACTGCCTGAAATACCGCTGCTGGCTTTCAAACGAATTGGCTTGGTCTTCATTGTCCGTTGAAACACGGCAGTATGCGGCTACCTTTCTTTTTGTTTCAACCATCTTCAGCTCTTGGTTTAGGCGTTCATATCTATTTATCATAGCGAAGCTCCTTTCTCAGTAAACTTTGTTACTGTATTTAATTATAGAAAAAAGAGTGTGCGGTGTCGAATGTGCAAATTTGTTTTTTCACTCGGCTATGTAAAAACGCCAAGCGTTATGCTCGGCGTCTGCTTTTTTGCTCCCTACTATATTGCTTTTCAAGCTCGACCAAACAGCGTTCCCGCTGAGAATGTGTCAGCAGCTTTCTTTTCTCCAAAGAAAGGAGTATCGACTTATGGATATTCATAAGGAACGCAGCGTGTTCCTGCTCGTTTAATTCTGGAACAGGGTCGCCAACATAAACAAATTCTCTATGCAACAGCCGCAACACCTCCCTCGTTTCTAATGTATATGAGCTACCGCTTGTACCGTATAACGAGAGAGCTAATCCTTTTTTGCAAGCCCGATGCTGATGGCAAGGGCTTTGTCTGCGCAATGAATAAAACGCCTGTCAAGAGTTCCTAAGTACTCTCGCAGGCGTTGCTTGTCTATGGTGCGGATTTGTTCAAACAATATAATTGAGTTCTTATCCAGACCGTCGAAGTCTTTAATTAAGGTGTGCGTAGGCAATTTTGCTTTTGTGTGTACCCGACTTGTGATAGGGGCGATAATGACCGTAGGGCTATGCTTGTTGCCTATATCGTTGGAAATGATGAGTACGGGTCTTGTGCCGCCCTGTTCCGAGCCGATAACGGGGTTTAGCTCTGCATAATAAATGTCGCCACGCTTGATAGTCAATTCCATTGTGTTTGACCTCCCAATATGATTTAGGTAGAGGTTTTCTGCCTATGTAGGCAGCCAAACACAAGGAAGTATTCAAGGTCGGGAGAGCATAAACAATATCTCTGTTCTTTTGACCGCCTTGCGTCTGGCTGCTATGAGAAAGCATTTCAATTTGTCCTCGACACCCCGAAATGCTATTGGGAAGTCGCCAAACGGTCAGCAGCGAACTGACGCCACGGGAGTTTCACCCCAACTGTCGTTCTGACAGAGCCGCCCTCATTGCTTGCGACGGTTTTATCACGCTCGGACTGTGACTGGACGGGAGTATCATTGTCCTCTTTGTGGGTTATGGCGAAATCGGGAGCTGCCCGATATTTTGAGTAGGTAGTTATCGCTCTCTGCTTTACAGCAGGTTATGGCGTACCTCTCGACACGCTTATGCTCATCACAATCACAAAGAGAAGGTATTTGGCGAATGGGTATTCGGTTTTCAAAGAGCAATCCCGTTTTCGCCACACAAAGGAAAACAGGGCGAGAGGTTTTGTCCTCTCACCCTGTAGCCCGTGGGAACGCTCAATTTTCCCCTCTACTCAAAAATTTTTTGGATTTTTTCTTTGAGCCTATCCAATCGCCTGTAAACGGCTTTCTCCGTGATACGCAGATACGATGCAATTTCACGGGTAGAATATCCCTGTACCTTCATAAAAGCGATACGCAGAGTAAGCCTGTCCACCTTAATCAGCACTTGATAGAGCTGCTGATTTTCGATGTTATCCAGAAAGTCCTCAACCGTTTTTATTTCGGGCTGTGTCATATCCGTTGCGACTTCTTCAAGGTATGTACCTGTTTCTTGCATACGCTGATAGTAACGCCTGTCGGAATTAAAAATCGCCCAATCGTGAACACGGAGCGTTTCTATGTCGCTTTCGCTGACCCCTAAACTCCGTAGCTGTTTTTCCTCGGCTTCTTTCCAGAGCCGCCATTTCTTTTCTTCTCTGGCTTTGTTGTACGCCATACTGTTTCCTCCAATCTGAATTTTTTGAAAACTCAGATTGGCAGGCGGACTGCGGCAGCCAACGCCAGATACGGGCTTGTCCTGTATCAAAGAGAAGCAAGACAAACAAAAAGCCGCAAAGGTATAAAGACCTCTGCGGCAATAAGCATAACTATACCTATGGCATAGAAATGAAATCTCTATTTGAAAACCATAAGAGTGCCACGAGCAGGCGAGGATTTTTTTAACAGACTATCCTCGTTCCTGCGTGACACTCTATATGTATCCGCTGCTTCTGATGAGCAGCGTTGCGGTCATATTAGACCAACACATAAAAAATCCCTCCAAACCTTAAACGGGCTTGGAGGGCTGCACTAATTTTGTTTGGGCGTGACAGAGCAGCCCACCAAAGCACCGTTTTTTTTATTTGGTGGGCTTG
>DQIA01000041.1 GCA_003525905.1 Clostridiales bacterium
GGAAGCCCCGGGCTTTTGCTGTATTTTCAGGTCTTCTGCAGCTCGGCCGTGCGGGCGAGCAGAGCCTGCAGGCGCTCGGGAAAGTCCAGCTCGCTCAGCTGCAGGAGCTGGCGGACGGCGTTTGGGATCGTGGCGGCGTTTGCGCTGCCGTGCGCCTTCAGGAAGGGCTTAGAAAGCCCGAGCAGCATCGAGGCCCCGTTTGAGGCAAAGTCCAGCTCGGCGGCAATGGTGTCGCCCGCGGCGCGGACGGCGGGATCGGCGCTGGAGCGCAGCCGGGCGGCCGTGAACAGCCCCGTGCCCTCAACGGTTTTCAGCAGCACATTGCCGGAGAAGCCTTCGGCTACGATGACGTCGTACTCGCCGGACAGGGCGTCGCGCGCCTCCATCATGCCGGTGAAGCGGATCGGCAGGCGCTCAAGCAGATCATAGACCTCGCGGATAAAGTGGCTGCCCTTGCTCTCCTCCACGCCGACGGACAGAAGACCGACGCGCGGCTCCTCCACGCCGCAGCTCTGCATGAGTGCCGTGGCCATCAGGGCAAACTGCTCCATGCGCTCGGGCTTGCAATCCACGTTTGCGCCGCAGTCGGCAAGACACAGCCTGCGGCCGGGAATGGACGGCAGAAATGTGGCAAGCGCGGGCGTGCGCACGCCGCGGACGCGCCCGGCATAGGCCACGCCGCCTGCGAGGGCTGCGCCGGTGCTCCCGGCGGTGAGCATGCCGGCAAGCTCCGGGTCGCGCTTCAGGCGCTGCATGCCCTTGACGAGCGTGGAGTCGCGCTTGTGCATGACGGCGTCGATGGGGTCGTCGTGATTTGTGATGATCTCGGATGCGGGCATGAATTCCAGCGCATCCCAATTGCAGGGATATTTTTCCAGCTCCGCACGAAGCATAGCCTCCTCGCCGGGCAGGACGAGCATGACGTCCGGGACCTCCAGCGTGCAGCGGGCGCAGCCCTCGAGCAGCTGCTCGGGGTGGTCACTGCCGAATACGTCAATCAGGATCTTCTTCATGATTCTCCAGTCCAAACTTTTCGGAAAGATTTTTCTTGCGTGCGCGGACGCGCACCGTGTGCATGGTGATCCAGGCATTCTGCAGACCGTCGAGCCCCAGCGCGATGCCGATGGCGACGGACGGCGTGAGGAAGCTGGAATACAGCGCCGAGAGGGCGAACAGGCCGCCGAGGCCGAGCAGCAGGGAGGAGCAGAGAATGGCGATCCAGCTCTCCATGCCGAAGCGGCGGGCATCCATCGCGATCTGCAGCTTCAGCAGGGCATCCAGAATAACATAGACGCTCAGCAGCACCGGAAGTGTCGGCAGCACGCGCTGCGGCAGGAAGGCCAGAAGCCCTGCCAGCAGGGCGCACAGGATGCCGATGGCAAAGTCAAACTGAAAGGCGAGGCGGTAGAGATCGTTGGAGTAGTAGCCGATCATTTTGGCGGCGCCGGTCAGCAGAAATAAAACGGCAAGCACTGTCCGCTGCAGGGATGTGACCTCCGTGCTGGGCAGGAAGATCAGCATCAGGCCCGCCAGAAAGATCAGAAACGAGGCGGCCGTATTGGTGATTTTGGCCAGCTTGACCAGATTGTCGTTTTGCTTCATGGCTGTTTGTTCCTTTCCGCACCGCCGCGCCACTGCGCGCGGGCGAGAATTTCATAGACACGGGGATCGACCATCGGCCGCTGCACCCCGGCAAGCGTCTGCTCCGAGAGCGTTCCCGTTTCGGCATATTCCCGGCCTGCCGCCTCGAAGGCCTGCAGACGGCGGGCCCGCGGCCCGTCCAGCTTTTCCACCGGGAGCAGCTCGCCCTGCGGGAAAAACAGGGGCGTATAATTCCGGCCGCTGCACAGCCGGTCAAGCTGGGCCAGCAGCGCTTCATACATGGGCGCGGCCTCCGTATAGCCGCATGAGGAGATGACGACGAGCTTCTTGCGCCGCAGCGCCGGGTCCCGCAGCGTCTGGAACGAGCAGTGCCCGCCCTCCGGCGTCTGGCCGTGGTATGGCTCCATCAGGCTGATCGTCCGATCCAGCAGGGCTTTGAGCTGAGCGGGAAGACCAAAATAATACAGGGGGAAGCTCGCAATCAGCACGTCTGCCCGGCGGAACTGTCCGACAAAAGCAGAGAAATCGTCCGCAATCGTGCAGGGGGCGCCGCTGCGCCAGCAGGCCATGCAGCCCCGGCAGGGCTCGATGCGGTTTTCTGTCAGAGAAAACGTCTCAAACGGCCAGCCTGTACCCTGCAGAAAGGCGCGGGAAAGTCGCAGCGTATTGCTGGCAGCGCCGCGCGGGCTGCCATTGAGCAGCAGAGCCTGCATGTTGATCTCCTCCTGTGTTTTGCGAGGCTCAAAAAAACACTCCTATAGCATAGCGGGTCAGCCTCTGCAAGTCATCATTCATTCCCGGGGCGATGTGCAAAATTCATACACTCCGGCATATTTGTATGGTATTCAGGTGCGCGGATGAGCGGCGCTGAATTCCAGCGCATGGCGCACCGTGCCCTCGAACAGCTGGGCGACGCGGCGAAGCTCTGCCTCGAGCGCGACGTCGGAGCGGCCCGTCAGCCATTCCTCCAGCAGACCGTAGAGGGCATGGCAGCAGATATCGCAGATGAGCTTGCGGTCCTGCTGGCTGTAGTCCAGATCGCGGACGTTCTGCTCGATATAGCGGTCCGTCAGCTCGGAGATGACCTTGCTGAGGTAGACGCGCATGGCATCCTGACATTTCGACTGGAAAATATGACGGCCGATCTGCGGCGAATCGGTGAGAAAGCTGAGCATATCGAGCAGCATGGTCTCCCACGAGGCCCCGCCTGCGGGGACGGACAGCGCCCGCTCGATCTCGGACTCCAGCACGTCGCTCAGCAGATCGTAGATGTCTTCGTAATGGTAATAAAAGGTATTGCGCGTCAGCCCGCAGTCCTCGACGATATCGCGGACGGTGATCTTGTCCAGCGGCTTGACGGCCAGAAGTGCCCGGAACGACTCGGTGATGGCGCGCTTGGTGATCTGCTGCTTCATCCGGACTCTCCTTTCCGTGCCGCGCGGCTTCGGGCTGCAGCGGCAGATCTTGGGCAACACCGCATAATTCCTCTTCGGCCTTCGCCGGATATTTTTCGCCGATACTGCAGTTCGAAAAGTTTGAAATACACAAAGTATTCCTGCGCTTTTCAAACCTTGTATCAACAAAAAATCTCTCGTCGAATGCTCTTGTTGAATTGTGCGGTATTGCCCTTGGCATTCGACAGCATTCAGTGTAGCACATGAATTAAAATTTTTCAACTTCGGCAGGAAAAAACAACATTTTCCGTTAAGAATTCACCGGCTGCGCGGTATGGGTGAAAGGAGGTATACGGCAATATGGAACACGACGTTCTCATTGCGCTGCTGTCGCTGGCCGGAACGCTGACAGGCACCCTCGGCGGGATCCTGACCTCGGCCCGGCTGACAAATTATCGGATCGAGCAGCTCGAGAAAAAAGTGGACCGTCACAACGGTTTCGGAGAGCGCATCCCGGTCCTGGAGGATCGGGTCACGGCGATCTCGCACAGAATGGACTGCCTGGAAGGGGGGAAGACATGAAGGATCGGTTATCCGCTTTGCTGACGGTCAAGTCGCTCGTCACGGTGACGCTGACGGGGGTCTTTGCCGCGCTTGCGCTGCAGCGGTGTGTCTCGGCGCAGGAGTTTCTGACCGTGTTTACGGTCGTCATCAGCTTTTATTTCGGAACACAGCATGAAAGGAGCAATGCAGCATGAAAATTTGTCTCGATGCCGGCCATGGGACCGGCCAGAATCAAAGCCCCGCACGGTGCGGCTACTTTGAGGGCGACCGGATGTTTACGCTGCAGCGCCTGCTGCAGCAGGAGCTGGAGGCCTACGGCGTGACCGTGGTCTGCACGCGCGCCGCGCGGCAGGACGACCCGCCGCTCTATACCCGCGCGCTGGCGGCGAAGGACTGCGATCTGTTCCTCAGCCTGCACAGCAACGCAGCGGGAAACGGGGTCTGCGAAAGCGTGGACTATCCCGTCGTCTTTTATCCGGTCAGTGGGAAGGGGATCGGGCTGGCTGCCGAGCTGGCGGAGTGCATCCATAAGACGATGGGAACGCTGCAGCCCGCGCAGACGCGCATCCGCTGGAACAGCGCGCACAACGCCGATTATTACGGGGTCATCCGCTTCACGGCAGCCTTCGGCGTGACGGGGATGATCCTGGAGCACAGCTTCCACACGAACACGCGTATGACATCCTGGCTGCTGGACGACGAAAATCTCAAGCGGCTGGCAGCTGCGGAGGCGGCCGCCATCGCTGAGCACTACGGCCTGAAAAAGACCGCAGACGAGCCGCAGCGGGCGGAGACGGTGTGCTATCATCTGCTCTCCGACGTGCCGCAGGGCGATTACCGCACCGTGCTGGACAAGCTGATCGCGGCGGACATCCTGCGCGGCCGCAGCGGAACGGGAGAGGAGCGGGTGCTGGACCTGACGGAGGACAGCGTCCGGCTTCTCGTTCTGCTGGACCGCGCAGGCGCGTTCGGGAGTTGACAGCGGGCCAAAGCCGCTGTAAAATCAGAAGCAGAAAACAGACAGAAAGCGGAGGAAACGGCATGGATCGGATCATGGAACAGCTGCGGGCCTATCGCCCGTGGAACGAGCAGGAGGAGGCGGACTGCGCGGAGCTGCTGCGGCGGCTCGGGCAGGGGGAGGGCCTGTGGACGCGGGAGAACCGCTCGGCCCACCTGACGGCCTCCGGCTGGATCGTCAGCCCGGAGCGCAGCCGCGTGCTCATGGCCTATCACAATCTCTATGACTCCTGGTCCTGGCTCGGCGGCCATGCCGACGGGGACCATGATCTTCTGGCTGTCGCTCTGCGGGAGGCACAGGAGGAGAGCGGACTTTCCACCGTGCGCGCCGTCAGCCCGGAGCTATTCTCCGTGGAGATCCTGACTGTGGACGGGCACGAAAAGCGCGGGCACTATGTGCCGTCACACCTGCACCTGAACGTGACATATCTGCTGGAGGCGGACCCGGCGCTGCCCATCCGCTGCAAGCCGGATGAGAACAGCCGCGTGGGTTGGTTCGGCCTGGATGAGGCCGTGGAGGCCTCGTCGGAGCCGTGGTTCCGCGAGCGCATCTATTCCAAGCTCAATGCCAAGCTCTGCGCGGGCTGGCCCAAATAAATACGGAAAACAATGCGGCAGAGGCGAAAAGGCCCCTGCCGGTTTTTTATGCTTCTGTGCCTTACAGCCTGCCGAGCGGCACGGCGAGCCCCGTTCGGGTGCGGTTTAGCCCCACATTGCGGAGAGCGTGGGAATGATCTGCTTTTTACGGGACATGACGCCCGGCAGAAACACGACGTTGTTCTTGGCCTCGCTGGAGAAGGCCTGCTGGATCGTCTCCTCGTCGCCAAGGTAGATGAGCTGCGTGCCTTCAAGCAGCACGTCCGTCAGCATGAGCAGCATCAGGCTGTAGTGCCGCTCCTGCATGGTCTGCTGCATGATATCGAGGAACTCCTGCTTGCGCTCGAGAATGTGCGCGGAATTCACGCAGGTGATCTGGCCGACGCCGAGATCGTGGCCCGCGATGTGGAAATCCTTGAAGTCCGTGAACAGCAGCTCCTCCGGCGTCTTGTCATCCGACCACGAGGCGGAGAAGATCTGCTGGCCCAGCTCCTCGAGCGAGACGTTGGCGATGCGCGCCATGCGCTCGGCCATACTGCGGTCGCGCTGGGTGCAGGTGGGGGACTTGAACATGACGGTATCCGAGACGATGGCGGCTGCCATCATGCCTGCGAGCTTTTCCGAGGGCATGAGGCCCTTTTCCTGATACATCGTGGCGATGATGGTCGTGGTGCTGCCGACCGGCTCGTTGCGGAAATAGATGGGATTGCCCGTCTGGATGTCCGCAAGGCGGTGATGATCGATGATCTCCAGAATTTCCGCCTGATCGAGGCCGGGCACGGACTGGGCCGCCTCGTTGTGATCGACGAGCACGACACGCTTGCGCTTCGGGCGGATCAGATGGTAACGGGAGAGCGTGCCGACGACACGGTCGTTTTCATCCAGAATGGGATAGCAGCGGTAGCGGCTTTTCAGCATACCCTCGCGGACGTCGTCGACAAAGTCGTCGAGATGGAAGCACTCGAGGTCCTTCGTGCGGCAGATGCGGCTGATGGGCAGTGACTGATACAGCAGGCGGACGGCGCGGTAGGCATCGAACGGCGTGGAGATGATGACGGTGTCCGTCGGCGCATTGCGGAGCTGCTCGTTCAGCTCGGCCTGACAGACGATGACGCAGCGGGCGTGCTGCTCGATGGCGCGGCGCACCATGTCCGGCTGGTGGCCGCAGACGATGATGCTGCCGCTGCCGGAGAACAGCAGATTGTCACAGCTCTGCGGCAGGGCGATGCACACGTCGCCGCTGATGGAATCCACAAGATCGCCCGCTTCGTTCAGGATACGGCCCTCGAGCACGCTGAGCACATTGAACAGCGGAACGGCGTCGATGTGCGGATGCTCGATGGACTGCATGTCGCTGGCGGCGATGTCGCCGGAGGAGAGCATGCCGAACAGTGTGCCGTCCTCGTTTGTGATGGGCAGAGCGGCGATGGACGTGTCCGTCGACAGAGCAGCCCACGCGCGGCTGATGGTCACGCCGGAGGAAAGCGCGGGCGGCGTGTCATAGTCGAGGTCGCGCACCTGCGTGCGCATGGTCTTGATCCAGACCGGGGCAGGGAAGCCGAAGC
Organism: Clostridiales bacterium; assembly: GCA_003525905.1. Taxonomy (GTDB): domain Bacteria; phylum Bacillota; class Clostridia; order Oscillospirales; family Oscillospiraceae; genus JAZOXB01. The sequence continues at coordinate 6,740 of DQIA01000041.1, forward strand.
GGTCGAGCACGAGCTGCGTCTCGTCGCTGACGTGGCCGAGACGGGCGGCGCGGTACTCCCGGTCGCCGAGTGCATTGCGCAGCGCGGCGTAGGCCATGGCGGAGACGATGGAGTCGGTATCCGGATTCCGATGGCCGGTGACGTAAATGGGATCCATGGGCAGCCTCCTTCGGCAGCGCAGCTGCGCCGCCGTTCATTTTTCGATTATGGTATTATCCTACCCCGATTTCGGCGTTCTGTCAATGTCGGAATGCAGCTTTTTCCAGCTTCGATGGTCTGAATATGATGAAAACGTTTGCAAAATGTAGGTAAGCAGTACACATGGCAGTCTTGCATGAAATAATGCAGATTATGCTGATATTACGGCATATGAAAGGATAATCATGCGGGAAACTGTGAAAGAATTCCTGCAAGTATGCACGACGAGCAAAAAGCATAAGGAAATGTATTCAAATTTTAGCGCATTTTTATCTTGACTGCACTTTGCGGCACTGCTACAATAAAGTATGGCCTAACGTCCGGTTTATCGAAAAGGGCCTGCGGGACCTTTTCGGCAAGCCGGGCGTATTGTCATAACAAAAGAAAGGAAGGTTGATTCGATGAGAAAACAGAAGCTTCGGCAGCTATTGGCTGTCCTCCTGACGCTCTGCCTGCTGCTCGGCTGCGTTCCCGCAGTGTTTGCAGCGGACCAGACGAAGGAGCTGGAGCTGCAGCAGACGCCTGTTTCCATCTCTCCTGAAAATGAGAATGTGGAAACGGACGCAGCGGACGAGCCCGCGCCGGAGGAAACGGTGCGTGTGATCATCCGCTTCCGCAGCGATCCCCTGACCGGGCACGGCTATTCGACCCGCGGTCTCGGCAGCAACGCTGCGGCACTGGCCTACAGTGACCGCCTGCAGAAGGAGCAGCGCACGCAGATCAAGGCAATTTCGGCGGAGCTCGGCGTGACGCTTCCCGTGCGCTACCAGTTCACCATCGGCGTGAACGGCGTTGCCACGAGTGTGCCCTACGGCGAGGTGGAGGCGATCCGCGCCATGGACGGCGTTGAGAGCGTCTATGTGGAAAATCAGTACGAGCCGGATGCCGACGAGCCCAACACGTCCACTGCGGGCACGATGATCGGCTCCTATAACGCCTGGGCCGACGGCTACACCGGCGCAGGCAGCCGGGTCGCCATCATCGATACCGGCCTGGATATCGACCACCCGAGCTTTGACGAGAGCGCGTTCCTTTATGGCCTCGAGCGCTCCGCGGCTCGCTTCGGCAAGCAGGTCTCCGATTATGATCTGATGACGGAAGAGGACATCACGAAGGTCCTGCCCCGTCTGCATGCATCGGAGCGCATGAGCGGCCTGACGGCCGATGAGCTCTACCGCACGGCCAAGATCCCCTATGCGTTCAACTACATCGATGAGGATCTGGACGTCACCCATGACAACGACGCGCAGGGCGACCACGGCACGCACGTTGCCGGTATCGCCACCGCGAATACCTATGTCTGGACGAAGGACGCCGACGGCGATCTGCACGCGGCCCGCCAGAAAAACGGCGTGGTCGGCGTGGCGCCGGATGCGCAGGTCCTGCCGATGAAGGTCTTCGGCAAGGGCGGCGGCGCGTATGATTCGGACTATATGGCGGCCCTCGAGGACGCCCTGCTGCTCGACTGCGACACGGTCAACCTGTCGCTCGGCTCGTCCGTCTCCGGCCATACCTTCAGCGATAACGACGAGCTGTTTGCCAGTCTCCAGAACACGGACACCGTCGTGACCATCTCCGCCGGCAACAAGTTCAGCTATGCGCAGTACAACAATACCGGCACGAAGATGCAGCTCACGCAGGACACCGTGATCGACACGGTCGGCTCTCCCGGCTCGTTCGGCAATGCGTTCACCATTGCCTCGACCGACAACTCCGGTCTGACGGGCGTGATGCCGGTGTTCAACGGCGTCGGCACGTCCTACAACGATACTTCTGAGAACTACGGCGCCTATGCGTTCACGACGCTCGATACCTCGGCGGACAAGTCCGGCACGACGTATGACTACGTCTTCCTTGGCGACCCGACGACGGGCGAGGACATCTTCGGCGCGGACGAGAGCTTTGAGGGCCTCGACCTCACCGGCAAGATCGTCCTCATCTCCCGCGGCGGCGGTGTTTCGTTCTATGTCAAGGCGAACAATGCCGTGAAGGCCGGGGCGGCTGCCACTGTCATTTATAATAATGACAGCGCCAACAACCTCAACATGAACCTGACGGGCTATGAGTACAAGAACCCTGCCGTCCTCATCCCGATGATCAGCGCCGAGAGCATTCTCGCCGCCTCCGAGAAGGACGAGACGACCGGCCTGTACGGCGGAAAGATGGTCGTTGCCAATCAGGTCCGCACCGTGACAGACGTTCCCGGCGGCTTTGTGCCGAGCGACTTCTCCTCCTGGGGCGTTCCCGGCAACCTCGACCTGAAGCCTGAGATCACCGCCCCCGGCGGCAACATCTGGTCCACCCTGACGGATGGCACCTACGGCTCCATGTCCGGTACGTCCATGTCCGCGCCGAGCGTGACCGGCATGGCTGCAGTCGTTGCGCAGTATCTGCGCGAGACCGGCCTTGCCGAGCAGGAGGGCATGACGGTCCGCGCCCTGTCGCAGGCACTGCTCATGTCCACGTCCAGCCCGCTGAAGCAGGATAACGGCGTGGAGTATTCGCCCAGAAAGCAGGGCTCCGGCTTTGCAAACGTCTATCATGCCGTGACGACCCCGGCCTATCTGCTGACGGACAGCAAGGATGTGACCGACGGCAAGGTCAAGGTCAACCTCGGCGACGATCCCGACCGCACGGGCGAGTATACCTTTGACTTCACCATTAACAATCTCTCGGAGAAGGCTCTTGCCTATGTGCTCCATGCCGGCATCAACACCATGGCGGTCGAGGAGATCGAGGGTGAGAACTACATGTCCGATACGGCCCGTGTCCTGAGCCCGAAGGTCACCTTCGACGTCGAGGGCGGCACGAGCTACCTCTATGACCTGAACGGCGACGGCGCCATCGACGAGAACGATGCCCTCGTGCTCCTGCAGGTCGCAAACGGCACGCATGACGCGCTGTCCGAGGCCGATACCGCCAAGTACGACTTCGACGGCGACGGCGCTCTCACTACGGCGGACGCCCAACTCTATCTGGCCGGTCTGCACAATGAGCCGGAGAGTCCGAACGTCTACGCGGCTGCCGTGACGGTCCCCGCCAGCGGCTCCGTCTCCGTCAAGGCGACAGTGAAGCTCAGCGAGGCCGACCGTGCTTACTTCGCAGAATACTATCCGAACGGCTGCTATGTTGAGGGCTTTGTCTACGCCTCCGATCCGACGGAAGCCGAGGCCAAGCTGTCTCTGCCGATCCTGGCTTACTACGGCAGCTGGACGGATGCCTCCATGTTCGATAAGTACATCACCCTGCGTGACAGCGTCAATCCGGATGCCGTCGGCTACACCACGACGCAGTACGCCAACGCGCTCGTCCTGCGCGGCTCCGGCTCCTCCTCGGCCTACTACCTTACGGCAAACCCCTACGGTCAGGCCACGGAATTCCTTGCCGACCGCACGGCCATCAGCTCCACGTCCGGCATGCAGCTCTATGGCGCATACGCCAGCCTGATCCGCAACGCGGGCGGTGATCTGAATGCCGTCATCTCCAATGCAGAGACCGGCGAGGTCTATGCAAGCGTTGATCAGGGCGTGCAGTTCGGCGCTTACTACAACACGAGCGCAGCGGCCTGGGGCAACAACATGATCGCCATCCCGCTGAGCTGGAATGTGACGGACAAGAACGGCGGCCCGCTGCCCGAGGGCACGAAGATCATGGTCACCGTGAACGCCATTCCGGAATACAACTGGGACCGCGCCACGAAGACTGTGAAGGGCACGCTTGGCGCGGGCGCTTCCTGGACGACGGAGCTCACGGTCGATAACACCGCTCCGGAGCTGACCGGCGCGAGCTACACCCGCGATTTCGTGACCGGCGAATCCAGTCTGCGGGTCACCGCGAAGGATAACCGCTATGTGGCGGCCATCCTCGTGACGAATGCCCGCCAGACGCAGGTCCTTGCCCGTCAGGCCGTGAACCAGACCGAGCTCGGCGTGGAATCCACGGTCACGGTCGACACCTCCGGCGTCACCGGCTCCGAGGTCTGTGTCATTGCCGTCGACTATGCCGGCAACATGGCAGGCTATAAGATCAAGCTCAACGGCAGCGAGGAAGAGGAGATCGATGCGGACAGCTTCTATGCCAACAACGCCTACGATTCCTCCTGGATCGCCTTCAAGGCCGGTTCGATGGACACTGCCAAGACCGTGGCGCAGGGTGCGATCTATGCTGCCGACTGCGTCGAGGATCATGTCTTTACGATCGACAGCAGCGCCCGCTTCTGCGTCGCTCCGCTGAACGATCTGGAGAACCAGACATACATCGAAACGCTCAGCCTGCCGAGCAATGCGCTCGATATGGCCTACAACTACGCGGACGGCAAGCTGTACGTCCTGTGCACGCAGAACCGCCTGTACTCCATCGACCCGCTTATGGGCACACTGGAGATGGTCGGCACCATCCCGATGTCCGCCGGCCTGAGCTTCATGACGCTGGCCTGCGCGACAGACGGCACGTTCTATGCCGCGACCTACAGCGACTATAACTCCCGCCTGTATAAGTTCGTCCTGACGGACGAGGGCTTCACGGTCACGCCGTTCCCGAAGACGACGGGCATGAAGGTCGCATTCCTGCAGTCCATGACCTACGACCATAACACCGGCAAGCTCTATCACGCCAACTACGGCGCGAAGACGTACTACACCACCTTCATTTCCTATGACCTGACGACCGGCGAAGCCACCGTGCTCGATGAGCTCTATCAGGCAGAGCTGTGCGGCCTGTTCATCCCGCGCAAGAGCGGCTCCATGTTCGGCCCGTCCGAAAAAGTTCAGGAGATCTCACTGAGCCAGGAGAGCCTCGACCTCATCAAGGGCAGCAGCGCCACGCTGGAAGTTTCCGCGAAGCCGTGGACGGTCGTGAACCGTGACTGCACCTGGACAAGCTCCGATGAGACTGTCGCCAAGGTGGAAAACGGCGTCGTCAAGGCCGTCGGCGCAGGCACCTGCACCATCAAGGCAGCCTCCGTCTTGGACCCGAGTGTCACGGATACCTGCACCGTGACGGTCAAGGAGGTCGATCATGACCTCAGCGCCGTCATCTGGGATGCGGACAGTCAGTCCTGGTTCAGCACGTTCAACACGAAGACGATCCCGAATTACAAGAAGCTGACCGAGCAGGCCAGCCGCCAGCAGATCATGGCCGCGGCGACCGATACCGCCGGCATTACTTACGCCGCCTCCTATGAAGAAAAGGACGGTAATCTTTACTCGACTCTCTATCAGGTCGGAAAGGATTACAGCCTGACGAAGATCGGCGATTCCGAAGTTGCCTATACCGATATGACGTTCGCCGAGAAGCTCAATGGCGGCACGATGCTTGCAACCTGTGGCAAAAGCATCGTCACGGTCGACACCGCAACCGGTGCTTACACTGCGGGCTGGAATCTCTCCACACTCTTCTCCGCGAACCTCGTCGGCATTACCTATCTCAACACCGTCAACGACACGACGAATGGCGTGACTGACAACTGCCTGGTGCTTGACGCAGACGGCAAGGTCTGGGCCATGGGCTTCTACGGCGACGGCGACAACCTGCACTGCACGCTGCCGCAGCTTGTTGCCGACCTCGGCATCACGGCGAGCAGAGCCTTCTTCTGCTCCATCGCAACCGACGGTGCTTACCTCTATGCCACGATCCTGAACGGCTCGCAGTCCGAGCTGGCCGTTCTCGACCTCAAGACCGGCGCGGCTGCCGACCTCGGCAGCTTCAATGCGGACGTCTGGCCCGTTGTCGGCCTGAGAACGGACCGCGTGACGATCGTCACCTCCGCATCCACCTCCTCCGCCATGGAAAGCACCGACTCCCTGCCTGCACTGCAGGAGGCGCAGATCGAGGCGCTTCCCGTGACGGCACGCTGAAGAAAGGATGAGGCAAGTCATGATGAAACGAATCATTTCCTGCCTGCTCGTCTGCTTCCTGCTGCTCGGGCTCTGCCCGGCAGCGCTGGCAGCTGCAGGCTCTCCCACCGCGACTGCAGCCGTAACGGCCAATGCGCAGGGCTCTGCGACGGTCGTCCTCACGGTCAAGGCGGGCAGCGGCTCGTCCCACGGCCGCGTGACTGCGACGATGCCTGCCGGCCTGACGCTGGCAAGCGCCCGCTCCCTGCTGGGCAGCAAAGGCATTGCTGACCTGTCGAGCACGAAAACGTCCCTGCGCTTTGCCTGGGCCTGCTATGCAGACCTGAAGAAGGATACCGCTGCGCTTGAGCTGAAGCTCACGGGAAAGCCCGGTGTCTATGCGCTGCAGCTTTCCCTCCCGGAGACAAAGGAGACGGTCTCCGTCTCGGTCGAGATCCCCGGCGTGTTCCGCGACGTTTCCGCTGACGACTGGTTCTTCAACGCGGTCTATGACGCATACGGCCGCGGCCTCATGGTCGGCGAGTCCTCCGATCTCTTTGCCCCGAACGACAGCATGACCCGCGCCATGCTCATCACGACGCTGTACCGCATGTCCGGCTCTCCGGCCGTGACGGGCGAGAACCCGTATTCCGACGTTCCTGCAGGCAGCTACTATGAGAAGGCTGTCATCTGGGCCATGCAGAAGGGCGTTGCCAACGGCATGGGCGGCGGCAAGTTCGAGCCGGACACCCGCGTGACGCGCCAGCAGGCCGTGACAATGCTCTATCGCTACGCCGTGAAGATCGCAGGCATCCGGACGGATGAGCGTGCCGAGCTCGGCCGCTTCACCGACAGCGCGAAGATCAATGCCTACGCGATCACCGCGATGCGCTGGGCTGTCGGCTCCGGCCTGATGAAGGGTTACCCCGACAATACGCTGCAGCCGAACGGCACACTGACGCGCGCCGAGGCCGCAACGCTTCTTGTCTGGCTGGCTGCCAAGGTTTGATGATCCCCATGCGGGGGCTGCGGCCCCCGCTCCGGATCCCGTGTTGTAACTTACAACAGAAAGGACAGAATCTATGAGTATTCGCAAACGCGCCCTGTCCCTGCTTCTGGTTCTGGTCATGCTGCTTGGCGTTCTGCCTGCCGGCGCTGCCGCGGCGGAGGTCTATCAGGATGTGCCGTCCGGGCATTGGGCCAGCGATTATATTGCGCGCGTCGCGGAGCAGGGCCTCATGGTCGGCACCTCTGACACGACGTTCGCTCCGGAAGAGACGATCACCCGCGCCATGTTCGTAACGATCCTGGCGCGCTATGCCAAGGCAGAAACGGACAACAATGCTGAAACGGCGTTCACGGATGTCCCCGCCGGGCAGTATTACACCGGCGCCGTTGCCTGGGCTGCGGCTAACGGCATCGTCAACGGCACGAGCGCTGTGACGTTCGCTCCGAACGACCCCGTGACCCGCGAGCAGATGGCAGCCCTGCTGTATCGCGCCATGCGCTTCCTCGGGAACAAGTGCCCGCAGGACGGCAAGCTCGACGTCTTCTCCGATGCCTCCGCGCTTTCGGATTGGGCCGTTGAGGGCATGATCTGGGCTGCCGGCGCAGGCCTGTTCGGCGGCTTTGAGGACGGAACGCTCCGCCCGCAGGAGACCGCCACCCGCGCGCAGGCCGCAAAGGTCTTCTGCGTGCTGCTGGACTATTCGGAGCAGCCCGAGCCGACGGAGCCTTCTGCCGAGCCGACGGAGCCCTCCGAGGAACCGACTGCGGAGCCGACCGATCCCACCGAGCCGACGGAGCCGGAGACCGGCTTCACCGTTACGTTCAAGGGCGAGGGCGGCTATGCCAAGGTCAACGGTGAGAAGGTCACGTCCGTGACGCTCGAGCCGGGCGTGACCTGGCTGAACTTCAACCTCTACGGCGATCACAGCGAGGGCTTTGATCTCGATCAGGTCGCCGCCTCCTCCGGCACGCTGCAGCGCGTGCGCTCCGAGTTCATCCTCCGCGACATCACCGAGGATGTGACCGTCACGTTTACGACGACCGGCATGATCGTCACCGTGACGTTCGTCTCCAAGCAGGTCGCCACGGTCACACCCGAAAAGGTGCAGGTGCCCTGGGGCCAGACCGTTGAGCCCGCCACGGCGGAGCGCAGCGGCTATACGTTCGTCAGCTGGACGACGGAGGACGGCACACCGTTTGACTTCTCCCAGCCCGTTCGTGAGGACGTGACACTCTATGCGACCTGGAAGGTTCGCATGTACGTTGTGACATACTATGACGGCGAAAACGTGCTCTACACGCAGGAATACAGCTACGGCTCCGTCATCGACCGTCCGACTTCTCCGAGCAAGGAAGGCTACCTGTTCACCGGCTGGTTCAAGGATCCCGAGCTGACGCAGATGTTCGACTTCATCGACCGCTGCCGCGGCGATATGAGCCTGTACGCCAAGTGGCGTGAGGACGACCGCTCCGACTATATCTACCTCGACGGCACGGACGGCGATGATGCGAACGACGGCACGACCGAGGAGAGCGCCGTCAAGACCTTTGAGCGTGCAAAGTCGCTGCTCGCAGAGAGCAAGAACCCCGTCATCCTGATCTGCGGCACCGTGACCATTACGCAGGACACGACGTGGACCATGGCCGACCTTGAGGGCGGCAAGGTCATGCGTGCAGGCTCCTTCACGAAGCGCATGATCGTCATCGAGCCGGAGGCCGAGGACGCTTCCGCAACGCTGACGCTCGAGAACATCACGCTCGACGGCGGCGCAACCATGTGGCCGGAGCTGCTGACGCAGAATATGGTCTGGTACATCCTCGATATCGAGGCCGGCGGCCGCCTTGTCCTGAACAGCGGCGCGACGGTGCAGAACTCCGCGGCATCGTCCCGTATGGTCGGCGGCGCGATCTATGTCACCGGCAGCGGCTTTAACTGCGGCACGGTAGAGATGAACGAGGGCGCCAAGATCATCAATAACTACGGCGGCTATATGTCTGCGATCGCCGGTTCCGCCGGTGCGCATATTACGATCAACGGCGGCCTCATCTCCGGCAACAAGGCAACGAACACCGGCACGACCCTCCCGCACCGCGGCTCCGCCGTTGGCGTGAGCAGCGGCGAAGCCAACGCTCCCGGCATCCTGACTATCAACGGCGGCATCATCGAGAATAACGAATCCCTGAAGGGCTGTGCCGTCAGTCTTGCCCAGCATGCGGTCGGCTATCTCAACGGCGGTATCATCCGCAACAACGTCTCCGGCACCTATGCGGCTCTTGTTGCCTACGGTAACTCCGGCAGCTCGACGTGGTACCTCAACGGCGGTACGATCGAGAACAACACGCCGGGTGCAGGCTACCCCGACGATCAGGTCGCCATGCTTGAAAAGTCTCAGGTCGTCTTTGGCGCCGAAAAGGATGCCCTGACGTTCTCCGGCCTGTATCTGAACACCAAGAGAGGAGCGCTCCCAGTCGCCATCGCCAAGCCCCTGAGCAATGTGACGGGCGGCGGCGTCCGCGTGACCCTCGACTACATGGGCACGGATATCGTTCTGGCCATCGGCTACGGCACCTATAAGCTCACAGCCGAGGATACGAAGGCCTATCAGCTGGTCAACTCTCTCGACCCGTATTACAAGGCGGAGATCGACGCGGCGAACAACCGTTACTGCGTTGTTTCCGCGCAGGTTATCGGCGCCGAGGTCTACATGAACGACAGCACGATGTCCACGAACCCCGGCAACGATGCCAACGACGGCCTGACGCCGCAGACGCCGGTCGCCACCTTCGCGCGCGCCAAGGAGATCCTGAAGGCCAACGCCAAGGAGAAGGGCGACAACATCATCTACATTATGAACGGCGGCACGCTGGGAGCGGGCACGAGTGAGGTCTGGTCCCTCGAGGGCATTCCGAACGCCATGCTTTCCCGCTATCTCAACGGCAGCACCGGCTCGGCCGTCTGGGTCGAGGGTGAACTGACGCTCGAGAATATCACGCTCGACGGCCTGTGCATGTATACCCCGCAGACGCGCTCAACGAGCGCCTTTGTCCGTGTGGATGAAGGCGGCACGCTGAACGTTAAGGCCGGTACGGTCGTGCGCAACATGCGTGGTTCCTCGCAGGTCTTCGTGTGGTCGTTCAGCCGTGCAGGCAAGACAAATACGGTCAACGTCGAGGACGTGACGGTCACGAACTGCCAGACCTACAGCTCCAGCAACAGCGAGACCGGCGGCGCTGCCGTTTTCGCCATGTACGGTCAGAGCGGCAGCAGCGTTCTGAACCTGAAGAACGGCACGTTCACGAACAATCAGGCCCGGCTGGTCCATGTGAACGGCGGCGGTACGCACACGATCAACATCGAGAATGCGACGTTTACGAACAACTCCGTCAAGGGCTGCGGTGCGATCTTCCTGATGGATCAGTCGAATGCGGGCAACGCCTCTGCGATCAACGTCTACGGCGGCACGTTCACGGACAATGCCTGCCTGCTGAGCAGCACGTCCTACGGCTCCGGCTCCATCGCCCGCCTGAAGTCTCCGGGTGCGCTGCACTTCTACGGCGGCACGTTTGCCAACAACACGACTGCAGCCGGCAAGAACTATGAGGGCATCTATCTGCGCGACGTTTCCCAGAAGCTCGGCTCCAACGTCTATGTGCACAAGCTCTCTGCGGACCTGAACGTGTACCTGACGCCATACAGCGCCAAGGTCTTCATGAGCCGCATCGTCGTCGACAGCGCCCTGACACATACGATCTCCGTGTATATCGCGGATAATCGCGTCCCGGCTAAGGGCATGCCGCTCGTCGTCGGCACGGACGAATACAAGCTCACCGAGGCTGATCTGGCCATGGTCAAATCGGCCAACCCGAAGGCGACGTTCTACCTCGATACCGAGAACAACGCCATCTGCATTGCCAAGGCAGAGTGATTACTCTCCATTACATCCCCGCGCGCCCCGGCTTCGGCCGGGGCGCTTTTGCGTGCAGATTTACCAGATCCTTCCGCGCATGCAAGCCAACGTGCAAAATATTTGCCGAAATATGCGCCGTTTTTTGCAAAAACCATTGAGCTTTTGGAAAAGAGCTGTTATAATAGTGCGCACTGAGCTGGCCGCGCTGCGGCCTGCCCCGCGGCGGATGCCGCGCAGAAAACCGAAATAACGCAGCAGAAGGGAAGTATTTCCATGAAAAAGCCGACGCTGGTCGTGATGGCGGCGGGCATGGGCAGCCGGTTCGGCGGCCTGAAGCAGATGACGCCCATTGATCCGCAGGGCAACAGCATCATCCAGTATTCTCTGTATGACGCGCGCCTTGCCGGGTTCGACAAGGTCGTTTTTATCATCAAGCACGAGATCGAGCACGACTTCCGCGAGAAGGTCGGCCGCGGCGTTGAGCCGTATTTTGATGTCTCCTATGTCTTTCAGGAGCTGACGTCCTGCCTGCCGCAGGGCTTTACCGTGCCGGAGGGCCGCACGAAGCCCTGGGGCACGGGCCACGCCGTGCTGTGCGCGCGCGGCGTGATCGACGGCCCGTTCGCCGTCATCAACTCCGACGATTTTTACGGCCGCGGCGCGTTCACGGCCATCGGCGGCTTCCTGACCGGGCAGCATGCCGATAATGCCTATGCCATGGTCGGCTACCGCCTGCACAACGCCATGACGGAGCACGGCTCCGTGGCCCGCGGCGTCTGCGAGCTGCGCGACGGCTACCTTACCGGAATCACGGAGCGCACGCACATCGAAAAGCGCGGCGACGACGCGGCCTTTACGGAGGATGGCGAGCATTTCACCCCGCTGTCCGGCGATACGACCGTCTCCATGAACTTCTGGGGCTTCACGCCGCGCATCCTTGACGAGCTGGCGGCAGAGTTCCCACGCTTCCTGCAGGAGTCCGTGTCCGTTAACCCGTTGAAGGCGGAGTTCTATCTGCCGACGGTCGCCAACAACCAGCTTGCCGCCAACCGCGCTACGGTGCGCGTTCTCCACACGGACGAGAGCTGGCACGGCGTGACCTATCGCGAGGACCTTGCCTCCGTGCAGGAGTCCGTGGCCGCCATGCATGCGGCCGGTATCTATCCGCCCGTGCTGTTCGAATAACAGCCGGCGGAACGGGAGGGGGGACCCGCCTTGGTTGAAAATCTGAACAAGCTGACCTTTTCCGGCTACGGCCGCGTGCTGCGCGACAGTCTGCCGAACCGCGGCTTTCCGTCCGGAGCGCAGTGGCAGGAGTCCGTACAGTATTTCTCGGCGGAGGGCCTGTGCTTTTACCGCCAGAGTGCCGGACCGGTCTATCTGGATTTCGAGCTGGGCATGACGGTGCTTGCCGTGCGCAGGGAAGGGGAGACGGCGTATTTTTATCTCGATAAGCCGGTCTGCCTGCCTGCGGGACGGGAGTTTGCCATCCTGCCGTATCAGACGGAGTGCTCCGTCCGGCTGGCACAGCCTGCGGGCGCGCAGCTTGAGGTGCTCGAGCCCGTGACGGCGGCCGAGAATCTCAAGCTCGGCGACCGCCTGCGCGTCGGCGAGATCTATACGCTGTTTTACCGCGAGGTGGAGAGCGGCTTCCTGTTCAAGGGCGAGCAGCACTCCATGTTCGAGCTGACGTACGTCGACCGCGGCTCGCTGCACTGCGTTGTGGACGGCAACGGCGTCGAGCTGCATCAGGGCCAGCTCATGGTGTTCGGCCCGCAGCAATGGCATATGCAGTATACGGATCTGGACATGACGGCCCGCTTCCTCACGGTCAGCTTTGATCTGGAGAGCGAGTTTGCCGCGCGGCTGCCGGACCGGGTGTTCGACCTGTCGTCCGCCGAGGCGGCCCAGCTGCGCCAGATCGTCCGCGAGTCCGAAAATATGGACGCCTACAGCGGCGATTTTATCCGCAGCTATCTCAAGCTGCTGCTTCTGTCCGTTCTGCGCGACACGGGCAGCGAAAAAAAGCGCCTGAAAACGCCGGTGGCCCTGAACCACGAAAACGAGATCGTCAGCCGCACGCTGCAGTATGTGGCCGATCATGTGTGCGACAAGCTCTCTGTGGAGATCGTCTCGCGCGAGGTCGGTGTGAGCGCGTCGCATCTGACGGCGCTGTTCCACCGGCAGATGAATATTTCGCCCGGCGAGTATATCCGCCGGGTCAAGCTGGAGGAGAGCAAGCGCCTCATCCGGGAGGGAACGATGAATTTCTCCCAGATCGCCGCGCAGCTCAATTATTCCACGATCCACCATTTTTCCCGCCAATTCAAGGATAAATTCGGCATGTCTCCCTCGGAATACGCAAAGTCGATCCAGTCGGAGTAACGTGCGCAGCGCGTCAGACTGTCAAAAACTGATTTTGCAATTCTGAAAGCAGCTTGGCGAAGAAGCCCGAAAGGCCTTTTTTGACAAGCTGACGCGCGCAGCGCCTGCCGGGAGGAAGGACCCCCATGATGACTCTGCTGTATCTGCTGCTGCTTCCCATGCTGTCCGGCATCGGCATGCTCGGCCTCGGCCCCGCGCTGATGGCCGGACGCGCCGGAGCGGCGCATGTCGTGCTGCTGCTGTCGGGTCTGCTCCTGCCGCTGCGAGGCCTTATGTACCTGCTGCTCGCGCGGCGGCGCGGCAACCGCCCCGGCCGGATGTCCGTGCTGCTGGCGGCTGTCGAGCTGCTGCTGGGCGCGGGCCTGCTGCTCCTGCCGCAGCTGTCGGTGCGGCTGTTTGCCGTGGTCGTTGCGGTGTATCTGACGCTGCTGGTCACGGTCGAGGCAGTCAATGCGATTCTCTATGGCAGAATGCGCCGCTGGGGCGCTTTTTTTCCGGCGATGGCAGCCGCTGTGGGCGGCACAGGCCTGTTTGTGCTCATCGTGTTCGTTCCGGCGCTGCGGGACGCTGCGCTTCGCTATACGGCCGCGCTGCTGCTGACGGTGTTCGGCACGGGGCTTGTCTGCGATGTCCTTGCGCTGACGATCCGCAGCCGCCGCGTCCGGCGGGTACTCGGCTCGATCCGCGTGGCACTGCCGGATCTGATGAGCTTGTTTTTGCCGCAGCGGACGGCGGACGTGCTGCCGCGCGCTCCGTTGGGTCCGGTCCCGCAGCAGGGGACAGAGGAGTTTGAGCTGCTGTTCCAGACGTCCGCGCATGGCATCGGCCTCGTCGGCCACTGCGAGCTCTGCTTTGACGGCCGGACGCTGACCTACGGCGCCTATGACCCGGCCCATCAGCGCCTGCTCCGCACGGTGGGTGCCGGGATCGTCTTTTCCGTCCCACGCGAGCCGTATCTCCGGTGGTGCATCGGCACGCATCACCGCCGCGTCATCAGCTACAGCCTCCGCCTGCCGCCTGCACAGGCCGCGCAGCTGCGCGCGGAGTTGGAGCGCTTCCGGCAGACGCTGTCACCCTGGCAGCCGGAAGCTCTGCCGGAGGACTGCTTTGCCGGGCGGCTCCGCAGGCTCGGCGGCGTGCGGTTCTGGCGCGTGCAGCGCGGGCCGTATGCAACGTACTTCATCCCGACGATCAACTGCGTCTCCCTGACGAACAAGCTGCTGGAGAAAACGGACATCGGCCGCACGGTCATGCTCGGGCTCAAGACGCCGGGCGCCTATCTCGACCTTCTTGAGCGCGAATATCTGGCCGGAAATCCGGTCGTGACGGCCCGCCGGGTTTATGACAGAATTTAATTGGTCTACTACTATTTTAAAAATTTGATGCATGATCCGGCATCCTTTTGCCAGCATAAAGCATCGCGGGTTCGCTGCCCGCGAACTGGGAAAAATCTACAAATCAAAGGTTAGACGGGACAAACTTTTGGGCATGTATACAAAACACACAAAATCAGTGGGTAAATGAAATTCCGGGCTTGACAAAAGGCCGCCCTCCCGTTATAATGACTCTTGGTTAGGGAAACCTAACCAATTTCAAAAGACTTCGGTTAGCAAAAGCTAATCACAATACCGGAGAAAGAAGGCGAACGTATGATGCCGTTGACCCTGATGTCGCCCGGTGAGGACGCCATCATCCAGAGAATCGGCGGAAAGCCGGAGGTGCGGCAGCATCTGGAAAACCTTGGCTTTGTAGTAGGTGGCAATGTCAGCGTGATCAACACGATCGGCGGAAATCTGATCGTGAACGTCAAGGAAGCGCGCGTTGCGATCAGCCGCGAAATGGCACAGAAGATCATGGTTTGATCCCGGGAGCCATTTGCAGCGGCTCTCTCACTTCAATCATATGCAATGCATTACAGAAAAGGAGGAGATTTCGATGAAAACACTCAGGCAGGTCAAGGTCGGCGAAACCGTTACCGTCGTGAAGCTGCATGGCGAGGGCGCCGTCAAGCGCCGCATCATGGACATGGGCATCACGAAGGGCGTGCAGGTTTACGTCCGCAAGGTCGCGCCGCTGGGCGACCCGGTCGAGGTCAATGTCCGTGGCTATGAGCTGTCCATCCGCAAGAACGACGCGGAAATGATCGAGGTGCAGTAACCCCGTTTCTTTTTGCAGGAGGGTTAGCCCAAACTACCCTCACTGAAATCCGGAAAGAGAGGAAGCAAAATGAACATTCGAATTGCCCTTGCGGGCAACCCGAACAGCGGCAAGACGACGCTGTTCAACGCGCTGACCGGTTCTAACCAGTTCGTTGGCAACTGGCCCGGCGTCACCGTGGAAAAGAAGGAAGGCAAGCTCAAGAAGCACAACGGTGTGACGATCACCGACCTTCCTGGTATCTACTCCCTGTCCCCGTATACGCTGGAGGAGGTCGTCGCCCGTAACTACCTGATCGGCGAGCGTCCCGATGCGATCCTGAACATCGTCGACGGCACGAACCTCGAGCGCAACCTGTACCTCACCACGCAGCTCACCGAGCTGGGCATCCCGGTCGTCATCGCCATCAACATGATGGACGTCGTCCGCAAGAACGGCGATAAGATCAACACCGCAGAGCTGTCCCGTGAGCTTGGCTGCAAGGTCATCGAGATCTCTGCCCTGAAGGGCACCGGTGTCATGGAAGCCGCCGAGGCTGCCATCAAGGCCGCCGAGGGCACGAAGACCGTTCCGATGCACACGTTCTCCGGTCCGGTCGAGCATGCGCTGGCCCACATCGAAGAGGTCGCCGTGCATCAGATGCCGGAGGAGCAGCAGCGCTGGTACGCCATCAAGATCTTCGAGCGCGACGAGAAGGCCATGGCACAGCTCAAGCTCTCTGCCGATGTGCAGGCGCACATTGAGGAGGACATCAAGGCTGCCGAGAAGGAGCTGGACGACGATGCCGAGAGCATCATCACGAACGAGCGCTATGTCTATATCGCCTCCCTGATGAAGGGCTGCTACAAGAAGAAGAACGCCGGCAAGCTCACCGCCTCCGATAAGATCGACCGCGTGGTCACGAACCGCTGGCTGGCTCTGCCGATCTTTGCCCTGGTCATGTGCCTTGTTTACTATGTCTCCGTTACGACGGTCGGCTCCTGGGCGACCGACTGGACGAACGACGGCCTGTTCGGCGACGGCTGGCATCTGTTCGGTATCGGCTCGAGCGCCTATGACGATGCCATCAACGAGTACGCCGAAGAGAACATCTGGACACCGGAGGTCGTCGCAGAGGTCTCCAAGGCCGCTGACGAAGGCGTTATCGGCGCGCAGGACGTTCTGGACGCCATCAACGACCAGAACTTCGGCGCATTTGACGAAGCCTACGGCAGCTACGGCGACTCCCTCGCCGCTGCGGGCTATGACATCTCCGAGGTCTATGACACCGCCATGGAGTCCGCTCCGGATACGAGCGACTACGGCGTGTGGGTCCCCGGCATCCCGGTCCTCGTGGAGAACGGCCTGAACGCCATCCACAGCCCGGATTGGCTCAACGGCCTGATCCTTGACGGCATCGTCGGCGGCGTCGGCGCAGTCCTTGGCTTCGTCCCGCAGATGCTCGTCCTGTTCATCTTCCTGGCCTTCCTCGAATCCTGCGGCTACATGGCCCGTATCGCATTCGTGATGGACCGTATCTTCCGCAAGTTCGGCCTGTCCGGCAAGTCCTTCATCCCGATGCTCATCGGCACCGGCTGCGGCGTTCCGGGCATCATGGCCTCCCGTACCATTGAAAATGACCGAGACCGCAAGATGACCGTCATGACGACGACGTTCATCCCCTGCGGCGCAAAGCTCCCGATCATCGCCATGATCGCCACGGCTCTGTTCCACGGTGCATGGTGGGTCGCTCCGAGCGCCTACTTCCTCGGCGCTGCCGCCATCGTTGTCTCCGGCATCATGCTGAAGAAAACGAAGATGTTCGCAGGCGACCCGGCTCCGTTCGTTATGGAGCTGCCCGCCTATCACTGGCCGACCGTCGGCAACATCCTGCGCAGCATGTGGGAGCGCGGCTGGTCCTTCATCAAGAAGGCCGGTACGATCATTCTGCTGTCCTCCATCGTGATGTGGCTCGGCTCCGTCTTTGGCGTCGTGGACGGCAAGTTCGTGTTCGACCTTGAGATGGAACTGGACTACAGCCTTGTCGGCCGCCTTGGCAATGCCATCAAGTTCATCTTTGCTCCGCTTGGCTTTGACAATGCCCGTGCCGCAATCGCGACCGTCATGGGCCTTGTGGCAAAGGAAGAAGTCGTCGGCGTCTTCGGCGTCCTGGACTTCGTCTCCATGACCAAGCTGGCCGGTTACTGCTTCCTGATCTTCAACCTGCTGTGCGCCCCGTGCTTCGCCGCCATCGGCGCGATGAAGCGCGAGATGAACAACGCAAAGTGGACGTGGTTTGCCATCGGCTATCAGTGCTGCTTCGCCTATGCGATCTCCCTGATCGTCTATCAGCTCGGCTGCCTGTTCACCGGCCACGGCAATGTCCTTGGCATCATCGTCGCTGTCCTGCTCATCGGCTTCATCTGCTACATGCTCTTCCGCCCGTATAAAGAAGCGGAGCACCTGAGCACAAAGGCGAAGGCTCTCGCACAGAAATAATCATCGCATTTCCTGAAAGGAGGAACTTCTCATGCTGGAATGGTTAGCATATTATTGGCCCACGATTCTCGTGTGCCTTGCACTTGGCGGTATCGTGTTCGCGATCATCATTTCGATGGTGCGCAGCCGCAAAAAGGGAAAGACCTCCTGCGGCTGTGACTGCGGGCACTGTGCGCTGCACGGCTCGTGCCACTCGAAATAATACCTCTGAACCGTCTGCGGGGCGGGTCCGCCCGCCCCGCAGGAACAAAACACTCAGCGGAGGAAACCGGAATGCAGCAAGCGCTTTCTGCAAGCAACATCAAATATCTTCTCGCGCTGCGCAGTCTGTGCGGTCCGAGCAATGAGATCCGCTGTGTCAGCGTGGCAGACGCGCTCGGCATCTCCAAGGCCAGCGTCCATGCCATGATGAATGCCCTGAAGGAAAAGAATCTCATTGAAAAGAATCACTACGGCATGGTGCATTTCACCCCGGAGGGCCGCAGCCTGGCGGATCAGTACGCCGCCTGCTACGACGTTCTGGCGGGCTATCTGCACCGCGTCTCCTCCGAGGAGGCCGCCCTGCGCGCCGCGCTGTGCGCCTTCCTTGCGGAGCTGCCGCCGGACCATCTTGGCCGTCTGTGCCAGTCGTCCGCCTGCGCAGCACACTGCTGAGGCTCGGGACACCCGCAGAAGTGAGGCCCCGATGGAATATGCTTCTCCTTGCCGGGTTTCTGCCCGATGCACCGGAAGCATTTTCTTCAGCAGGTTGGTTAGAGATGACTAACTGCGAAATACCGGGCTGTGCGCAGGAAAACGGGGCATCCTGAAAGAGAAGGAGGAGACGATATGTCCGAATATCAGATCATTCGCTTCTGTGCGCCGACGCTCGCCGGGCTGAAAACGGCAAGCCTGTTCTGCTGTGATGCGCCGGATGAGGCAGAGCTGCTCGGGCAGCTGCGCCACTGGAACACTTCTCTTGCCCCGAAGGGCCTGCGGATGCTTCCGCTGCGCATCTGGAACGGGCGGGCGCTCATATACCTCTACCGGCCGAAGGCGCTGGCGCGCGACCTGGCCTGTGAGGATGCGGCCTGCCTGCTCAACGGCAGCGGTTACGATGGCACGGAGCCTTCCGGCTGCCTGCGCTGCCTGATGGATCGCCTGCAGTGCCAGAAGGACGGCTTCCCGCACGAGATCGGCCTCTTCCTCGGCTATCCGCCGGAGGACGTGCGCGGCTTTATTGAAAACGAGACCCGAAATTACAAATTCACCGGTTACTGGAAGGTCTACGGAGACGAGGAGCGCTCGCGCGCCCTGTTCGACAAGTTCGAACGCTGCACGCGCTGCTATCTGGCCTCCTGGGCCCGTGGGACCGGGGTGGAGCGGCTCGCTCTGGCCGTCTAAGCCGGAGCTGCCGTGATAAAAATTCAAAACAGAAAGGATCATGGATCATGAGTAAGATCGCAGTTGTTTATTGGAGCGGTACCGGCAACACCGAGCAGATGGCCAACGCCGTCGCCGAGGGAGCCAAAGAGGCCGGTGCGGAGGTCAGCACGCTGACCGCCGATCAGTTCTCCGCCGCGAAGGTCGCGGAATTTGACGCCATTGCCTTCGGCTGCCCCGCCATGGGTGCGGAGACACTGGAAGAGGACGAGTTCGAGCCGATGTTCACGGGCTGTGAGTCCGCCCTGTCCGGCAAGAAGCTCGCGCTGTTCGGCTCCTATGGCTGGGGCGACGGCGAATGGATGCGCACCTGGGAGGACACCTGCCGTTCCGACGGCGCGGTGCTCGCCTGTGAGAGCGTCATCTGCTGCGAAGCGCCGGAAGACGACGCGCTTGCGCAGTGCAAAAAGCTTGGTGCCACGCTGGCCGGTTGATCCCGGGTGTAACGGGCGGGATCGCAAAAGAGTGGCCTTCGGCAATTCCTGTCGGAGCCCTGTGCGGCACTGCCTGATAGATCGACCACGCCAGAGCACAAATAGATCGTAATCAGCAAAAATCACCTCCTGAAAATGGGACACGTCCCGAAAAAAAGCTGTGGGCCGCCTGACGAACGGTCCACAGTTTTTGTTTCGGGGCTTCCTCGCTTTTTTTGATGATTCAATTTGACAGGGTACTGTTCTCAGCTCATTCCGCTTCCATGGCGGCGCTGACCTCGCGGCGGTAGCGCAGCGTGACGACGGAGAACAGAATGCCGGAGACGGCGCTGAAGAGCAGGGAGAACATATGCAGCAGAACACTGCCGTTCAGATAGCCGAACATGCCGTAGAGCTGGAGGGCGATGTCGTAGTCCAGATACGGCGCGACCCAGTACATAGCAAGACCGATGATCTGCATGGCGGCCTCTGCCATGACGATGACGGCGAGGAGCATCGGCGGGAGCGTTGTGGCGCGGGCTTTGACAGCTGCCTCATTTGCGGAGTTCAGCGCGGCGATGATGCAGCCCTGCAGGACAATGGTCAGCGCACAGCCGCCGGCCATGACAAAGACGACGTATTCTTCGCCGGCAAAGTGGAAGCTGAAGAAATCCTCGGCGCTGTAAAACAGCAGATAGATCAGCAGGAACGTCAGCTCAAGTGCCTCGAAGATGATGCGGAAGACGGCCGCCGTGCGCAGGCAATTCAGCCCGCCGGTCGAGATCTGCGCGCCGCGGCTTCTGCAGGCCCCTGCAGCAGACCACACGCCGATGACGGTCAGCAGCTCCGGCAGCCAGAAGGCAGCCTGCAGGAACTGCATCAGGCCGCTCGGGCTTGCGTCGATGGCCGCCCAGACGCTCTCGATGCCGCCGGAAATACCCAGCAGCAGGTCCAGCAGGTGCAGCACCGCGACGGCGGTCAGGGCAATGGCGGCCAGCAGGTAGGGGAGCGACCGGCCGCAGCCCGTCAGAGCGCGGGTGTAGGCCGTCGGATGGGCGGGCACGAGCTGCACGGGCGCCGGGCGGACCTGCTGCACGATAACCGGGACCGGCTGTGTGCTCTGCATGGGCTGCTGCACGGGCAGCGCTGCGCCGCAGGTAGAGCAGAAACGGGCGGAGGCATCGTTCGGCGCTCCGCATTTCGGACAAAACATGGAAAATCCCCCTCGGTTCGATTCTGCCTTCAGTATAACGGAACGGCTGTGCCTTGTCAATGCACGCGGTACAAGAATGCTTTTCTGCTTGCATAAATGGACACAATCCGGTATAATAGTCCTACTCAAAGCAAATGGGGGATAGCCAATGGCAAAGCTCTACTTTAAATACGGCTCGATGGGCTCGTCCAAGACAGCACAGGCGCTCATTACCAAGTATAACTACGAGGAAAACGGCATGCACGTCTGGCTGATCAAGCCCGCTGCCGACGAGCGCGACGGCGCGATCATCCTGCGCAGCCGCGTTGGTCTGGAGGCCCCTGCCGAGGTCGTTCCGCCGCACAGCGACATCTACGAGCTCTATCGCAGCCGCGAAAAGACGGACGTCATCATCGTCGACGAGTGCCAGTTCCTGACACCCGCGCAGATCGATCAGCTCCGCGACATCGTGGATGTGGAGAACATCCCGGTGCTGTGCTTCGGCCTGCGCACGGATTTCCAGTGCAAGCTGTTTGACGGCAGCCGCAGGCTGTTCGAGGTGGCGGACACCATCACGGAGATCAAGGCCATCTGCGACTGCGGGGCCAAGGCCACGGTCAATGCCCGGCTGGACAGCGAGGGCTGCATCGTCACCGAGGGCGCTCAGCTCCTGCTCGGCGGCAACGACCGTTATCTTGCCATGTGCCACAAGTGCTGGATCCGCAACATCCGCGAGCACCGCAAAGTAAAGAACCGCTGAATTTTGAAAGGAGATCCTGTTATGAATTATCCGACTCCCCATATCAACGCCACGCCCGACGATTTTGGTCAGACCGTCCTGATGCCGGGCGATCCGCTCCGCTCGAAGTACATCGCCGAGCATTTCCTGGAGAACGCCCGCCTCGTGAACAACGTCCGCGGCGTGCAGGGCTACACGGGCACCTATCACGGCGTGAAGGTCTCCGTCATGGCCTCCGGCATGGGCATCCCGTCCATCGGCATCTATTCCTATGAGCTCTACAACGCCTTCGGCGTGCAGAACATCATGCGCATCGGCTCGGCCGGTTCCATCAACCCCGATATCCACGTCCGCGACATCGTCATCGCTCAGGGCGCCTGCACCGATTCGAACTTCCTGCACCAGTATCACATTGACGGCACGTTCGCACCCATTGCCTCCTATGAGATGCTGCGCCGCGCCGTTGCGTCCTGCGAACAGGTCGGCGCGACGTATCACGTCGGCAACGTCCTGTCAACAGATAACTTCTATAACGACGACGAGGGCATGCCCGAGGTCCTGCAGACCGTTCCCGCCTGGATCAAGATGGGCGTCATGGCCTGCGAGATGGAGGCTGCCGGCCTGTATATGACCGCCGCCCGCTGGAAGAAGAACGCCCTGTGCATCTGCACGATCTCCGATCACATGCTCACGGGCGAGGCCCTGCCCGCCGAGGAGCGCCAGACGTCCTTCACGCAGATGATGGAGGTCGCGCTCGAAACGGCCGTCAAACTGGAAAAGTAATCTAAAAAATTCGGAAGCGTAAAACAACGCTTCCGAATTTCAGCTTGGCAAAAAAGTCCCTTTGGACTTTTTCGCCAAGCTGCTTTCCGAATTGCAAAATCAAATTTTG
>DQIA01000053.1 GCA_003525905.1 Clostridiales bacterium
GACGCAATTGGTGCATACCATTTTATCGCCGCCTTGTACCAACTGCAGGTGCGTCTCCGGGAGCGGCATGCCGCTCCCCTACAAACCCCTCCCCCAACAAAAAGTGATCCTGCCCGGAGCTTTCACTCCGGGCAGGACTTTTTCTGCTCTGTTATTCCGCAGGCTGTGCGGCAGTTGTTCCGTTATCGGTCCCGCCGTTCAGCAGGGCCGACATATCGAACATCGGCAGCGTTGCGCCGTCGCCCGTCATAAATGTCGGCAGCTCGCCGTTCCAGTTTTCCGCGTAAGTATAGGCGATAAGGGCCTCCGTCAGGGATTCAGCGATCTTGCGGTTCGCTTCGGCCTCGGCTTCGGCACGGGTCGTCAGCTCATAGGCATCAGCCTCCGCCTCGATGCGCTTGATCTCCGCAGCGGCATTGGCCTCAAGAACGCGCTGCTGTGCCTCGGTCTCGGCGCGGAGCTTGTTCTGCTCGGCGACCTGCTTGGCCTCCACGGCATCCGTAAAGGCGTCCGTGAAATCCATATTTTCAATGGAAGCGCCGACCAGCTCGATATTGTAGGCCGCCAGCTTTTGGGACAGGACCTCCTCGATCTGCGAGGCCATCAGGCTGCGGCTGGAGACAAGGTCCTCGGCCGTATACTGGGCCGTGACGATCTTGACCGACTCCGTGATGCATGGGGCGATGACCGTATCGTAATAGCCGATGCCGATGGTCTTATAGATCGTCATGGCATCCTGCTTGCTGATCTGATAGTTCACGGTGTAGGTCATGCTGACCTCCTGAATGTCGGAGGAGAAGCAGGACATATCCTGCGTGCTCTTCTGCACGCGGTTGTCCATCTTGATGACCTCCTGCCACGGGAGCTTGAAGTGCATGCCGGCCTCGAGCGTGTAGTTCTCCACGCTGCCGAACGTCGTCACAACGCCGGTGTGGCCTGCCGGAATGGAGACATAGCACGAAAACACGATGACGAGCACACCGACCAGCGCCAGCAGCTGCTTTTTGTTGACTCTCCAGCTCATGCCCTCGCCGCGGACAAAGCCCATGGCGATGAAAAGCACGATGGTAAGCACGATGCCGAACATAAAAATAATCATTGTTACTCTCCTTTTCTGTATCTGGGTGGGTTTTACGGATCCGCTGTGTATGGTCTTATTTTATCAGGCCGGGCGCAGAAAATAAAGGCTCAAATGTACAAATTAACACCCGCTATTTTTCTCCCGCTGCGGAGATCTCCCGCGTATAGGCCGCACGGTCAATGCGGCCGTCGGCCATCATTTTTTCCGCCCAGAGCTGCAGGGCCTCCACGGTCCGGGAGATCTGCTCCAGCTCCCGCTGGATGCGCAGGAAATCCGCCAGCTCGTCCGGATCGATGCTGCCATCGGCCGAGATGTCGATGAGGCAGCCGCGCTCACGGTCGAGCGTGTTGAGGGTCGCCAGCATCTCGAGCACGATGGCCGGAAGCTCCTTCGGCTTGATCTCCGGCACATATTCCTGCCCGATGGGGCAGACGCGGGCGCAGTAGGCATTGCAGAGCGACGGCTTCTTATACCGCTGCGCCATGCGCAGCACCTCGTCCGGCCGCGGCAGGGAGCGCTCGCTTTCGATGCGCTCGATGCGCTCCGCCGGGATGGTCTCCAGCAGCTCCGCCGCCCGCTCGCGGGAAAGGCCCAGCTCCTCGCGGGCCAGCTGATAGGGCGTCTTGTTCTGTCTGGTGGAGGCTCTACCCATGGCGCTTTCCTCCGTGTCCCGGGCGGTTCAGCAGGACGTAAAGGCCGATGAGCGCGGCGATGCTCCCCAGCATAATGGCATACATCGCGCCGGTGCTTACGGCATGGCCGAAGAAATAGAGATTGCAGTCCACGCTGTCGCGGATGTCCGAAACGGCCTCCGCCGGGAAGCCGATGCGGCGCATCTCCGCAAACACGCCCCGCATCGCATGGCAGCGCAGCAGAGCAGTCCCGTAGGTCCCCGGCAGGAAGGCGATGATCTTCTGCAGCACGGGCGAGAAGCTCGAAACGGGCATATAGGCCCCGCAGACAAAGCCGTACCCCGCGCTCACGATCGTTCCGACCGCGTTGGCCTGCCCGTTCGTCGAAAGCGGGAAGATCATGCAAGACGACAGCGCCGTGCCGAACAGCACCAGGATCACCACGTCCAGCAGCACGAGCAGCACGTCCGCAGCGCTCAGATACCAGCCCGTCAGCGCCAGATAACCGAAGCAGGCGGCCGCGGCGATGCCGTTGATGAGCAGCGTGGTGCAGAACGTCGCCAGATAATAGCTCAGCGAGAGGACGGCAGGCCGGACCGGCGAAACGGTCAGGTCGTTCCGTGCACCGGAGACCTTGTCGAACACCATGGTGAGGTTCGAGCAGAAGGCCACCGTCACACAGCTGACGGCCAGCAGCGACGAGATGAGCTGCCCGCCGACACAGCCATGCAGGAGCGAGTCCTCCACCTGTGCCCCGGCTGCCGCAAGGGCGGAGCGGAACGAATCCTCATACGTCCGGCTGAGGAAGGTGACATAGAGCACCAGCAGGATCATCGGCGTGATGAGTGAGGTGAAGAACATGCCCTTATCCTTGAAATACAGCTTGCTGTTGCGCCGGATCAGCGCACCGAGTCCGGTCATTTCTCCGCACCTCCCGCCAGCTTTTTGCCCGTGACGGCGAGGAACACATCGTCCATCCGTCCCTTGGTCAGCTCAAAATCGCGGAACAGCGCCGGTTCCCGCCGGATGAGCTCCGCAGCGGCAGCCGGGTCCGGCACGGTGACGCGCCAGCCCTGCTCTGCGGGCGCATAGGGCAGGCCGAGCCGCCGCACGTCCGCCTCACCCACGCCGTAGAGGGTGAGCGTATCGTGCGCATAGGTGTTTTTCAGCTGCAGCGGCGTGCCCTCCGCCGCGATCCTGCCGTGGTCGAGCAGGACAACGTAGCCCGCGTCCGCAGCCTCCTCCATATAATGCGTGGTGAGGAAGACCGTCAGATTCTCCTCCTGCCGCAGGCCCGCCACGACCTGCCACAGCAGACTGCGCGTCTGCGGATCAAGGCCCGTCGTCGGCTCATCCAGAATAAGCAGGCGCGGCCGGTGCAGCAGGGCGCGGGCGATGTCGATGCGGCGGCGCTGGCCGCCCGAGAGCTTGCCGACGGGGCGGCGCAGCAGCTCGCCCAGCTCCAGCAGGTCCGTCAGCTCCGCAAGACGGCGGGAAAATGCCGTGCCCCGGATGCCGTAAAGCGCCGCGCGGCTGCGCAGATTCTCCTGCACGGACAGCGCCTGATCCAGCACAGAGCTCTGGAACACCACGCCGAGGCTCCGGCGGAGCTGCTCCGGCGCTTCGTCCGGGTCTGCGCCGCAGACGCGCACGCTGCCGCCGTCGCGGGCCAGCTGGCCGCAGAGAATGTGGATGGTCGTGGATTTTCCCGCGCCGTTCACACCGAGGAAAGCGAACAGCTCGCCCTCGCGCACGCGGAAGCTCAGATCGTCCACCGCCGTCACATCGCCGAAGCGCTTGACGAGGTGTCGGACCTCCAGAATATCGTTCATACTCTCTCCTTTTTGTTACAGAGCCGCGAACACGGCCGCGCCGCGCCTGCGCAGCCAGACATACAGCACGGCAACAAGCGCCAGCGTCAGGCCGAGATAAATTCCAAGGCAGGCAGAAAGGCCCAGGGCGTCTGCCCCGAGGAAATAGGCCAGCGGCAGAAGGCCCGCATAGACGAAGCCGCCGAACAGGGCCAGCATGACGCTGCCGCCCTGCTTGATGGGCGTGATCTCATTCGTCCACGTCAGATTCGGCAGCTTCAGGCCTGCAAACAGGCCGAACAGCGCCAGCAGCAGAACATAGCCAAGCGGAACGGCCAGCAGCAGGAGCGTCTCTCCCACCGGGCGCGCGGCAGCCACGGCTGCGCAGACCGCCGCGATCAGCGCGGGGACGGCCGTCAGCACAAGCTGCAGCTGCAGCTTGGCCCGCAGGACCTGCCATGGCCGGACCGGCAGTGACTGCACGAGCCAGATCGTCCTGCCCTCGAGCGAAACGGACGGCGCAGCCATGAGATTCATGGATGCCAGCAGGCACACCAGCGCGCATAGGATGAGCGCGATTCCCTGCCCGCCGACCATAGGCTGCAGCACATCCAGAAGATCGCGCTTCCATAGCAGGGCCGTGCCGCCGAGCGGCAGCAGCAGGATGCCGAGGCCGCAGTTGAGCATATAGCTGGGATTGCCGCCGAAGTGCCGCAGCTCCCGCGCAAGCAGGGCCGTGCCCGCGCCGCGCTGCACGGCGGTCTTTTCGCGGTAGACACGGCGCACCGTGCTGCCGCTTGCCGTGGCGATGCGCAGGAAGCTGCGCGACAGCAGCCAGAATAGCAGGACAAACAGAACGAGCACCACGGCGGTGACCACCGCCATGGCAGGGCCGTCGCCGGCCCCGGCACGGCCGATCAGATAGAGCGGATAGGCCTTGCCGCGGATCTGCGCGCCGTAGTAGGCTGCGTTCGTCACAAGCTCCGAGAGGAAGCTCTGCGCCTTGAAATACACGAAATAGTAAGCGCTGAGGAACAGCAGCGACGTCAGTACCACCGTGATGCTGCGGTGCTTCAGCTTCAGGCTGACCCTCGCCACGACCCAGCCCAGCGCGCATGAGAGCGTCAGCACGAAGATCGTGACGAGGGCAAACAGCAGCAGACCGCCTGCAAGGGCGGTGGGCGCGGCCGAGACCGTGACCCAATAGACGATCATGGCAGGCAGCAGCACAACGCCGGAATAGAGCAGGCCCATGAGATAGACGCTCAGCAGGCGGGACAACAGGATGGTGCGCACCGGGATCGGCATGGACAGCAGCAGGTCGTTATCCTTGGCAAGATAGAGGCTCGAATAGGTGTTGAATACGCTGCCGAATGCACCGAGCACGATGGCGACCATGGCCATGATCGTGAAATACAGCCATTCCATCCCGGCTGCAGCGAACGGCGCGCACAGGGAATGCGCCAGATAGGTGAACATGCCGCCCAGCACGCCGACCATGAGCACGGCAAAAAAGGCAAAATAGCCCACCGTCGAGACGCGGGAGCGGGCCTTGCCCTGCTTGGCGTTATAGAAGTAGCTGCGGAAGATCTCCTGCAGCTGCTTTTTCAGGAGAGCGCTCAGCATGTCTCGCCCTCCAGCTCCAGGAAGACCTCCTCGAGGGAGTCGTCGCCCTTGACCTCGTCCATCGTGCCGGAGCGGATGAGCTTGCCCGCACGCAGGATGGCGACCTTGTCGCACAGCTTTTCCGCGACCTCGAGCACATGCGTCGAGAAGAAGATTGCGCCGCCGCGGTCGCACAGCTCCCGCATCATGCCCTTGAGCAGATGGGCGGCCTTCGGGTCGAGGCCGACGAACGGCTCGTCCATCACGACGAGCTGCGGGGCATGGAGCCAGGCCGAAATAATGGCCAGCTTCTGCTTCATGCCGTGGGAGTAGGCGGCGATGGGCTGGGCCAGATCGTTCGTCAGCTCAAAGCGCTCCGCAAGCTCGCGGATGCGCGCCTGCCGGTCCGCCGCGCTGACACCGAAAATGTTCGCAATAAAGTTCAGATACTGGATACCCGTCATATAGTCATAGAGATCGGGATTGTCCGGGATGTAGGCAAGCTTCCGCTTGCAGGCCAGCGGGTCCGTGCGGATGGAGGTGCCGCCGATGCGGATCTCTCCGGCGTCGAAGCGCAGGATACCGGCGACGGACTTCAGCGTCGTCGTCTTCCCCGCGCCGTTGTGGCCGATGAAACCGTAAATTTCACCGGGCAGGATGTGCAGGCTCAGATCGTCCACGGCCTTCTTTTCGCCGTAGGTCTTCGTCAGATGTTCAATTTGCAGCATGGAACATATCTCCTTCCTTTTTGGATAACCGGTACAGCCCCATTATACGGTCTGGACGCTTTCCCTGTCAAGCGTCGATTCGCGCCGCGGCGGCATTTCCCGCAGAAAAAGGGGATTCCCTTTTCCCCGCCGCAGTGATAGAATAAAATACAGAATAGAATCAACCGGCAAATACACAGGCTGCCCCGCATCATTCCTCAAGAGCATAGGGGATTCTGCGGGGTAGCCGAATCAACAAAAAGGAGTGGATTCGTATGAAAAAGCTGCTGAAAGGCGGCGTGATCGTCGGCGCTTCCGGCTGCCGGAAAGCCGATCTGCTCATCGACGGCGAACGCATCGAGGCCGTCGGCGAGGCACTTTCCTGCCCGGAGGCCGAGGAGATCGACGTCAGCGGCAAGCTGCTGTTCCCCGGCTTTCTCGACGCGCACACACACTTCGACCTTGAGGTCTGCAACACCGTCACAGCGGACGACTTCTACACCGGCGGCCGCTCCGCCCTGCGCGGCGGCACGACGACCGTCATCGACTTTGCCTGCCCGAACAAGGGCGAAACGCTCCACACCGGCCTTGCCCGCTGGCATGAGAAGGCGGACGGGAAGACCGGCTGCGACTACGGCTTCCACATGACCATCGACGACTGGAACGACGGCATCCGCGCCGAGCTGCCCCAGATGTTCGACGAGGGCATCTCCTCCTTCAAAATGTACATGACCTATCCCGCGATGATGATCGGCGATGAGGCCATGTTCCACGCCCTGCGCGAGATGAAGCGTCTCGGCGGCATCGTCGGCGTGCACTGTGAGAACGCCGGCATGATCGATGCGCTCATCGCCGAAAAGAAGGCGGCAGGCGCGCTTTCTCCTGCGTCCCACCCGCTCTGCCGCCCGGCGGAGGCCGAGGCCGAGGCCGTCGGCCGTCTGCTGAAGCTGGCACGCGTGGCCGATGTGCCCGTCATGATCGTCCACCTGTCCACGGCGGCAGCCCTGCGTGAGGTCGAGGCCGCGCGCGGCCTCGGGCAGAAGGTCTTTGTGGAGACCTGCCCGCACTACCTGCTGCTGGACGACTCACGCTACAGCCTGCCGGACTTTGCAGGCGCACGCTATGTCTGCGCGCCCCCGCTGCGCAAGAAGCTCGACAACGAGCGCCTGTGGAAGGCGCTGGCCGACGGCGAGATCCAGACCGTTTCGACGGATCACTGCAGCTTCACCCTCGCGCAGAAGGACGCCGGGCGCGGCGACTTCACGAAAATTCCCGGCGGCATGCCCGGCGTGGAGACGCGCGGCACGCTGCTGTTCACCTACGGCGTCGCAGCAGGCCGCATCACGGCCGAGCGCATGGCCGATGTGCTGGCCGAAATGCCCGCGAAGCTCTACGGTCTCTTCCCCCGCAAGGGCGTGCTGCAGCCGGGCGCAGACGCGGACATCGTCGTATATGACCCGCGCGGCACGAGCTGCATCACCGCAGCCGATCAGGCGGCAAACGTCGACTATGCCCCTTATGAGGGCACGCAGATCGCGGGCCATATCGCAGAGGTCTACCTGCGCGGCACCTGCGTCGTCCGGGAGGGCAAAATTCTCCACGACCGTAATGGGCAGTATCTGCACCGCGGAAAATGTATGCTCTAAAGCAGCATCACTCCATTGCAGCCCCGGTCTTCACCGGTTATTTTTCATCTGGTGGAGCAAAACTCCCATTTTTGAGCTGTTTTTTCGCCAGAAATGGCGCGTTTTTCGGAAAAATGCTTGCAGTTTTTTCCTGCAGGGTGTATAATAATGGCAATGTTCCGATCATTGGAGGCCACTGCCATGGGGCGCATCGATAAGGAAAGCTATTACCTCGACATCGCGGAGACCGTGCTGGAGCGTTCTACCTGCAGCCGCTCTCACTCCGGGGCGCTCATCGTCCGCAACGACGAGATCGTTTCCACGGGCTACAACGGCGCACCGCGCGGCCGCAGCAACTGCATCGACCTCGGCTACTGCATCCGCGAGCGGCTGGGCATCCCCGCCGGCGAGCGCTATGAGCTCTGCCGCAGCGTCCACGCCGAGATGAACGCCATCATCTCCGCCGCGCGCAGCGAGTGCATCGGCGGCACGATCTATCTGGCCGGGCGCGACGTCGCCACGGGCGAGCTGATCCCTGACCTGCTCCCCTGCCCGATGTGCCGCCGGATGATCATCAACGCCGGTCTTTCGAAGATCGTCATCCGCCGCACTCCCTCGACCTACGACATTCTGAACGTGCAGGACTGGGTCTTCCATGACGATTCCGTCATCGACCCCTCCGAATCCGGCGAACAGGCATAAAATTTCCTGCCGCAGAGCGAACGCTCTGCGGCAGTTGAGCTTGTCAAAAAAGTGTTTTTGACAAGCTCTCAAACGAGACCCGTTTCACTGGGCTCTCGTTTGAAAAGTCTGCGGCTCGCTGCAGCGCACGAAGGG
>DQIA01000071.1 GCA_003525905.1 Clostridiales bacterium
ACGGTAACTGTTTCAAGTCCTGTTTTTTCAAAAAACGCCTCCTTCGTAAAAGTAGTAATATCCCGGAATCTCGGCACATCCGGCCAGTGCTTTTCCAGAACGGAATAGGGATAGTCTGCCCACTCGCATTGACAGACGGTGCGGAAACCCGCCGCCTCCGCCGCCAGATCAAGCCCACCGATGCCGGAAAACAGGCTTACATGGGTCAGCTGATTTGCTATTTTGTATTCACCTCCTGATTTTGGGCATAGAAAAACCTCGCTTCGGTTGAAGCGAGGTTTTCTTCATCGTGAATATAACTTTGAAATTGGTAATGCAGCACATTCTTCTTTATCGAAATACAAGTACAAGAATTGATGGTACTTTTTCTGATAAATGTCCTCAAACTCAAATTTCAAAATAGAATGATATTTCTGAGTTACCTTGGAAAAATCAAAAACGAGGTTGAACTCCCCAGCGTTCGCACACAAATTGTACTGCGGAGATATAAGCCAGCCACTTTCATTTTTTACAGGTTCGGCATCGACACCGGTTTCCTCATAGTATGTATAGCCCTTATAATCAATCTTATCGTAAAAATCATCAATGGGCGTTGTAGCTATTTCATCAAGAGATGCCAGCCCCTTAACACTTTTTAGATCGTAAAGGTACACACATACCTGAAATGCTGTTGATAATCCCTTGTTTGTTACCTTGATATTAGCACTCTTCCTAAATCCATCTGGCTCCGTTTTTCCTGGTGTTCTAAGAATAATATATCCGTCATTGTAGATTCGGCCATCTGTGTCATTAAATATTCGGAATACTTTATTCTGGGCGTTGTTGTCAAGTGTTGAATATGCGTCAACATCCAAACAAGGAACAACACTTAACTCTTGCTGCTTTTTCAAACACCACACAGATAAAAACAAGCCTCCAACCACACCGACAAACCCCAACCAGTCCCATCCTCCTGTTGGAAATGAGTAATTAAACCACATCGGAAGAAGTACAAACCACAGATATGTTCCAAAGACAAAAGCAACCATGTATCCTACATATTTCTTCAATATACATACCTCCTCACTATGAACGCCAACATTATAGCATACATATTCCCGATAAGGTAGAAGAAATATTTATTGTGACTAAGCGTATTATACTGAAATTGCCTTATTTACTGTTTTTTGCGGCTCTTTTTACCATGGCATTGTGTAACTAGGGTCAGTTCAGTCATAGTCGGCCTCGCTGCCGTCCGGGTCATAGGGCGTCAGATGCGCGCGCCGCAGCTTTGCCTCCAGAATGTCATAGCAGGTGACGCCCTGATCCTCCGCAAAGCCCCACCTGCAGTACATCCTGCGGATCGCCGGGTGGTCGCCGGAGAGGTTCTTTTGCAGCCGCGCAAGCTGCCGCTCCGTTTTTACATCCAGAACACGATTACGGAGATATCCGTACTGTGCCAGCAGGTCAAAGAGATCGCCCACCAGCATACGGAAGGCGCTGCCGGAAATGATGTAGGCGGGATCATTGCTGGAAGCTGCACGCTGCTTTTCTCTGATTTTTGCATCATGCTCTTTCAGTACGGCAGTCAGCGGCGTAAGCTCCGCCGCCTTCAGTTCGGCAAGATCATCCCGGTCCCCGAACGCCAGGTAGCGTCCGGGAATGAGCCAGTCGTCAAACTTTTTCTCCGCGATCTCGCCGTAGTGCTTTGACGTCTCGACCAGATTTGCCATGTCCTCCTCGTCCTTCACCTTCCCGGCGAGGAATGCGAGCTGATGCAGCAGACCGTAAAGATGCACCTCGTCACGGATATGCTTTTCGTAGGTTTTGCTGTCGATCACATATTTCATATCTTGTCCCATCCTTTCCTTATCTGCTTTCCCCGTCGTGGGCGACCTCGCTGGGCTTGGTCGTGAGAAGTTTATACAGCTCTGTATCCTTCGGGAACTCGTCCCGGAACGGAAGGATCACATTCTGGAAGAACAGAAGACCGCTGCCGGGGTCCGCGTTGGTCACATAGGCAAGCTGCTCGGCGGAAATGTTCAGCCGCTCCGTCATCAGCTTGCGGTCGCCAGCAGACAAGTTCAGCAGGTAGATGAAATCGCTGTTTTCCAGAATGTTTTCGATCTCCGGCGAGGAAAGCAGGTCTTTGGGGTTCTGTGTCGCCCCGGTCGGGACGCCGCCCCACTTTCTAAAACGCTTCCAAATCTCGGCGCTGTACGCTGCCGTCTGTTCCTCCTTCAAGAGCAGGTGAAATTCGTCCACGAAATACCAGGTGGCCCGTCCAATGGAGCGGTTCACCGTGACGGTGTTCCACACCGCGTCCTGGACAATGAGCATCCCCGGCTTTTTCAGATTCTTGCCGAGGCCCTTGATATCGAAGCAGACAAGGCGGTTGCGGATATCCACGGTGGTACGGTGGTTGAAGAAGTTGAGCGAGCCGTTTACATACAGGTCGAGCGCCTGAGCCACGCGCTCCGCCTCCGGGATGCCCTGCGCCATGAGCGCGTCCAGCAGATCGCCCAGCACGGGCATATTCTCCGGCCGCGGGTCCGCGAAGTACGGCTGGTAGATCATCTGCACGGCCCGGTCAATGACGGTTTTCTCGATAGCCTCCAGCCCCGTCTTGCTGCCCATGATAAGCTCGCAGAAAGACAGCACGAAATCACTTTTCAGCGCCAGCGGGTTTTCTTCCTCGCTGTAATTGAGGTTGATATCCAGGGGATTCACATAGTCGCGGCTGTTGGGGGAAAGCCGGATCACCTGACCGCCCAGCCGGTTCACCAGCGGGGAATATTCATCCTCCGGGTCGCAGATGATGACGTTATCCTTCGTGGTCAGCATGACATAGGTAATCTCCCGCTTGCAGCTCATGGACTTGCCGCTGCCCGGTGTGCCGAACACAAGGCCGTTGGGACAACGGGACTGCTTGCGGTCCAGCAGGATCATGTTGTTGGAGAGAGCGTTGAGGCCGTAATACATGGCATTGCCGCCCATAAAAAGTTCCTGGGTGACGAAGGGGATAAATACCGCCAGCGCCGATGTGGTGAGGCTCCGTTCGATCTTGATACGGTTGAGGCCCAGCGGCAGCGAGGACATAAGCCCGTCCTCCTGCTGGAAGTCCAGCCGGGTCAGGATGCAGTTGTGCGTCTGGGCGACGCTGGCCGACTGCGAAACGGCAATCTCCAGCTTTTGTTTCGTGGGCGCCAGATGCAGCATGAGGAAGGTCATATTGAACATTCTCTCGTTGCGGCTCTGCAAATCCTGCAAGAGATTTTTCGCCGCGCCGCCGTAGGTGGAGAGGTCGGAGGGGAGAATATCCAGATCGTAGCCGCTGCGGGCGGCCTTCTTCTGCTCTTGGATCTTCATGGCGTCCAGATCGGTGATCTTGCGCTTGACCATCTTGATGGCCTCGTTCTGGTTGATGCCGCGGACGTGCATGGTGACGAGAAGGTTTCCCTCCACATCCATGAAATCCGTGAGGATACGGTCCTGAATCTCCGGGGCCAATATCTGCAAAAAGGACACCGCACCGTACATTTCGCCGATGCGGAAACGCCGCGTCTCGCCAAACTCGAAGGAAGAAGGCGCGATAAAGTCCTTGACGGACAGGCCGCTTGCCGGGAGCCAGTTCCATTCAAAGGCGAATTGTCCACCCTCCGGATGGAGAAGGCCATGCAGCAGCGCCAGCCGCTCTTTGCCGTCCAGCACCCTTGCGCCCGCGCCCATGACCTTGAAGCGGTTCAGGGTGTCTGCCTCGATCCGGGAAAACCTTGCCCGCGCCGCCGGAAGATTTTCCGCCTCGATGGTCAGCGTGACATATTTGCGCTTTACAAAGCCGTTGTTGCCGCGCTCATACTGTATTTGCAGGATGCCGGACGCCTCCACGCGCATATCATCCAGCGCGTCGCCCTGGGCGTCCATGCCGAACAGGTTTCCGTTCTTGTCCTCATGGCGGCTGCTCAGGGTCATTTGCACGCCGATGGAGGGATCATAGCCGTTATAGAAATCGCAGAGGCGTTCAAAGATATCCCGCTGGTCGTCCGGCCCCGCCAGACGGTAGTTGACGTCCTCATAGGCTATGGTCTTGGAGAAAAGCCGGTCGTCCAGCCTGCACAGGCCGTCCGGGTACAGGTTCCGAAACGGGATGCTGTCCTGCACGGTATGGGGCTTGCCGTCGCCCTTCGCCTGCCGGATGATGGCTTCAATCTGTTTTCGCTCCGCCCGCGTGAGCTTACGCTTTGCGGCGGGCTGCGAGTTTTCCGGTTTTGCCGTTCTTTTCAGCAATCGCCCGTACCTCCTTTTCCAGTTTTGCCTGCCGCACCAGGGCGGAATAGGCGTTGTTGGTCTGATAGATGCGCCGCTTCGGACGGATGAACTTGCATTGGATCAGGTGCCCCAGGATCACTTCCAGCGTTTGTCCATTTTTCTCATAGAGGGCAAACAGGAAGAACGGGAGCATGACAAGGATCATGCACAGCGCCGCCGAGGTCGTACCCATGCTGCCCTTGCTCAAAAAGAAAAGCGGCACTCCCACAAGCGCCGCCGATCCGAAACACACAAGCTGCCGCTTCGTCAGGCCGAACAGCATCTTGCTTTTGATTTTTGTCAGGTCCTTCGGGACCGTTACGTATGCCAAAATTGATACCTCCTTTAATGCGCTCCGAACAGGCTTTTTGCAAGGCTGCCGGTTTTGAACAGCGTGTAGCACAGCAGCACCGTGTAGCCCATGCACTCCCAGATCGCCACGGTAATATCATCCCCCACGGCGATATTCTGTACCAGCACCGCATAGATGCCGACGCAGACCATAATAAGAAATGCCTGAAAGCCCAGCGCCAGCAGGGACTTCAAGTAGTTCTGCCCCGTATGACCCCATTCCCGGTTGACCATCGTGGCAAACGGGATTGGCCCCACGGATACGGTCAAATACACCTCGATCATTCTTCCGTAGATCACAAGGAAAATGGCAATGGTGAGGATATGCGAACAGAGGCCCACAAAGACGCTCTGAAACCACAGGCCCAGCAAAGAACCGATGCTCCAGTCCGCCAGCGTTGTTTCCAGATCACCCACGACGCCGGAAATGTCGATCCCAGCATCGGAGATGATGACGCCTGCGCTCTGATCGACCACGCTCTGCGCCACGTCGAACACCGCCATAACGATATTCCAGGTGTTCGTGACGATCAGCACCGCGCAGAAGGTCTTGAAAATCCACTTCCAGAAAAGCCAGGTGTCAAAATCATGGAGATTATTTTTCTCGACGATCAACTGGATCAGCTCATAGCACATGACGAAGGTGAGGATGATGCCTGCAATGGGGACAATGACCGTTTCGGACAGGCTGCGGATCATGTTGAAGATACCGCCGTTCCAGCCGGAGGGCGTCATGCCGACCTCGCCTGCGATCTCGGCCACCTTCGTATTCACGGTATCAAAGGTCCCGGAAAGGTTTGAGATGATGCCGTCGATCAGCACCTCCTTGAACCATTCCTGGATCGTGTCGATTATCACGGGTGGTCACACCTCCTTTCGGGGGCTCCCGCCGTGAAACGGGAGCCTCCGGGTGGGATGGTCCTGCCGCCGCTCAGCCAAGCAGGCCGGACAGCAGGGGGACAAGGGTCACGCCGATCAGGGCGACGCCGCCGCCCGCGACGAGCTGTTTGACGCCCTGGCTTTTGGCCGCAGGGTTATCCTGGCCGTAACCTTCCAGAAGGTTGATGCCGCCCCACACGCACAGGCCGCCGCCCAGGGCGATCACGAGAGTCTGCAATACGTCAATAGCACTGTTGAAGAAATCCATAAATCATTTTTCCTTTCGTTTTGTAGAATTGTTGTTGTCGGGTTCCAGATCAGATGCGTTCAATTCGTACATATCGAAAGGCTCGTCCGGCTTCACAATGGCCGGTTTGCGCTTCATGTACCGTTCTACGTCAAAGACGTTCTTCTTGTCGGCGTCGGACAGGTATTTGTAGCGGGGGTGCTTTGTCAGGTCGTACTTGTCGCTGAAAAACGGGCGCACCCCTCGAAGCTGCAAGATACACTTGCCGCCGTCCATGACCGCGATCTCATCCTGGGTCATCAACTCCTTTCCCAATTTCTGATAACTGAGGCCGTGAGAGGTCTGCGCGCCGCGGTTTTCGGACTGGCTCAGGCTGTCGATGGTCTCCTTGCCCAGCAGCTCCGAGATCTCTTTCAGCGTCCCTTTCTCCTTGCCTCCCAAAAACAAGGTGACGTCGCAGTTGCCAACAATGGTATCCGCGGCGTCCTTGTAGATGGTCTTTAACTGGCTTTGCGACTGCAAAATAATAGAAGCCGATATCTCACGGCTTCGGATGGTTGCGATCAGCTTGTCGAAGTTTGGTATCTGGCCGATGTTGGCAAATTCGTCCAGAAGGCACCGCACATGGACAGGCAGCCGCCCGTTATAAAAATCGTCCGCCTTGTCGCAGAGCAGGTTGAAAAGCTGGCTTTGCAGCATGGCGATGACGAAATTGAAGGTGGTATCGGTATCACTCATAATGAGGAACAGCGCCGTTTTCCGGTCGCCCATCGTGTCAAGCTCCAATTCGTCCTCCGTCATAATGTCCCGCAGCTCCTTGATATCGAAGGGGGCGAGGCGGGCACCGCAGCTCACCAAAATGCTCTTGAGCGTTTTGCCCGCCGCCATTTTGAATTTGACATATTGCTTGACAGCGAAGTGCTCCGGCTGCTTTTTCGCCAGATCGTCAAAGAGGATATCCACGGGACTTTTGTATGTCTCGTCGTCCTCCCTGGCTTCACAGGCGTTCAGCAGGTCCAGAAGCGTGATGAAGTTCCGTTCCTCCGGCTCCGCCTCGTACCAGATGTAGCCGATCAGGGCGCAGTATAAAAGCCGCTCGGCTTTGACCCAAAAATCTTCGGAGGATTTTTCACCGTCGCCCTTCGTGTTGGCGATGATGACATTGACCAGCTTGAGGATATCCTTCTCGGAGCGCACATAGGCCAGCGGGTTATATTTCATGCTTTTGGAAAAGTTGATGGTGTTCAGGACCTTGATGCGGTATGGCTCATAGACGACCTTGCCGCGCTTATCCCGCACCGGCTTTCCGTTCTCGTCCCGCTTCGGCCCGCCGTGCGCCAGGAGCTTTCCCGTCTCCCGAAGGAGCTGCCCTTTGGGATCGGTGACCACATAGGAGCTGTGCATTTGGAGCAGGGACGGCTTGACAAAAAACCTTGTCTTGCCGCTGCCGGAGCCGCCGATGACCAGGATATTTTTATTTCTCGCCGTTTTTGGATCCTTCGGGCGGCTGGTCATGGTGAGGCTTTCCGTCCGGGTCAGAGGGATGTTCCAATCGGGAACGGGGTCTATGTAGGGCGCGATATCCTCCGCCGTGCCCCAGCGGGCAGAGCCGTATTCAATACCCTTGCGGTATTTCTTCGCGTTCTTGCCCTTGACATACACCGTCAGCCGGACGAGGACTGCGCCGAGGATGCCGACGCAGATATCCAGCGCGTGAAAGCTGGGTGCGGAGCTGGCGAAGGCCGTCTGAAAGCCCTGCCCGATATGCAGCAGCTTTTCCGAGGCATCAAGCCCCGGCGCCAGCCGCACCGCCTGGCAGAGCTTATCAAAGAGATACACAAAGAACAGATACGGCAGGTTTGGCAGAAGATATTTTTTGAGCTTATCCTTCATCGCTCCACACTCCGTTCTCTGGTCTTGACCTTTTCGCCGCGCTCCTGCTCCTTGTGCTGCGTTTTGGACTGCTCCTGTGCCTTTTCCAGCTTGTGCCGGATAGAAGGTGCTTTCTCACGGCTCAGATTTTTAGCGGAGAACTCCCGGAAGGCCGCTGTAATCACATCGGCGTCCCGACCCTTGAAGAACACCAGGTAACGGGTATGCTCGCCGGAAGTGTCCTTCTTCAAAGCAAAATCCAGGCCGTACTTCTTCGCTGTGGAAGAAAAGGCCCGGATATTCTGATCTGTGATCTCGATGTTGGAAACGCCGGTGTTGTGCTTCATAAGCTGCCGGAGCGTCTGCTTGCCGTGCCGGAGCTGCGGATTTTTCTTGTGCTTCTCCATGTCTGCCAGCACCTTCTTTATAGCCTGCTGCAAGAGCTGGGCGGTCATTTTGCTGGCCTCCACACATAGCGCAAGGGTTTTCTGCGTGATTTCTTCCTGCAAGGCGTTCACCTCCGATCTCCGCTGCCGTACAGGTCATGGCTGACAAGGGATGTGTAATAGCTGTCCATCGTGACCGGCGCGTTATACAGCGCCGCCAGCAGATATTTCTTGATATTGCGGACATAGGTGGTGTTCTCCCGCATCCGGTCAAGGACATACTCGATATGCGAGGCGTTCAGCTTCAGGAACCGCGACCGGACGACCTCGGCAGGGTAATCGTCCCCAGCCACACGGATCATCTCCCGGTTGGAGCAGACGGTATCCACCATGAGCTCCACCAGCTCGTCCAGCCGGTCCTTGTCAAGCTGCACGTTCTGCGAGAGTACGTCATACTCGATGTTCTCTAAGATCAATGCCCGATAGCTTTCCCGCTTTCGCATCCCGTCCTGTCCGGTCCGCTCCCCGGGGGCTGGGGGACTTGATGGGATAGGACTTGATCCTTGCGTAATTGATAGATCTGTCTTTGATGGATAGTTACTTGATTCTTCTTTATTTAATTGGGCGGGGTTCTCCTGAATTGGAGCGTCCAACATTGGATTTGCCTGTACGGGATTTTCCCGTATAGGTTTTTCCTGTGTAGGTGATGGCGCTTTAGGTTGTTCCAGAATAGTGTATTCGATAGAGCCGAGCTGCCCGTTTGCGCCACGGACACGCGCACGGATCAGATAGCCGTGCGCCTCCAGCTCCCGGATGCCACCACTGATGCTGTCAATTCCATCCTTGCAGATACGGGCAAGACCCTTCATGGTGTAGTCCCAATTCTCCGGCAGAGACAACATGAGAGATAAAAGCCCTTTCGCTTTCAGCGACAGCGACATATCCCGCAGATGATAGTTTGACATGACCGTGTAATCCCTGGTCTTTTCGATACGGAATACAGCCATCTTCGCACCTCCTTCCTCTGAAAATGAAAAGTGTTGATTTCGATGAAAAAAGCCTCCGGTTTGCCTCTCGGATGTGATCCATAGGAAAACATCCATGCCCGCCTGCTTGCGGCGGTCAGAGAGGAAAAAACAGAGGCTTTCGCACCCTAATCACAACACTTGAATTTAGGTATAGAAAAAGGGCGGCTGTCTTAAAAACAGTCGCCCGAAAAGGGGATATATACAAGTTATTTGCTACTCGTCCGCCTTGAAAACCGTTGATATTACTGGCTTTTTCAAAAAGTTCTGTATCACCACTCGCACCACGACAAGCCCCTTAATTCTATAAAATGTGAGGAGAAACCGGAACGCCATGGACAATTTCAGATTTTCGACCCTGGAATATAAGCGCCCCGATCTGGATGCATACCGCGCAAAGCTCAAGGATTGGAAAGCTGCGATCGAACACGCGGAGAGCTACGGGGCTCTGCGCACGCTGCTTCTTGAGATGGACCGCGAAAACTGCGAGCTGTCCACGCAGTATTCCATCGCGAACATCCGCCATACGCTGAACACCCGTGATGAATTCTATGAAACGGAGGTCGCCTATCTTGACGACACGCTGCCGACCCTCGGCGGCGAGGAGGTCGCGCTGAGCGAGGCCATCGCGTCCAGCCCTTTCCGCCCGGACATTGAGAAGGAATTCGGCAAGCAGTATTTTGTCTCCATGGATCTGCAGAAGAAGCTGTTCTGCGAGGCCAACATCCCGCTGCGCCAGCAGGAGAGCCGCCTGACCAACGAATATCAGAAGATCATGGCCACGGCGGAGATCCCCTTCGACGGCAAGACGCTGAACCTCTACGGCGTGCAGAAGTATTTTGAGCACCCCGACCGCGCCATGCGCGCCGCTGCCGTCAGGGCCTACGCCAAATTCTACGAGGACAACGAGCCGCGTCTGGAAGAAATCTGGGATGAGCTTATCCGCATCCGTAACCAGATGGGCAAGAACCTCGGCTATGAGAACTACATCCCCGTCGGCTATCTCGAGCAGGGCCGCACGGACTACGGCGAAAAGGAGGTCGCGTCCTTCCGCGAGCAGGTGCGCATGTTCCTTGTCCCGCTGTGCCAAAAGCTCTATGACGCGCAGGCCAAGCGCCTCGGCATCGACCACGTCATGTGGCACGATGAGAAGATGGTCTTCCCGGACGGAAACGCCGAGCCTGCGGGCGACGACGCCTTTATGGTCAAGACCGCTCAGAAGATGTATCACGAGATCAGCCCGGAGACGGGCGAGTTCATCGATTTCATGATCGACCACGAGCTGATGGATCTGCAGAACAAGCCCGGCAAGGCATCCACCGGTTACATGACGAGCCTGCCCAGCCTGAAGGCTCCCTTTGTCTTCTCCTGCTTCAACCACACGATCTTTGATATGCAGGTGCTGACCCACGAGCTTGGCCACGCCTTTGCCGGCTATATGGCCATGCGCAGCCAGCCCATCTCGGACTATTACAGCGAGTCGACCGACATTGCCGAGATCCACTCCATGTCTATGGAGCAGTTTGCCTATCCCTATGCCGAGTGGTTCTTCGGCGATCAGGCGGACAAGTTCCGCTTCGCCCACCTGCAGGAGGCGCTGACCTTCGTGCCCTTCGGCGTGGCCGTGGACGAGTTCCAGCATATCTGCTATGCCCATCCGGAGCTGACGCCGAAGGAGCGGACCTACCAGTGGCATCTGCTGGAGGAGAAGTACATGCCGTGGCGCAAGTATGAGAGCGATCCCTTCCTGGAGCGCGGCGGCTACTGGTACCACAAGCTGCACATCTATCTCTACCCCTTCTACTACATCAACTACACGCTCACGACCATGGGCGCGATGGAGTTCAAGAAGAAGTATGCCGAGGACAAGGCTGCCGCATGGCAGGACTACCTCAAGCTCTGCAAGACCGGCGGCAGCCGCAGCTATCTCGAGACGCTGCGCTACGCCAATCTGGCCAATCCGTTCGATGCCGGCTCCGTCGAGCGCGCCTGCGGCTATGCCGAGGAAATTCTGCTCAAGCAGATCGCGGAGCAGGAACAGAAAGCGTAAAAGCCTATAATAACGATCAAGCTCCCCTTGAGGCCTGCCTTGAGGGGAGCTTTTGCATGCAGAAAAACTGCGAGTCCGAAGAAGCGTGAGCCGCCCCACAATTTGAACGGATAACACTGCAGATTCTCCTGCAGTTTGCAGGATTTCCTTTTTGACCGCGATTCTGTACAATATTACCAGAGAATCAAAGAAAAGGAGGCTATTCTTATGGCATTTTCTCTCGACAGTAAGGTAAAGGACATCCTGAAGAACCCGGCGGCGGCAGCGGTGCTGGACAAATACAGCCCCGATGCTTCCAGAAATCCGCAGATGAAGCTCGTCGGCGGTCTGACGCTGCGCAAGCTTGCCAGCTTCCCGCAGTCTGCATTTCTGAAGCCCCATCTGGAGGAGCTGGACAAGGAGCTCCAGGCTATCGAATGATTTCGAAGCTGACAAACTGATTTCTACGATTCATCCCTTCAAAATGGGCGGCTTCCCCGATCGGAGAGCCGCCCATTTCATGTCCATTTTTATTTCGCTATTCTGAAAGCACTTGGCGAAAAAGTTGACTAAATTTGCGGAACAAAGATCCCGGCGTTCTGGCCGCCAGCGGCGAGGATATCCACGCCGTTGACATACCCGGCTCCGGACGAGCAGAGGAAAGCGGTCAGCGCACCCATTTCACAGGGATGGCCCCAGCGTCCGGCCGGAATCAGCTCCAGCTGATTTTCTGCAGTTTCCGGTTGATTGTCGATGAGCTTCTGATGCATGGGCGTGAGATAACAGCCGGTCATAGAAGTTCGGCTCATTCCATGCCTCAAACGCATCCGTCCACTCGTCCGTCTGCGGCATGGTATAGGCAGCGACAGAGGCAAAATTGATCATCACGCCGTCCCCGGCCAGAACCGGATAAAACGCCTCAACCATATTGACTGCGCCAACTGCGTTGATTTTGATGATATTTTCCGTCCCTGTATCGCTCGGCGACACACCGGAGGTGTGGATGATCTGCTTCACGCTGCCCAGCGATGCAGC
Source organism: Clostridiales bacterium (assembly GCA_003525905.1). Taxonomy (GTDB): domain Bacteria; phylum Bacillota; class Clostridia; order Oscillospirales; family Oscillospiraceae; genus JAZOXB01. Next base: position 12,112 of record DQIA01000071.1, read on the forward strand.
ATAGTCTGCCAGTGCCTGCACCTGTGCGCGATCTGCAATGTCAGTTTTGCAAAGATCGCTCTCCACACCAAGCTCGTCCAGCTCCGCTTTTGCCGTTTCCAGCTTTGCAGGATTACGGCCTGCCAGCACGATCGCAGAAGTCTTTCCAAGCTCCTTGCAGATCGCCTTGCCCATGCCGCCATGGCCGCCTGTCACGACCGTTATGGCCTTTTTATGTAAGTTCCTCCCTGATTTCAAGATGACACAGGCGGCTCTGTACGGGCCGCCTGTGCTGTTATGTTGCTTGGATGCTCAGAAGCAGGTCCAGCCGCCGTCGCATTTCAGCTCTTCGCCGTTGACGTAGCGGGACTGATCGCTGGCCAGAAACAGAATCGCGTCCGCCAGATCCTCCGGCATGGCAAGCTCACCGGAGAAGTCCAGCAGCTTGCTCGTCCGGCTGAAGCCGAACTCGTCGGAGGGCGGCATGACCAGTGGGATATCGGTCACGACGCCGCCGGGAGAGACCGCGTTGCAGCGGATGCCCTCCTCCATGTACATGAACGCCGTGTTCTTCGTCGCCGCCAGCACCGCGCCCTTGCTCGCGCAGTAGGCCGCGCCGGAGGTCTGGTGCGTTGCGCCGACAGAGCAGATATTGACGATCACGCCGCCTTCACCCTGTGCAAGATACTGCCGGCATTCCTCACGCATTCCGTACATGAGGCCAAAGGTGTTGATGCGGAACGTCTCATGGAGCATTTCATCCGACAGATCGGCAATGGCGGTGTTGTCGTCCATGATACCGGCGTCGTTGACGGCAACGTCCAGCTTTCCAAACGTCTCGACTGCCTTTTTGACCATGCCTACAGCTGTTTCCGGGTCGCCGACGTCGCCCGCGTACCAGACAAGTTCGCCGGGCAAGTCTTTGCATTCCTCCGCCAGCTCCTTGAGCCGCTCCTCGCGGCGGGCGACCGCCACGACCTTCGCGCCCTCGCGGCAAAACAGCTCCGCCGTGGCGCGCCCGATCCCGGCGGAAGCGCCGGTCACGATGCAGACTTTACCATCTAATCTTCCCATAATGTCCTCCTCAGCAGAAAACCTTGTTTACGACAACAGCGGGCGAATCGTTGCAGCCGACGGTCAGCTCCGCGCCGTCGGGCACGTCCGCGCGGACGGTGGCAAAGCCGATGTTCTTATCGACCGTATAGCCGTAGATGGTCTGCGCGCAGCGGCCGACCTCGACGCCGTACCAGTACACACGCTCCCAAATGGAGATATCTTCGGTGGATTCGCGGGAGAATTCCAGACCGACCATACGGTATTTCGGGTGCTCTTTCCGTGCCAGCGCCGCTTCCTTGCCGATAAAATCCTTGTCGGCGGCGACCGCCCAGCCAAGGCCGCATTCATACGGGCTCAGGTGCTTGAAATCCTGCTTGAGCGCGAAGCCCTTTTCCATCGGGATAGAGCGGACGTAGACCTCGAGCGTCTGCAGCTCGCGGCCGCCGACAGACTCGACGGCTTTGAGCGCCAGGTCGTGAACTTCCGCGCTCTTGTCGAATGCGGAGTAGATCTCATATCCGTTTTCGCCGGTGAAGCCGGAGCGGTGGATATAAACGGGGATATCGCCGAGCTTCCGCTCACAGATGCCGAAGCGCTTGAGATCGTCGACCGGCGCGTCCAGCATGGCGTTCATCGCCTTGAGGCTGTCCGGGCCCTGCACGGCGTACATATCCCAGTCGTAGGTGATGATCTTCGCGTGAATATCAGCCTCTCCCTTGTGCTGCTCGATCCACGGCAGCAGGCGCGGGCCGTAGAGGTCGGAGACCCAATACAGGCCGTCCGCCATGTGCATGACGATCACGTCGTCGATGATCTCGCCGTTTTCGTCCAGCGAGGCGGTGTATTTCGAGCGCCCGACGGCGACCTTGGAAATGTCGCTGATATAGATTTTTTGCAGGACTTCTAAGGCGTCCTTGCCGGTGATCTCCACCAGATCATGCGTCCAGCGGTAGAAGCCTACACCCTTGCGGATGGCCTCGGCGTCGGCGCGCGCGACTTTATCTTCTCTGAATAACATCGTTCGGCACCTCCTTACAGCATCCGCAGGTCTTCCTTGCGGATGACCTTGATATACATATCTTCCTCGTCGCGGTCTTCAATGACGCAGGACCATTCCGGGCTGACCAGCGTCTTGGCCGCACCGTTCCACTGCGCCTCGTAGGCATCGACCAGCTCGTCGAGCGGCGCCATCTCATAGCGGGCTGTGAAGTCCTCCGATTTGACTTTGATCCATGTCTCGTCCTTCGTCCAGCGCACCATCTCATACGGCACCTGCTGCACGTCGAGCATATAGCGGATATATCCGCCGAGAATTCTGCCGTCGTTTTCGTCCATCTCGTGCGGCACGCCGAGGTAGCTGCGCAGGCCCTCTTTGGCGAACGGATCGATAAACTGGTTCTTGCCTGCTGTTGCAAAGACGATGCGGAACACGCGCAGGAACTCATCCTCGTCGGGCGCCATGTCCTTGATGGCCATCATCGGGAACTGGATGGACCAGACCCAGCCCATCTGCGCGACCCAGTGGTACGCTTTTTCGAGCGACGTTTCCTCGCCGAAGTTCTGCGTGTACTGACCGTTGCGCAGGCACTGGCCTTCCTTGACCATGCGCTCGCGCGGGGTGTCGTGGATGGGGTCGACGGGCTGCTGCATGTGGTCGAGCCAGCCCTGCTTGGGAAGGCCGTACACGTCGCGGCGCTCCGCCACGACGCGGCAGTGCTTGTTGCCGCAGCCTCGAGCCTGACACATGTTGAGGGCAACTTCGTTTTCCGTGCCGTTGGAGGATGCGAGGTCAAAGTTTGCGGTGAACATGCTGGTCGTCATGTTGCACAGCTCGCTGCCGACGATGTCCCATGGGCAGGTATCGAGCTCCTTTTCCACGCGGTTGCGCGTGAACTGTACGACACGGCCCGCCATGTTTTCCCATTCGTCGCCGGAGTCACCGGTGATGCCGCCGAGCCAGCTGGACTTTTCGCACAGCTCCGGGATGTTGAACGCCTCATAGAGCGAGGCGTTGACATAGTCCTTCTGCTCCTCCGGCGTACCGGCGACGGCCATATTCATCATGTTGGCAATGCCGCAGATGGCTTCCGTGCGTTTTTCCCAGCTCGGTTCAAAGATGCGCATGACCTGAAATAAATTTGCGGTCATTGCTGCGATCTGACGGTTGAGCTGCCGGTAGGCTTCTTCTTCCGTAATGAGCTTGCCCCATGCGGTCGGGAAGCATTTCCGCTGCTCCAGTTTTTCTTTTAGCATGGTATTCCTCCTGTCTCTTTTTCTGTATTGCCGCTCTTATTATAAAAAATAGACAGTGCGGCGAAAATGCTGCAAACTGCGCGTTTTTTTCTGCTCTGCACCGTACAGTTTGTACGCCGACAAATCATACAATTTGTATGGTTTGTTTTTGTGCAAAACAGAAAATATAGCAAAAAGTATGAATACGGAGCCATACAAATGATATGGTCTTCCATTGACAGCCGCTTCCGGACGGCATATAATAAAAACCGAAAACGGGAGTGAAAAGTGATCGGAGGGGAACATCCCATGAAACTGTGCGCGGGTATTCTCTATTGGGGGCTGAAGGAGGAGCTGAAGACGGTCGAGCTGCATGGCGCAGGCAGTCAGGAGCTGACACTGAGCCGGCCGGAATTTTACCTTGACCGGACAAAAACGTTTGAGAGGAACCGCGTCTACGTTTGCTCGGCCGATCATCTGCCGACACGTCCGTCGCTCAGTGCAAACGTGTGCCTCGTCTGTCTGGGGCAGCACTGGAACCTGAATGGGTTCTATGACCGGTGCAGTGTGATTGTGGTCGAAGCAGATACGGATATTTTTCGCGTGTTCAATCTGGTGCAGCACATTTTTGACCGGTATGAGGCATGGGAGGAACGGCTGTGGCATATCCTTCGCCACGGCGCAAGCCTGCCGCAAATGCTGGAGGTCAGTCGGGGAATCTTTGAAAACCCCATGCTGCTCATTGGCTCAGACTTCCGGTATCTTGCCGTGACGGACGAGGAATACTTTCAGAAGGATCTCGGCATCCGGCTGGATACCGAGACATTTGACGCAGAGAAGATGGCAACCTTTTTATCTCTGCACGACCTTTCCACTCATGTGCATGATCCGCTTTTACTGGAGCTGCAGGGCATTCGGACGCTGTCGGTCAACGTATTCGATCAGGAGGAATACCTCGGCTGCCTGACGGTGTTTGAGGCCTTCCGTCCGCTTCAAGATTTTGACCGCGCGCTTTCGATCTTCCTTGCAAAGCTCCTGCGGCAGGCTGTCCAGCAGAACCCGACGCTTGCCAGCACCCGCTCCGCCGTACGCCGCGCCCTGCGCAGCGTTATCGCAGGGCAGCCTGTCGATTTTGAGCTGCGGCGTGCGCTCAGTCAGGAAAACGGGAAAACGGACTGGGTCTGTGTTCGCCTCCAGCCAAAGCGTGGGGCAGCGCCGCTGCCCGGCACGTATCTTTCCGCCGCATTGGAAGAACGGTACACCGGCGCGATGGCCTTTGAGTACGAGCGTACCGTCGCCGCATTTCTACCCGCCGCACAGGCCGAATGTGAGACAACGGCGCAGCTCCTGCCGCTGCTGGACAGACTCGGCCTGGTCTGCGGCGTATCCGGTGTGTTTTCCAATCTGTATGAGGCAAATCAGGCATGGTTCCAGGCTACCAGCGCCCTGCAGAACGGCTTTTTGCAGGATGGAAACGGCACGGTCTTTTATTTTCAGGACTATCTGCTGCCGCAGCTTCTGTCCGGTGCGCTGTCAGGGCGACCCTCGTGGGTCTATTATCCGAACGGGCTGAAAAAGCTCAAAGCGCATGACGAAGCTTCGCAGGTCTCGTATCTGGAGACGCTGCGCGTCTACCTCGACAACAACCTTTCCGTCACCAGAACGGCAGCGGCTCTCTATCTGCACCGCTCGACGCTTCTCGATCGTCTTGCCCATATCACGCAGATGCTTGGCCGAGATCTGAAGGATCCGGATTTCTGCCTGACGCTCGGCATTCTGCTCCGTGCGGAGCTGCAGCAGAAACGGCTGACTCGACCGAAGACATAATTTCATTCCCGCTGCGGGCTTCGCGGCGGGAATTTATTTGGCTTCAGTGCAGGAGCAGCACCATGATTCCGGACAGGGCGGCATAGACAAAGAGCAGCACATCCGGGGTGAGAATTTGTCTTTGATCCGCAGGCCGTTTTTCTGAATCTCCTCTGCCCAGCTGCCCCGTGCCAGATTGCAGCCGGGCACACCTGCGCCGAATACCGGAATTTTCATAGTTCGATCTCCCGTTTCTGTCCGTTTGTTTCAGATAAGGTTAGCGAATGCTAACTGCTACGGCATGATGATAGCACCCATTTTGCCCCAATACAATGGCCCTTGCGAAAAAAAGGACGCTTCCGGGAAAACGGATGCGTTGTATATCTACATTACACGCTGGGACAAACCCCAACACTCTCGACAAATATCGACAAAAATCGCGTTATTCTGCGCAAAAAACTGCTTGACATTTCATTAAAATTTCGATATTCTAAAAATAACGACGAATCCGGGCAGCAATGCAGGATTCCCTGTGAATCGGAAAACGGGAAGGGGAAAGAATATGAGTTGGGATTTGCGCGCCCTCGGCGGGGCGGTACAGCTTCCGTGCGGAGAGCTGGCCTGGACAAAGCCGCAGATCTTTCGGGTGCTTGCCAGCGTCGAGGCAATGCGCGGCGTCGTTCTGGGCGGGGATGTGCTGTTCGGCAACGGGACCTACACCGGCAGCAGCTGGCAGTATTGCCTGACCTGCGAGGATCACTATGTCGCCTTCCTGCGGGAGAACTGCCGCGGCAGCCGCAGAACGGCCGAGGCATTCATTCGGGACTTTTTGGCCACGCGCAGCGGAGAATTCCTGTTTGCGCCGGTGCTCCGCGAGGGCGTGGATGCCTATATCCACCGCAGCACGGGGGGCCTGGCTCCGGGCTATGACTGCGCCGCACGGTCGGGCTGCGGACTGCCGTGACCGTTTGCCGGAAAAGCCCCTTGGACTTTTCCGGCAAAGAAATTCTACTTCGCTGCGGAGCGCTTCAGACGCGCTGCGGCGTCTGCGCACCCTCCGGGTGGGTGATCCGGACGGGATAGGACCCGGTCCCGTCGCCGACGGTCTGGGCATACAGCCGCACCATATGCTGCCAGGTCCGCCGGTCCAGCTCGCCGGTCACGGGCAGGCCGCAGCGGGCCTGCAGCCATTTGAGGCAGGCGGTGCAAGCTTCATCGTGCCGGCCTGTCACGGAAACGGGCGGCATGCCGTCATAGTAGTGCCGCAGGGCCTGCAGCATGCCCTGAGCAAGGTACAGGTGCATGTTCTGCTCGCCGGGGGAGATGGTCTGCATCGGCTGAAAAAGCGGGCGCAGCGGCTCGGCCGGGCCATGGTGGATGTGCGCCTCGCGCGCGGCATCCACAACGGCGTTCCAAGTCGTAAGGTCAGCCGCTCCGGTGACGGGCAGGCCGTTCTGCTGTTGAAATTCCCGCACGGCACGGGCCGTCTCCGGGCCGAAGATGCCGTCGGGAACGACGGTTGTGGGCTTCCCGGCATGGCGCTGCAGCAGGCGCAGCATGGACTGCAGGGAACGGATGGGCATTTGCATGGCTTTCCTCCTTTTATGTGTCGCTGTCGCCGAGGCGCAGGATCTGTCCCGGGAAATTCGGGATCACTCCGGCCTGCACGAGATAGCCAACCTCCTCTGCGATCTCCTGTGTCACATCCTGTGGCAGTGGCCCGGTCTCGGCGATCCCGGCGAGACGGTCAAAAATGGCGTTCCACGTCTGCTCGCCGACGATGCCGTCAATGGCCAGACCGGAAAAGCGCTGGAAGGCCCGCACGCTGTTGGCCGTTAACTCGCCGAAGATGCCGGTCTGCGGCGGCATGGGGACGTCGTTGATATACGAGCCGATGACCTGCAGCATATACTGCAGCACGCGCACCGGCTCACCGGTGCTGCCCTCGCGCAGTACGCGGGAATACTGCCAGTTTACGGCATAGAACGTCTGCCCCTGCGAGGCCAGCTCTGACAGCTCCGTCACCGCGACATACAGCCGCACGAGCTGATACCACGTGCCCTTGCCGACGATGCCGTCCGGGTCCAGATTGAAGATGCGCTGTGCGGCCAGCACGGCATTTTCCGTCTGCGTGCCGAAAATGCCGTCTACGGACGCAACACGTGGGATGGCGGGGTAGTTCTGCCCGATGCGGTTGAGCATGACCTGCAGCTGCACGACCTGCGGCCCACGCGAGCCGCGGCGCAGGGGCGTTCCGCCGTAGGAGGGGGCGTAGCCGCGCATGGGCGCGTTGCGGACAATCTCGATATCCTCGCCGTAATAGCGGCGGAGAATTTCCACGGAGCTCAGCCCCTGCTGTGCAAGCTCCTGTGAGCCCCACTGGCTCAGACCGTCGCACGTCACGGTCGTTCCGTTGCAGAATTTGGCGGCCAGCGGCTCCACAAAGCCCTGCCGCCGGAGATAGGTGTTGAACAGCTCGTCGACGAGGCGGCCGACATTTTCAAAAATATTCCGCCCGTTGATGAATTTCTGGTCGATGGCCGTCGAGGACGTGATGTCGAAATCATAGCCCCGGCTGCGGTAGAATTCCGTATAAACGCGGTTGAGGGCAAAGGAAATGATGGCCAGAATGTTGGCGACGAGGGCGCTGTCCTCCCACGTCGGGTAAATTTCGCTCGAGGCGACGTTTTTGACATAGTCCGCAAACGACACCGTCACATTCGCGGCCGAGGCGGTCGGCGGCCCCAGATGCACGGTGATCTGCGCGGGAATGTAGGGAGTGACCGTTACCATGGCCGCCACCTACAGCGCCTGCGGCGAGATCGGGAAGACCTCGGTCAGGTTGTAATACTCCGGATACTGCGGGTAGGGGATCATGGCCAGCTCCTGAATGGCCCGCACCCCGGCGAAGATCTGGATGCCCTCCACGAGGATCTGCTCGTAGCCGGGGCACTCCGCCGACAGGTCCACCTGCGTGAACGGCTGCCCCGTTCCCGGGGCCTGACTGCCCGCTCGCTCGGGCGCTTCGATGACGATGGGGCCGATCATGCCGCTTTCGTCCGTGATGCGCAGGGCAAGCAGCTTCATGCTGCCCTCCGGCGTGCGCTCCGTGATGCGGATGGCTACGCCGGGCAGCGGGAGCTGCGCGTTGGAAGCAAAGGCTCGCGCCTGTAGGGTTCCGCTTGCTGCCATAAGGTACCTCCTGAATCGGGTTTGGGCAGCCCTTGCGTACTGCCCTGAGATAGTCTATGCGCAGGTGCTCCCGCCTGCGCCAAAATTTGTGCTTGACAGCGTAACAATGTTATGCTATTATGATGCCGTAACAATGTTACGGAGGAGGATGCGAATGGAAGACCTCATTTCCAAGCGTGAGCTGCTGGAGCGCTACAGCGTGTCGTATGGCGCGCTCTATCGCTGGAAGCGCATGGGCCTCATCCCGGAGGACTGGTTCCTGCGCCGGGCGACGCCGACCGGGCAGGAGACGTTTTTCCACCGGGCGCAGATCTGCCCGCGCGTGGAGCAGATCCTGCAGCGCGGCGAGACCTCGCTCGAGGAGCTGGCCGAAAAGCTCCGGGAGCCGGAGCGGCATGCGCCGGAAAACTGGCTCATCGTGACGGACCGCTTTACCAGCCGCCGCTTCCGGCTGGAGGAACTGAAAAGCATTACATTGATCGTGGACGGGCAGGCGCAGGAGCTCTTGCCAAAGCAGAAGGGAGTTCATCAGAAATGAAACAGAATTTGAATTGTTCCGGTTCGACCCGCGTTGACGGCGGGGAATACGGCGAGGTGCGCGTAAGCGCCAGCCTGCGCGTGGACGGCGACCTGCGGTGCGACACCCTGCAGTGCTCCGGCTCCGCAAAAATCGAGGGCGCGCTTTCCTGCGCCGGTGAGGTCCGCTGCAGCGGCTCGGTGAAGGTCGCGGGCGAGGCTGCCATGCAGGAGGGACGCTTTTCCGGCAGCGTGAAGGCACAGTCGCTGCACTGTACGGGAACGCTGCAGTGCTCCGGCTCGGCAAAGACCGAGGGCGGCATGCAGCTTGGCAAGGCCCGCTTCAGCGGCAGCTGCGCCGCAGAGGGCGACATCCATGCCGAGGAGCTTGAGATCGCGGGCTCGCTGCGCGCCCCGGCTGTGGAGGCCGAGCGCTTCCATGCCTCCGGCGTGTTCCGAATCGACGGCCTGCTCAATGCCGGAGAGATCACCCTGTCCCGCGGCGGCCTGTATCAGGCGGGCGACATCGGCTGCACGACGCTCCGCGTGGTACAGGACGCCCATGTGATCTCGCTCGGCCGCCGCAAGCGCGCACTGGAGGCCCAGTCCATCGAGGGCGATACGCTCGAGCTGCTCGATACGCAGGCGGCCGTCGTCCGCGGGCGCTTTGTCCGCGTCGGCGCAGGCTGCGTGATCGACCGCGTGGAGTACTCGGAGGATCTGACGATCGAGGACGGCGGTATCGTAAAAGAACCGGTCCACTGCTGATTGACACGGCGTGTCCCGCATGATAGAATGCGGGAAAAGGAGGAAATGCTTATGCTGAAATTTCCCAGGGATCTATATTCGGATGTCCGTGTGGAGGACGTGGCGGAAACGACGCTCGTACTCGAGGACGGCGAGCTGAAGCAGTGCACCGAGAGCCGCCGCCGCGGCGCATTTGTGCGCGTTTATGACGGAAAGCGCTGGTATAACAGCGCCACAACGGAGCCGGACCGCCTGCAGCAGGAGCTTGATACGCTGGCCGCCATGGCAGAGCCGAACCCGGCCATCGGCGACGACCCTGTTGTGCACCGTTTTGAGGTGAACCGTGACTGTGTGCTGCGCTGGCAGGCAGGCGACCTGCGGAACGTGCCGCTGGATCAGAAGCTGGCGCTGCTGCGCAGCTATCAGCCCCTGCTGGAGCGCAGCGGGCTTGCCGCCACCCGCGCGCGCTATCTGGATGTGCATGTCGACAAGACATTCTGCTCTTCGCTCGGCGCGGATATCCGGCAGGACTATCAGCACTGCGGCATCGCGCTGGGCTATACCGTCACGGGCGCGAACGCCCCGTTCACGAATGGCCGGCAGCGCTATGCATCGGACTTCACGGGTCTGAAGGGCTGCCAGGAGGGCCTGCGCGCGGCCATTGCGGAGGACGTGAACTATGCCATGCACGCCGTCCCCGTGGAGCCGGGGGAATATACCTGCGTGCTCTCGCCGACGGTCGCCGGTGTGTTCGCCCATGAGAGCTTCGGCCACAAGAGCGAGTCGGACTTTATGCTCGGCTCCGAGACGATGCGCCGGGAGTGGGAGCTGGGCAAGCAGGTCGGCTGGGAGGGCCTGAGCATTCTGGACTCTGGCGTGCCGAACGGCTCCGGCTACTGCCCCTATGACGACGAGGGCACGCGCGCGCGCGACACCTATCTGGTGAAAAACGGCGTGCTGACCGGCCGCCTGCATTCCGCAGCGACGGCTGCTGCGCTGGACGAGGCAGTCACGGGCAACGCCCGCGCCATCAGCTTCGAGTTCGAGCCGATCGTGCGCATGACCTCCACCTGGATCGCGGGCGGCACGGACACGTTTGAGAGCCTGCTGCGCGGGGCCGAGGGCGGCCTGTATATCCCGGACTTCTTCCACGGCTCCGGCATGTCGACATTTACGATCGCTCCGGCGCGCGCTTACCGCATCCGCGGCGGAAAACCGGCAGAGCCGGTGCTGGTCAGCGTGATCTCCGGCAATGTGATGCAGACGCTGCATCAGATCGACGGCGCGACGGCCGAGACGGAGCTGCGCAGCCTGTTCACGGGCGGCTGCGGCAAAATGGAGCAGTGGCCGCTGCGCGTTGCGTTCGGCGGGCCGTACCTGCGTGTGCGCGGCCTGAAGGTGCAGTAAGGAGGAGACGGAGATGCAAAAGGAGCTTTATCAGATCGAGAGAAGCGAGGTTTCTCTGAATATTTCCGAGGGCGCCGTGACGGAGGTGCGCCGCAAGCACATCGTCCGCAGCGGCTGCCGCGTGTATGACGGCGGAAAGCTCGGCATCAGCGGCGTGTTTGGCGAGCCGGACGAGGCAACATGGCAGGCCGCGCAGCGCGCGCTCACTGCCGGCCTTTCCCACCCGGAGCCGCTTGGCGCTCTGGTCCGCAGCCGCGAGACCGGCGTTATGCCGGAGGAGCGTGAGCTGCTGGAGCAGTCCGAGGCTCTGCTGGCACATCTGCGTGAGGAATGTCCCGGCTTTGTGTTTTCCAATAAGATCGTGGCGCTTTCCGAGCGGGTGCGGCTGGAAAATGACCTCGGCCGCAGGCTCGACGACAGGCAGAGCGGTTCGTTCCTGAATCTGGTCGTGAAGGACGAGGCATCGCCGAACGTATTTGACACCGGCATCGGCTGGACGAGCCGCGGCAATGCGGCCATCGACGGGCTGGGGGCCGCGCGCCGTTCCCTGCGTGCCTACCGCAACGAGGTGCCTATGCCGAAGGAAAAGCTCCCCGTCCTGTTTGCGGGCAGCTTCCTGAGCGGAAAGCTCGAGGGCCTGCTCGACGTGCAGAAGCTGGAGAGCGGTGCGTCGCTGTTCAGCGGCAAAATGGGGGAGAAGCTCTTCTCCGGCGCGCTGACGCTGCAGGTCGACCGGCGTCCTGAGAGCTGGCTGCCGTTCTTTGATGCGGAGGGCTCCGTGCTCGAGGGCGACACACTGCCGCTCATCGAAAACGGCGTGCTTGTGCGCGGCGCAGCGGATCGTGCACAGGCTGCGCGCTATGGCTGCATGGCGACTGCCGCGGCGGGCGGCGCTTATGACGCCGCGCCCTGCCGCTCGGCCTCGGAGGGCTGCCTGCGCATTGCACAGACACATTCCTATGCCGAGCTGCTCGGC
>DQIA01000068.1:0-19930 GCA_003525905.1 Clostridiales bacterium
GCTTTCGCCCCGGGCTTTTGCTGTACCTGTATTGTTTTCAGTTTGTCGTGATCTCTCCGGCCTTTTTGAGCGAGAGCTTCGTCACGGCCGGGCCGATAAGCTCATAGATGAGCGTACCGCAAAGGATGACCGCGCGGATCTGCGGTGCAAAATGCGGCACGATCTTACCGGCTGCCAGCGACAGACCGATGGCCACACCGGCTTGCGGCAGCAGGCACGGGCCAAGGTACTTTTTCACGTTCTTGTCACACTTGCACACGATGCCGCCAAGCGAAGCGCCGAAGGCCTTGCCGGCCACTCGCAGCACGATGTAGATCACGCCGATGAGGCCGACCGTCGGCAGCACAGACAGCTTGAGGTCCGCGCCGGACGCGACGAAGAACAGCAGAAAGATCGGCGGCGTCACGCCGTCACAGATGTCCATGATCTGCGTGACATCCGGTGAGAAGTTCGCCACGACCGCGCCCATAGCCATGCACAACAGCAGGGATGACAAATCAAACAGGGTGGCGATGCCGATGCCCGCAAACACGAACGCCACAATAAGTGACAGGCGGTTGCCAACCTTCTTGAAGAAGCGCAGCGGCAGCAGGAAGATAAAGCCGAGCGCTGCCCCCACCACGAGGGCACCGCCGATCTCTCGCAGCGGCGACAGCAGGGATGCGCCGAACGATGCGCCGGCGTCCGTCAGGCCCTGCGCCACGGCGACGGCGAGCGAGAACAGGATAAGGGCTGTCGCATCGTCGATAGCGACGACGGACAGCAGCGTCTCCGTCACGGGGCCCTTCGCGCGGTACTGCTTGATGACCATGATGGTCGCAGCCGGAGCCGTGGCCGCCGCGATCGCGCCCAGCACAAGCGAGAACGGCAGCGGCTGTCTCGCGATCAGCAGGCCGAGCACCACAAATACGACCGCAAACAGCGATTCGAGGCACGCGATGACGATCGGCGCAACACCGACACGCTTGAAATAGGACATTTTGAACTCATTACCGATGGAGAAAGCAATGAAGCCCAGCGCCACATCGGAAATGATATTGATCGTCGTGAGAAAATCCTCCGACAGCAGGCCGAAGACGCTCGGCCCGATGAGAAGACCCGCCACAAGATAGCCTGTCACGTTCGGCAGATGCACATGCTTTGCCATGCGCCCGCAGAACATGCCCGCAAAGATCATGATGGCCAGGTCCAGCAGGGTATTGAGATTCATTGGTATTTGCCCAGTCCTTCCACATACGAGATTGGCACCGTGAAGAGGATGCCGCTGTCCGGCTGATCCAGTCCTCCCGTTACCTCATTGACGACGCGGCTGACCGTGCGCACCTTCTCACCGTCCAACACCATAAAAATCATCTTGTTTTCCTTGTGCGCAGGGTTCATCAGCATCCGCAGGGAGCCGAGGAACCGAAGCTCGTCGTGCGCCTCGAGCTGCTGCGCCATGCCGCGGCTGTCCAGAATGGTCGCGCCGGGGATATGTTCCTCCTCCAGCGCCGTGAGAAGCTTATCCAGACATTCCAGCTTGTTCAGAACGATCACCAATAGCTGCATCATGTTCGCCTCCTGAAAATTTTCCGGACACTATCTTAGCACTGTCTCTCCGAAAAAACAACAGGAAATCACGGATTTTTTCGTTTTTTTACGCCGGAAACAGCTCGTGCAGCGTCCGCTCCGTCAGCGCATCTGCCGCTGCGAAGTCCACATAGGGTCTGCACAGGGCCTCCAGCTCGTCATGGTTGCGCTTAGCCTCGCGCACATGCTCCGCCGCCTTCCGCAGGAGCGTCCCCGCCGTGTCCCGCGCAAAGTGCAGCGTGTCGCGCGCCGCGGGCGGCAGCGTGCCGTCCAGCTCCAGCGTGCAGCAGCGCTCGCCCGCATAGGGGAAGTCCGGACTGCTCGCCACAAAGGCCGCCCCTGCCCCCGGCACAAGCAGGTGCGCGGGTGCGCCGTCCGGCTGCAGCGGCGTGTAGCAGGCAAGGCACGTCTGCCCGAGCTGCAGGGCCTGCTCCAGCACGCGCTGCAGCAGAGCCGGAGCAAGGCCGTAGCTGTCCTCCAGCACATAGACCCGCCCGCACACAGCCGCAGCCGTCTCCGTGCAGAACGACAGCCCCTCCGGCGTTACGGCACTGAGGAACCGCCGCCGGACTCTCCCCTGCCGCCCGGACGGCCGCAGGGCCGTCAGCGCCAGGCAGCCCGCCAGCTCCTCGAGATCGCGGCGGCAGCGCGGCTCCTCCCACATGGCCCGCGCCGGAGCCAGCAGGCGGTCCGCCGCGGCGAGGCACGCCGTCACGAGCGGATACTGCGCGGCGTTCTCCCGCTTCCGGCGGCGCAGCTCCGGCTCGACGCGTGCGATGCCCGCACGGTCATAAAACGCGCCGAAGTCCACATAGCCCTCCCGCCCGGCGCACAGCGTCGGCTCGAGCACATGGGGCGCCGTGGCGTCGACCCAGCCGCGCCCGAGAGACGGCAGCACGACGGCATCGAGGGACTGCGGATCGGACGAGCACAGAAACCGCCATACCTCCAGCCCCCGTGCGGCGGCCTCGTCGGCAATGCGCCGGAGAAAGGTCGACTTGCCGCAGCCGGAGCCACCCTTGATGTAATCCACCGCGCCGCACTCCTCCGCCAGCTCCGAGGCAAAGGTGGAAAAACCCCGCGGTGTGCACGAACCCAGAAAAAATGTTGCCTGCATCAACAGCACCTGCCTTTCTCCCAGATATCTATGCGCGGCGGAGCGAAAATGTTCCTTCCCCAAATTTAGGCTTTATTTCTATATGCAAACATTGACAGGATACATATTTTGTGCTAAAATACCATAAAAATGTGGAAGATCATCGCTTCCCGCATTTTCAGCATCACAGGAAAGAAAGGAAGATCACCATGAAAAAACGTTGTCTCAGCCTGCTGCTCACCCTGTGCCTGCTGGCCGCGCTGGCCGTTCCTGCCTTCGCGCAGGAAGCGGAAAAGCAGCCGACACTGCAGCCCGCCTCGGAGCATCCGTCCGTTCTTCTGAATACCCCGGCCGTTGAGATCCCGGCCGTCCGCGCCGAGATCGAGCCCATGTGCGTGCCGCACGCCAGCATGCGCAGCCTGTCCATCGCCAGGGGCTATGAGGGTTATCTCTATTACAGCCTCTACCGCGGCACCTACTCCGGTACCTACGGTTATTCCATTGAAGTCTACCGCGGCACCAGCATCACGGAGGCCAATTATGTCGGCGGCTATGCCGATGGCTATACCTCCGCAGAGCCGCAGCTGCTTGAGCTCTCGCTGGACAGCGCGCTCACGTCCACGCTCTCTGCCGGTACTTACACCGTTGTGAGCACGGTCCTTGTCGCCGTCAACGGCGAGGCCCGCCCCGTGAGCGGCACGGAGACCAAAACGCAAATCCAGGTCGTCAACGATCCTATCCCGCTGCAGGGCGTGTACATGGAGAGCGTCAAGGACGTCATGTACCTCGATCCCGGTCAGGAGATCACGACGCGCGTGGCCTTCAGCCCCGCCAACACGACGGCCCGCCGCAACTACGAGCTGAGCATCAGCAACGAATCCGTCTTCAGCGCTCTGGATTTCGGCAACGACATCACCATCCGCGCCGAGCAGCCGGGCAGCACGACGTTCTATGTCCTGCTTGGCGGCTACATGGGCGGCTTCCGCCTGACCGTCCGCGGCTACACCGCCTCCATGGCCCAGAAGGAGCAGACTCTGCACGAGGGCTCCTCTGCAAAGCTTTCCTTTACGGTCTCGCCGGATGACGGCCAGACGAAGGCCGTCTGGAGCTCGAACGATCCGCAGATCGTCAGCGTTGCGCAGGATGGCACCATCACCGCACTGCGTGAAGGCTCTACCATTATAAACGCTTCCCTCACCTTCCCGGACGGCCGCACCGGTCTTGCGTCCTGCGCCGTGACCGTCACGCCGCACACCGGCGACGTGCTCTCCGAGCAGGCCCCCACGGCCAGCCGCGACGGCTGGCAGCAGATCAACTGCACCGTCTGCGGTCATGAGGCGACGCACATTCTCTCCCGCCGTTTTCTCGACCTCGACGGCACGCAGTGGTATGCCGACGGTGTGGACGACATCGTCGACCGCGGCCTGATGAACGGCACCGGCCCCGTGACGTTCGAGCCGGACTCCACCATGACCCGAGCCATGCTCGTCACGGTGCTGTGGCGCAGCGCCGGTTCTCCGAACGAGGGCACGAACGGCTTCACGGACGTTCCCGCCGATCAGTGGTACACGCAGGCCGTCGCATGGGCTGCGCAGAACGGCATCGTCAACGGTGTTGGCAACAACAAGTTTGACCCGGACGCCAAGATCACCCGCGAGCAGCTGGCCGCCGTCCTGTACCGCTATGCCGGGAAGGTCGGTATGGACGTCACCGCGCGCGCCGATCTCAAGCTCTTCCCGGATGCCGGCAGCGTCAGCGCCTATGCCACGGACGCCCTGAGCTGGTGCGTAGCCAACGGCATCGTCAACGGCACGCTGGAGCACGGCACGGCCTATCTGGACCCGCAGGGCTCCGCCACACGCGCTCAGGTCGCCACGCTCATGTCCCGCTATCTCAAGCTCACGGAAGCATAACCGAAAAATCACTGAGGCCGTCCAATCGGGCGGCCTCTTGCTTTTTCTGCTGCAATGCCCTATACTGATGCAGGAGGTGGTTCCACATGAAAAGCAGGCGGCTTTCCCTGTTTCTGACGTTTCTGAAAATCGGCGCGTTCACGTTCGGCGGCGGCTATGCCATGATCGCGCTGCTGGAGCACGAGCTCATCGAGAAAAAGGGCTGGATCGGGCACGACGAATTTCTCGACATGGCAGCCATTGCGGAATCGACGCCCGGCCCCGTCGCCGTGAATGCAGCGACGTATGTCGGCTTCCATGTTGCCGGGGTGTCCGGCGCGGCGCTTGCCACACTGGCCGTGTGCCTGCCGTCGTTCCTGATCATTTTTGCGATTTCCCAATTCTTTGACCGCTTTCTTGCACTGACCACCGTCGGCTATGCCTTCCGCGGCATTCAGGTCTGCGTTGTCTATCTCATCGCATCCGCCGGATGGAAAATGGTCCGGAAGCTGCCGCACCGTCCGCTGGATAACGTGATCCTCGCCATCGTTCTGCTGGCCATGCTGGCCTGCTCCATGCTTGCCGTCTCGTTCTCCTCCATCTATTTCATTCTGCTCAGCGGCACGGCCGGGCTCTGCGTCTACGGTGTGCGGCAGCTGCGGAGAGGCGGTGGGAAGCCGTGATCCGGCTGTTCTGGAATTTTCTAATGATCGGCGCGCTGTCCTTCGGCGGCGGCTACGGCATGATCTCCCTTGTGCGGGAGACCGTTCTGTCCAACGGCTGGCTGACGGAATCGGAGTTTCTGAGCTTTATCGCCGTCTCGGAGTCGACGCCCGGCCCGCTGGCCGTGAATATGGCCACATTCGTCGGTTCGTCGCAGGGGGGCTTCTGGGGCGCGCTGGTCGCGACGCTCGGCGTCGTGCTGCCGTCGTTTCTGCTCCTGCTGCTTATTGCCGCCGTGCTGCGGAACCTCATGAAATACCGCGGCGTTGAGGCCTTTCTCTCCGGCGTGCGGCCGTGCGTCGTGGCGCTCATTCTTGCCACGGCCGTGACCATGGGCCTGACGCGCCTGCTCGGCTTTACGCACCTCGGTGATGTCCCTGTGCCGGATATCCGCTCGCTTCTTGTGCTGGCGGTCCTTGCCGCCGTCCATTTCCTGTGGAAAAAGCTGCGCGGCAAAGTGCCCTCCCCCATTGCCATGATCGGCCTGTCCGCCGTCCTCGGTATCCTGCTCTGGAGTATCTAGAAAGCAAGTAACACACACGCAGCAGGCACCGATTGCGTCTGCAGCGGCTATCAGCAGCCGCCGCTATTTCACGAAAAACAGCCGCTGCACTGCGCAGCGGCTGCCGTTTTATTCTGTTTTACTTCGTGCCGAAGATACGATCGCCCGCATCACCGAGGCCGGGCACGATATAAGCATGCTCGTTCAGATGGTCATCGACAGCAGCGACATAGAGGTCGACATCGGGATGCGCCTCCGTCACGGCCTTCACGCCCTCGGGCGCAGCGATGATATCCATTAGGGTGAGATACCTGCAGCCGTATTCCTTCTTCAGGATGTCCAGCGCAGCAACGGCGCTGCCGCCGGTGGCCAGCATCGGATCGACCACGAAGACCTGACGCTCCGAGATATCGGGCGGCATCTTGCAGTAATACTTGACCGGCTCATGGGTCTCCGGATCACGGAACAGACCGATATGGCCGACCTTTGCAGAGGGGATCAGCTCGATCATGGAGTCGACCATGCCCAGACCTGCGCGCAGGATGGGAACGATCGCCAGCTTCTTGCCGGAAAGGACCTTTGTCTTTGCCATGGCGACCGGCGTCTCGATCTCGACTTCTTCCGTCGGAAGATTTCTGGTCGCTTCATAGCACATCAGGGCTGCGATTTCGCCGACGATCTCGCGGAATTCCTTCACGCCCGTGTTCTTGTCACGGAGGATCGAGAGCTTGTGCTGCAGCAGCGGATGATCCAAAACCTGTACTTTACCCATTGACACTCTCCTTCGATGTGCGCAGGCGCTCCGCACGTTCCCGCTCTGCCTGAGACAGACGCAGATAATTCGGCGCGAGCGCCGCGCCGCTGCAATCCGCCCCTTCACTGAGGAGCCGCCGCGCAGCGAGCGCCACACCTGAAGCGCGCTGCATTCTCCTATGCTCCGGCGCAAGCATGCAGCCGGAGATTTCCGTACCGAACGTATTATAGCACAACTGTGCGCCATCGCCAACCATTATTTTCGGTTTTTCGCAATTTTCCAGTGCGAGCCGCACCTCGTCGAGTGAAACGGCGCAGTCGGGGCACAGGCGTGTCAGTGTGCCGTTCTCTGCGAGGAAGCGCGCGTGATACACCTGCGAGCGCCGCGCGTCCATGGCGCAGCACACGATGCCGGAAAATTCCGATGCCTGCCATGCCATGGCCTCAAGCGTCGAAACGCCGCAGCACGGGATATTCCGCCCCCACGCAAAGCCCTTGGCCGCCGCCACGCCGATGCGCACGCCGGTAAAGCTGCCCGGCCCCGCCGCGCAGGCGACGGCGTCGATGTCCTTTGCCGTCAGCTCCGTGATCTCCAGAAGACGCTGCGCCGATTCCAGCAGCGTCCGGCTGTGCGTCAGGCCGCAGTTCAGATAGAGCTCGCCCAGCAGCGCGTCGCCCTCCAGCAGAGCGACGGACGCCGCCTTCGCCGAGGTCTCAAATGCCAGAATTCGCATCCAGCCCGCCTCCTTCGATGGTGATCGTGCGCTGCTCGTCCGAATCGCGGCCGATGCGCACCGAGATCGCGCCCTGCATGGCGTCCGCGACGTTTTCGCTCCACTCCACCGCGCACACGCCGCCGCGCTGCAGGTAGTCCTCCCAGCCGATGTCAAACAGCTCGTCGCTCGAGCCGAGCCGGTACATGTCAAAATGGAACAACGGCAGACGGCCGCCCGTATATTCGTTGACGATGGTATAGGTCGGGCTGGTCACACGCATCGGGATCCCGAGTCCGCGCGCAAGTCCGCGGGTGAACGCCGTTTTTCCCGCGCCGAGATCGCCCGTAAAGGCGATGATCTCGCCGCCGTGCAGCGTTTTGGCCAGCCCTTCGCCCAGCGCCTCGGTCTCGTCGGCGCTGTGGGTCACAAACCGCATCGTTCTCACATTCCTTTCTCTCCGGCTGCATTTCGCAGCTGCTTTTGTTTATTTTACCATATCCGCGCGTTTTTTGCAAAACATACTTTTGGGTTTACAGAATGCCGGATCGATGATAGAATAAGAAGAACGAAATCGGGAGGTGACGGCATGCGAAAATTCGGGGCAAAACTGCTGGAGGTCCTGCGCAAGGGGGATATGGTCCTGCTGGCGCTGTGCGTGCTGACCTCCGTGTTCGGCATCGTGATGGTCGCGGCCTCCACGGCCTATGACGGCAGCAGCCGCTACGTTATCATCCAGACGGGCGCGCTGATCACGGGCATTCTGCTGTATCTTGCGCTCACCGCCTTCGACATCGATATTCTCGCCGGGCAGCGGACGCTGCTGTTCCTGTTCAATACCGCCTTTCTGGCCATGCTGCTCGTCTGGGGCGTTGAGGGCACGTCAGGTAATAAAAGCTGGCTGCACTTTCCCTTCCTGCCGTTCAATATTCAGCCCGCCGAGGTCTGCAAGATCACCTATATCATCATTCTGGCCAAGACCATGAGTCTGAACCGCAACCGCATCTCCTCGCTGCGCTCCGTCGGCACGCTCACGTTCCACATGCTCTGGATCGTCGCCCTGATCGTCGTCATTTCTCACGATACCGGCGTTGCGCTGATCTTCATGTTCCTGTTCGTCGTCATGGCCTATGTCGGCGGCGTGAGCGGCTGGTGGTTCCTCGGCGGCGCGGGCGCCGTCGCGGCCGTCTCGCCCTATCTCTGGAAATACTTTATCCGCGACGACCAGAAGCAGCGCATTCTTGCCCTGATCGACCCGTCCATAGACCCGGACGGCCTCGGCGTGCTGTGGCAGACGAACAAAAGCCTCGAAGCCCTGCGCAACGGCGGGCTGACGGGGCAGGGTCTGTTCCACGGCGACCTGACGAGCATCGGCTACCTGCCCGCCCAGCACACGGACTCCATCTTCTCGTCCATTGGCGAGCAGCTCGGCATGCTCGGCTGCCTTGCCGCCCTGTTCCTGCTGCTGGCCATCGTCCTGCGCTGCATTCAGGTCGGCATGAAGTCTCCGGATTACATGAACCGCCTCATCTGCATCGGCATCGCCTCGATGCTGCTGTTCCAGATCCTCATCAACGTCGGCGTCTGCCTCGGCCTGTTCCCGGTCGTCGGTCTGGCCCTGCCGTTTTTGAGCTACGGCGGCAGCTCCATCCTGACGTCGTTCCTCGCCATGGGTATCGTCTCCGGCATCAAAATGCGCCCCGCCCCCGATATGAGCGCACACTATATCCGGCCCTATTGACGCGTATTTTCAGGCAGCACCGTGTTCTCAGTTCCACTGCTTGACTTTCGGAAAACTGCCGCCCCGAAGGTTTCGGAGGGCAGGAAAGTGTGAAAGGAACCATTAGGGTGTCCTTTCGCGTTCAATAACCATCCACAGCAGAAACATTGTAAAATGATACTGCAAAATTTAATTTGCAGTTCTGAAAGCAGCTTGTCGAAAAAGCCCTTTTGGCCTTTTCAACAAGCTGCCGCTTTTTGCATAATCTGGAGAAATCGGTGTATCCTACCCGCGATGACTTTTTTAGGAGGGAACACCATGAAACGAACGCTGCTTCTTCTGCTGGCGCTTCTGTGCATGCTCCCGGCCGCGCACGCGGCCGGGCCGGAGACGCTTTACCCCATCGCCTACTGCTTCCGCGAGACGGATTTTCGCGCGGACACGCTCTCGGACCTGAACGGCATCTTCGTCACGTCCGTGCCGGAGGCCGACGTGGCGACGGTCTGCCTCGGTGAGCGCGTCATCCGTGCAGGCGACGTGCTGCCCGTGTCCGTGCTGGGCGAGCTGGAGCTTCTGCCGGTCAGCACCGGCGGGCAGGAGGCCGCTCTGTGCTACTGCCCCATCCGCGGCACGGCGCTCGGCGAACCGGCGCAGGTCACGATCCGCATCCGCTCGGCCAAGGATGCCGCGCCGAAGGCCGACGACGCGGAATTGGAGACGTACAAAAACATTCCGAACGACGGCCGGCTCACCGGCTCCGACCCGGAGGACACAAACCTGACCTTTCAGCTCGCCGAGGAGCCGAAGCGCGGCAAGGTCGAGCTGCAGGAAAACGGCAGCTTCGTCTACACCCCCGCCAAGAATAAGGTCGGCGAGGACAGCTTCACCTTTACGGTCACGGATGCCGCCGGAAACGTCTCCCACCCTGCAACGGTCCGTATCACGGTCAAAAAGCCGTCGGAATGCCGTGCCTTTGCCGATCTCACGGGCAGTCTGGACCAGTTTGAAGCCATGTGGACGGCCGCGGCCGGGCTGACCGGCGGCCGCAGCATCGGGGGCACGCTGTGCTACCTGCCGCAGGAGACGGTCTCCCGCGCAGAATTTCTCGTGATGGCCATGGAGCTGCTCGATGTCCCCGTGGACGATACGCTCCGGGTCTCCGGCTTTGCGGATGCCGACGACGCGCCCGCGTGGCTCCAGCCCTATCTCGCCTCAGCCATGCGCCGCGGCATCGTCAACGGCATGGTCTCCGAGCGCGGCCTCGTCTTCCGCCCGAATGAGCCGGTCACGGCCGGGCAGGCCGCCGTCATGCTGCAGAACATGCTGGAGCTCCCCGTCTCCGCAGCCGTCTCCCAGACGGACGCGCCGTATTGGGCCGCCTCGTCCATGCAGGCCCTGCAGGAAGCGGGGATCCCGCTGGCCGCCGCGGACACGAGCGTCAGCCGCATCGAAGCGGCGCGCATGCTCTACCGCGTCAGCCGTCTGCCGAAATAACGCGCCTTGCCCGCCTTCGAAAAGAGGCGGGCAGTTTTTTGCAAAAAAGCTCTGTACTTTTTTAAAATTCGTGCTACCATAGGAACCGAAAACAAGGGCAGCACCGTACAATTCAGCACGAGCCTTCGGCGAAAAAGGTCCGCCGAAGGGGAATGATGCGGTATTGCCCGATATCGAGGTGATCCCATGTCCATTCGAGAAGCCGTCCCTGCCGACGTTCCCGCCATGCTCGCCATCTACGCGGAATACGTCACGCAGACGGCCGTCAGCTTTGAATATGAAGTCCCGTCCGAGGCGGAATTTACCCGCCGCCTTGCGGAGCACACCGCCGTCTATCCCTGGCTCGTCTGGGAGGAGGACGGCCGCGTGCTCGGCTACTGCTACGCCGGGCGCGCCTTTGAGCGCGCTGCCTACGCGTGGAATGCCGAAATCTCCTGCTATCTCGCCCACGAGGCGCAGCACCGCGGCATCGGGCGGCAGCTCTATGCCCGCGTGGAGGAGCTGCTGTGCAGGCAGGGCTGCCGAAAGGTCTTCGCCGTCGTCACATCCGCAAACGAGCCGTCTCTCGCATTCCACCGCTCCATCGGCTACCGCGATGCCGCCTGCTTCCGGCAGGTCGGCTATAAATTCGGCCGGTGGTACGATGTGACCTGGCTGGAAAAGTCCCTGTGCCCGCCGGGCGAACCGTCCGAATTTCCGATCTCATGGAAGGAGGTCCTGTGACCATGCTGCAGGATATCGCGCCTCATACATATCACGTTGAATTCACCCCAGCAGAGCCGCAGCCCGCGGACCTGCTGCTCATCTACGGCCCACAGGGCGTGCTGAGCGCCGCGGATGCCCTGCGTCTGCCGAGGCGTGCCGATTTCCCGGACATCGCTGTCCATTTTGCCTTCCGTCTCGACGACCGCTCCGTATTTCTGGCGCGGGAGCCGGTCGAAGCCCCGGAGGGCTGGCGCTATGTTCCCTCCGTCACCTACCGCGACGCCGAGCCGCGCGAAACGGCCTTTGCCTGCGCCGTCGGCGAGAGCCTGCAGCGCTGGTATGCCGCAAACCGCTTCTGCGGCCGCTGCGGCGCACTCATGACGGAAAACCCGGCCGAACGCGCCATGACCTGCCCGGTCTGCCATAAGAACGTCTACCCGCGCATCAACCCCGCCGTCATCGTCGCCGTGCTGGATCACGGCCGCCTGCTCATGACAAAATACGCCAACCGCCCCCTCATCCGCCGCTACGCCCTGATCGCAGGCTTCTGCGAGATCGGCGAATCGTTCGAGGACACCGTCCGCCGCGAGGTCATGGAGGAGGTCGGCCTGTGCATCAAAAATCTGCGGTTTTACAAATCGCAGCCGTGGGTCCTGACGGACAGCCTGCTGCTCGGCTTCTTCTGCGACGTCGACGGCGACCCGACGCCCGTCCTGCGTGACGGCGAGCTTGCGCTGGCTGAGTGGCATACGCCGGAGGACGTCCCTGCGGACTACTCCCGCATCAGCCTGACCGGCGAGATGATCGACCGCTTCCGCGAGGGCCGCATTCCGAAATAAAGCCTTGGGGCTGCCTCCCGGTGAGACAGCCCCAAAATATTTTTTCACGGCGGCTTGACATTCCGAAAATCCGTGCTATACTAAGCAATAGATTAGAAAATAAAACTTCGCTTAGGAGGCGCGCCCATGACACAGCGTGAACGCCAGATCCTGCAGTGGATCGAGGCCGACCCCATGATCTCGCAGGAAGCCCTTGCGGAACGCGCGGGCATCACCCGCTCCTCTGTCGCAGTCCATATCTCCAACCTGATGAAAAAAGGCTACATCGCCGGGAAGGGCTATGTGCTCCGCTCCGGCACCTATGCCGCCGTCGTCGGCGGCGTGAACGTCGACATCGGCGGCCAGTCCTACGCGCCGCTCGTCGCGCGGGATTCCAACCCCGGCCGCGTGCGCATCAGTCTCGGCGGCGTCGGACGAAATATTGCCCACAACATGAGCCTGCTCGGCGTGGATGTCCGCCTGCTGACCGCCTTTGGCGACGACCTGCATGCGCAGCGCGTTGCGGCCTCCTGCGGCGAGCTCGGCATCGACATCAGCCACGCGCTGCAGGTGCCCGGCGGCACGACGTCCACCTACCTTTTCCTGAACGACGTCGACGGCGATATGGCGCTTGGCCTTTCCGACATGGATATCTGCGAGCGCATCACCCCCGCCTATCTCGCGTCCAACCTGTCCCTGCTGAACAATGCGCAGGTCATCGTCGCCGATACGAACATTCCGGCAGAGTCCCTGCAGTACCTTGTCACGCACTGTACCCCCCCTGTGTTCGTCGATACCGTCTCCACGGCGAAGGCGCGCAAGGTCCAGCCCGTGCTCGGCAGGGTCCACACGCTCAAGCCGAACCGCATTGAGGCCGAGCTTCTCTCCGGCGTGCAGATCACGGACGAAGCCAGCCTGCGCCTTGCGGCTTCCAGACTGCTCGAGACCGGTCTGCACCGCGTGTTCATCTCCCTTGGCACGCAGGGCGTGTTCGCCGCCGACCAGAAGGAAATGCTGATGCAGCCCTGCATCCCCGCGCAGATGCGCAACGCCACCGGTGCCGGCGATGCCTTCATGGCCGCGCTGGCCTGGGCCTATCTCGAGGGCACGGCGCTGGCCGAAACGGCGCGTGCCGCCGCGGCAGCCGCCGCTATCGCCATCGAGGGCGAAGAAACCATCAACCCTGCCATGTCTGCCGACACAGTCCGCAGCCGCATGGCCGCAAAATAAATTTGTAAATTTTTCATTTCTTGATACAGGAGGATATTTATCATGCAGCTCAACAAGTTTCTTGACGTAAAGCCCGAGGTCGCCGAGGCCATTGCCGCCGGTAAGCCCGTCGTCGCTCTGGAATCCACCATCATCTCCCACGGCATGCCCTATCCGCAGAATGTGCAGACCGCTCTGGAGGTCGAGCGCATCATCCGCGAGAACGGCGCCGTCCCCGCTACCATCGCCATCATCGGCGGCCGCCTGAAGGCCGGTCTGACCGCAGAGGAGATCGAGTACTTCGGCAAGAAGGGCACCGCCATCGCCAAGGCCTCCCGCCGCGATCTGGCTGTCCTGTGCGCCCGCGGCGAAGACGGCGCAACGACCGTCACCACCACGATGATCATCGCTCATATGGCCGGCATCAAGGTGTTCGCCACCGGCGGCATCGGCGGCGTGCATCGCGGTGCCGAGACGACCATGGACATCTCTGCCGATCTGGAAGAGCTGGCCTCCACGCCCGTCATGGTCGTCTGCGCCGGTGCAAAGTCCATTCTGGACCTCGGCCTGACCCTTGAGTACCTCGAGACCCACGGCGTGCCCGTCATCGGCTACGGCACGAAGGAGCTGCCCGCCTTCTACACCCGCAAGTCCGGCTTCTCCGTCGACTATGAGATCGACACGCCGGAAGAGCTGGCCAAGGCCTTCAAGACCCAGCACGAGCTCGGCCTGCGCGGCGGCATGCTCGTGACGAACCCGATCCCCGAGGAATATTCCATGGATCCGGATGTCATCAACAAGGCCATCGACGAGGCCATCGAGGAAGCCAAGGCAGCCGGTATCCACGGCAAGGCCACGACGCCGTTCCTGCTGGCGAAGGTCAAGGACCTGACCGGCGGCAACAGCCTCGCCTCCAACATCCAGCTTGTCTACAACAACGCCCGTCTGGCCGCGAAGACCGCCGCTGCCTACTGCGCGCTGTAAGCGAAGCAAGACCTTTTTCCCCGGGCGCAAATGCGTCCGGGGATTTTTGCAAAATCGATTGCTTTTTTTCGGCCGTTCCGGTATAATGGTAGCCGATTTTCCACACAAAGGAGCCACGAACTTGACGCCACTGTTTCTGCATGGGGCCGCCTCCGCCGATATGACCGGCTGGAGCGCCGTTCTCTCCGCCCTGCTGGACGGCCTGAAGGACGGCCTGCTGAGCATCCCCATTTTATTTCTCGCCTATCTCCTCATGGAGCTGCTCGAGCGCAGCAGCCGCCTGAACGAAGGCCTGCTGCGCCGCTATTCCCGCCGGGCCGGTCCCGCGCTGGGCGGCCTGCTCGGCATTGTGCCGCAGTGCGGCATCTCGGGCGCGGCCGCCACGCTGTTCTCCACCGGCTCCATCACCGTCGGTACCATGCTGGCCGTGTTCTTTGCCACATCGGACGAGATGCTGCCCATTTTTCTCTCCTCGCTGACGGAGAGCAGCGGCATCTCGTGGAAGACCATCGTTCTCATCACGCTTTCGAAGGCTGCGCTCGGCATCCTGCTCGGTTATCTGGCGGATCTGCTGTTCGGCCGCTGGTTCCGCGCGCAGAAAAGCATCCACAGCTTCTGCGAACGCGAGCACTGCGACTGTGACGAGGAAGAGGGCAGCGTGTTCCTCGCCGCCCTACGCCATACGCTGAAGATCGCCGCCATGCTCATCGCGGTGAACTTCGCGCTGAATCTGCTGTTCCATTATATCGGCGTGGAACGCCTGTCCGGCACGGTGCTGAACCGCCCCGTCCTTGGAGAGCTCATCCTCGCCCTGTTCGGTCTCATCCCGAACTGCTCCGTTTCCGTCGTCGTGACGGAGTCCTACCTGAGCGGCGTGCTCGGCCTCGGCGGCCTGTTCGTGGGCCTGCTGTCCAACGCCGGGATCGGCCTGCTCGTGCTGCTGCGCACGAACCGGAACTGGAAGGAAAACGCCGCCGTCGTTGCCATTCTCTATGGCTTCAGCGTGCTGGCGGGCATCGCCGTCACCCTGCTGGCCGGCTGAAAAAAATCGTGGGAGACTGTGCAGCCGCACAGTCTCCCATTTTTACACGTTTATTCACAGATGCAGCTTCGGGCGCAGGCGGACGTGATAATAGATCTCCAGCCGCGCGATAAGCACGTCATAGATCACGAACGTCACGTTTGCCAGCACAAGGAGCACGGCCAGCATGGCCTTTCCCATGCCCTCAAAGTCCTCCATGACAGCCGTCAGATGGAACACATAGAGCATCAGGCCATAGGCCGCAAAGACCGCCGCATTGACATACACGAGCTTGACCGCCCACGCAGCCGCGCGCACGCGCAGCCTGCCGATGAGCTTTCGCAGCATGGGATAGTAGCCGAAGAACACGAACAGTACGGCCGCTTCCTTCTCCGGCACCAGCAGCGCGGCCAGAGCGGCCACGGCGGCGTACCACAGCAGGCCCCATTTCCAGCCGCACTCGCAGTAGACCGGGATGAGCACGAGCGAGGCCAGCACCGGGCAGGCGATGGAGGCAAACGGCACGGTCCCGCCGAGGAACATCAGCGCGACCGCCAACGCGGCAAGCACACCGCACAGGGCCATCCGAGCCGCCGCGCCGCGCTTACGCATGGTGCTCTCCGCAGGCGTTGTCCTTCAGCAGACGGTATTTGATCTCCCAGAGCTTCTGAGAGAGGTCCACATAGTAGGTATGCGGGTTGTCAAATCGCTTGACCTCGTCCCAAAGTGTGTCGACCTGCTCCCGGCAATAGGAGCGAATTTCGTCGAGCGTTGGGAGCTGGTAGACGAGCTCGCCGTTCCGGAACACGGGGACCTGCAGCTCGCGGGCATGGAAGTTATAGACCTTCTTGCGCTTCCAAGTCGCCTCCGGATCGAAAATTTCCAGATCCTCGCCGTCGTTCACGGTCTCGTCGTGCAGGCAGAGATAGTCCGCAATGGCCTTGCCCGTGTCCGCGCCGTAGAAGCGGTAGAGCTTTTTGAAATGCGGATTCGTGATCTTGCCGACGTTCTCGGAAATTTTGATCTTCGGCTCGATCGTCCCGTCCGGGCGCTCGACGGCAACGAGCTTATATACGCCGCCGAACACCGGCTCGCTCTTGGCAGTGATGAGGCGCTCACCGACGCCGAACATGTCGATCTGTGCGCCCTGCCGCAGCAGGTCCTGAATGAGGTATTCGTCCAGCGAATTCGACACGGAAATTTCACATTCCGGCCAGCCGGCCTCGTCGAGCATTTTGCGGGCCTTCTTCGTCAGGTACGTCATATCGCCGGAGTCGAGGCGGATACCGCACTTGCGGATGCCAAGCGGACGCAGCACCTCGTTGAACGCGCGGATGGCGTTCGGCACACCGCTCTTGAGCGTGTTGTAGGTGTCGACGAGCAGAACGGCGTTCGTCGGGTACAGCTCGCAGTAGCGCTTGAAGGCCTCATATTCGCTGTCGAACATCTGCACCCACGAATGGGCCATCGTGCCGCCCGCGAACACGCCGTAGAGCTGATCGGAGATCGTGCAGGCCGTGCCGTCGCAGCCGCCGATGTAGGCAGCGCGCGCGCCAAGGATGGCAGCCTGCGCGCCCTGCGCCCGGCGGGAGCCGAACTCCAGCACGCGGCGGCCCTCCGCCGCGCGGACGACGCGGTTGGCCTTTGTGGCAATGAGGCTCTGGTGGTTCAGCGCAAGCAAAATATACGTTTCGACGAGCTGCGCCTCGATGGCCGGGGCGCGGACCGTCAGGATCGGCTCGCGCGGGAAGACCGGCGTGCCCTCCGGCACGGCGTAGATGTCGCCCGTGAAGTGGAAATTCTCCAGATAGTGCAGGAAGCCCTCGTCAAAGATGCCGCGGCCGCGGAGATAGGCGAGGTCGTCCTCAGAAAAATGCAGATCGCGGATATACTCGACCACCTGCTCCAGACCTGCCGCAATGGCAAAGCCGCCGCCGTCCGGAACATTGCGGAAGAAGACGTCAAAATAGCAGATCTGATCCGCCTTCCCGTCCACAAAGTAGCCGTTGCCCATGGTCAGCTCGTAAAAATCGCAGAGCATGGTCAGATTGAGTTTTTCATTCGTTTTCATACTGCACCTCTCATGCATATGTTATTACCCAGATTATAGCCCGGAATCGCCAAAATGGCAATCTTTATTTTTGTTTTGCATTGACCTGACCCTGCAAATTTGGTACTATACTATGTGAGAAATCAGGCTGGCACCGCACAATTCCGCAAGAGCATTCGGCAAAAAATATCCGGCGAAGGCCGAAGGTGCAAGGATGCGGTGCTGCCTCAGGTCCATTTGGAGGATTATGACAATGGCAATTGAAATTGGACTGCAGGGCCACAGCGAGACGCTCGTCGAGCAGGAGGACACTGCAAAGTCCGTCGGCTCCGGCGATCTGCTCGTCTATGCAACGCCTTGCATGGCCGCCCTGATGGAGGGCGCCGCCTGCGAGAGCATCGCGCCGTATCTGGCCGAGGGCGAGACGTCCGTCGGCGTTTCCCTGCAGCTTTTCCACACAGCCGCCACGCCCGTCGGCATGGAAGTCCGCGCAGAATCCGTCGTCACGGCGGTCGACGGCAAAAAGATCACCTTCACCGTCACAGCCTACGACGAGGCGGGCGAGATCGGCCATGCACAGCACGAGCGCGTGATCGTCAAGGCCGAGCGTTTTCTGGAAAAGACCTATGACAAGCTCTGAGCAGGAGGACAGCATGCAGAAAAAATATCTGGAGGCGGGCGAGATCGTCAGCACCCACGGCGTGCAGGGAGAGGTCAAGATCCTGCCGTGGGCGGACGGCCCCGAATTCCTGCTGCAATTTGATACGTTCTATCTGGACGGCCGCCCCTATGCCGTCCGCTCCGCCCGCGTGCACAAGACGTGCGTGCTGGCAAGCCTCGAGGGCATCGACACGCCGGAGCAGGGCATGGCTCTGCGCGGCAAGCGCGTCTGCATCGACCGGAGCGAGGCAAAGCTGCCGGAGGGCAGCGTTTTCATTGCCGATCTCATTGGATGCCGCGCGCTGGACGAGGACGGCGCAGAACTTGGCCGCATCGAGGACGTGCTGACCATGCCGTCGAGCGACGTCTATGTCATCGCGGGTGAGAAGCGCTACATGGTCCCGGCCGTCAGGGAATTCGTCCGCGAAATTCGCGTTAACGAGGGCTATGTGCGCCTGCACCTGATCGAAGGAATGGCAATCGATGAGAATTGATATCATGACGCTCTTCCCGGACACCGTCGGCGACGTGCTGAGCGAGTCTATCCTCGGCCGCGCGCAGGAGCGCGGCATTCTCCGCATCGAAACGCACCAGATCCGGGATTACACTGCGAACCGGCAGAATCAGGTGGACGACTACCCCTACGGCGGCGGCCACGGTGCCGTGCTGCAGGCAGATCCGCTCTACCGCTGCTGGTGTCATGTCTGCGATGAGGCAGGTGCGCCCGTCCGCACGATCTACCTCTCCCCCGCCGGGCATGTGTTTGACCAGAGCGACGCCCGCCGTCTGGCAAAAATGGACAATCTTGTTTTTGTCTGCGGGCATTACGAAGGCATCGACCAGCGCTTCATCGACGAGTGCGTTGACGAGGAGCTTTCCATCGGCGATTTCGTCGTCACCGGCGGTGAGATCCCGGCCATGGCCATTACGGACGCCGTCTGCCGCCTTGTGCCGGGCGTGCTGTCCGATGCGGCCTGCTTTGAGGACGAGAGCCACTGGGCGGGCACATTGGAGTATCCCCAATACAGCCGCCCCGCCGAGTGGCACGGCCTGCGCGTGCCGGATATTTTGCTCTCCGGCGACCACGCCAAGGTCGCACGCTGGCGCAGGAAGCAGTCCATTCTCCGCACGCGGGAGCGCCGCCCCGACCTGTATGCCGCTCTGCGGCTCGACAGCAAGGAGGACAAAAAAATTCTGAGGGAGATCGCAGATGAAGACGAAGATCGAGCAGCTGCGCAGCTGGATCGCAGAGAGTAAGCGCATGGTGTTTTTCGGCGGCGCCGGCGTCAGCACGGAAAGCGGCATTCCCGATTTCCGCAGCGTAGACGGCCTGTACCACCAGAAATTCGACTACCCGCCCGAGACGATCATCAGCCACAGCTTCTTTCTGAAAAATCCGGAGTATTTTTACCGGTTCTACCGCGAAAAAATGCTCCCGCTCGGCTTTGAGCCGAACGTCACGCACCGCGTGCTCGCCCGACTGGAGCAGGAGGGACATCTGGCCGCCGTCGTCACGCAGAACATCGACGGCCTGCACCAGAAGGCCGGGAGCAAGCGCGTCTATGAGCTGCACGGCAGCGTTCTGCGCAATTACTGCATGAAATGCGGCAAATTCTATCCCGGTGAATTCGTCCGCGATGCAAAGGGCATCCCCCGCTGCACCTGCGGCGGCATCGTGAAGCCCGACGTCGTGCTCTATGAGGAGGCGCTCGACGAGAAAACGCTGGCCGGGGCCATTTCCGCCATCCGGCATGCCGATGTGCTGCTCGTCGGCGGGACAAGCCTCACCGTCTACCCCGCTGCGGGCCTGCTCGGCTATTACCGCGGCGGCCGTCTCGCCCTCATCAACCGCGACGAGACACCCTATGACGACATGGCCGGGCTTGTGCTGCACGCCTCGCTCGGCGACGTGTTCTCGCAGCTGTAAGGAGGGCAAGCATGGAAGAAACCTGCGTTCTCCGTCCCATTGCGCATGTGCACAGCGAATTCCCCGGGAAATTCGGCATCCCGCGCCAGAGCGG